>JANYFN010000125.1 GCA_025362675.1 Limisphaerales bacterium | reverse complement strand
TCTCTTGGCATTCATGTGTCCGACACGAACTTTCACTATCTAACTGTATTTAGTCCGGCTAACTCCAGTGATTCTAAAAAGTTTACCCTTAGTCTTGCCTCTGCCAACATTACTTCCTCGGCATTTACCGTAAACGAGAGCATTGGCTATTCCGACGTGTTTCAATTTTTATTTCGGGGTGATGTTACTTTATGGTCGGATGCCGCCGGCGGGACTAATGGGATCATCCAAGCGGTATTTTTCGATGATGCCCCAGTGACTTATTTGCCACCAACAACTAATAACCTGGCAAAGCCAATCGTCCTCACCGGAGCAACGATGCTGGGCAATGGCGCTTTCCAATTTTCGTTTAGCAATGACGTGTCGTCATCGTTTACCGTGACATCCGCAACCAATCTGGCAACTCCGCTAAGCCAATGGACAGTGGTGGGTCAACCTACTTATCTTGGCTCTGGTTTATTTCTGTTCACCTCGCTGCCAGCGACAAATGAACCGCAGCGCTTTTACCGTGTCCGCTCGCCGTAAATTCGGTTCTACCCTGTTCATGCTTTTTAAGATCATCCTGTGTTTGCTTCCGTGGAGCTTGAGGCGTTGGCTGCTCCGACGTTCCTTTGGCTATGAAATTGACCCGTCGGCGCGGATTGGGCTAGCGTGGGTTTTTCCAAAAAAATTACGTATGGGAAAAAATTCGCACATCGGACATTTCACCGTGGCCTTTCATCTCGACGCGCTTGAGCTGGGAGATTTTTCCACGATTGGCCGCAGCAATTGGATCACTGGCTATCCGTCTGACGGACGCGAATATTTCACTCATCAAACCAACCGTCGCCCGCGCCTGCTTGTCGCTGAACATTCAGCGATCACCAAACATCATTATCTGGATTGCACGCACGAAATTCGTATCGGCAAATTCACCACCATTGCCGGTCATCACTCCGAACTGCTCACGCACGCGATTGATATTGTCGCGGGTCGGCAGGATTCCAAGCCGATTGAGATTGGCGATTATTGTTTTGTCAGCACGCGCTGTGTGATTCTCAGCGGCGCAAAACTACCGGCGCAATCCGTTCTCGCGGCGGGCGCGGTATTGAACAAAGCGTTTGATGAAACATATTCCCTTTACGGCGGCGTGCCCGCCAAAAAAATTAAAGAACTTCCGCACGACGCCCGTTACTTCCACCGCGAAGTTGGTTTTGTAAAATGAAACTATTGCACGTCATCGGCAGCATGAATCCTGACACCGGCGGCCCGTGCCAGATGATCCGTAGCTTCGCGCCGTGGTTTTTGGCGCAAGGCCATTTGCTCGAGGTCGTCTGTTTGAACAACCGCGACGCCGCGTTTCTAAAGGACGAACCGTTTCCCGTTCACGCCGTCGGCCAGGGGCGCGGCAGCTGGAATTACAATCCCGGTTTGACCCCGTGGTTTAAAAATCATTTGCGGGAATTTGACGCGGTCATCTTGAACGGCCTTTGGCAGTTTCAAGGTTACTCGCTGTGGCGCGCTTCAAAATCAGTCACCTACGCACCGCCGTATTATATTTTTCCGCACGGAATGTTGGATCCGTGGTTCCAAAAATTATCCGTGCGCCCGCTGAAGGCCGCGCGCAACGCGATTTTTTGGAAAACGATTCAGCACCGCATCATTCGCGACGCCGCGGGAATGTTGTTCACCTGCGAAGAAGAGCGTCGTCTCGCGCAACTGCCGTTTAGCCCGTATCAGCCAAAGCGCGAGGACGTCGTTGGCCTCGGCGTGCCGGAGCCTCCGGAATTTCGTCCGCACATGACGGCGGCGTTTGTTGAAAAATGTCCCGGCGCGCGCGGCGAAAAATACTTTCTGTTTCTCGGCCGGATTCATCCGAAGAAGGGCGTGGATTTGCTCATCCAAGGTTACGCCACGCTGCACAAAAAAAATTCCAGCGGAAATCCAATTCCGAAGCTGGTGATCGCCGGCCCAGATTTAGATTCCATTTACGGACGCGAAATGCAAACGCTCGCGGCGGAAATGTGTCCGCGCGACTCGGTTCTGTGGCCTGGCATGATTTCCGGTGACGCGAAATGGGGGGCGCTGTTTGGCTGCATGGCTTTTGTGCTCGTGAGTCATCAGGAAAATTTTGGTATCGCCGTCGTCGAGGCGCTCGCGTGCGGCAAACCGGTTCTAATTTCGGACAAAATAAACATCTGGCGCGAAATCAAAAACGACAACGCCGGCTTGGTCAGCGACGATACTGACGCCGGCGCAAACATTATTTTTAGGGATTGGACGAATCTCCCACCGGAGGCGCACGCGGAGATGCAAAAATCCGCACGTGCCAGTTTTGAAAATCATTTTGGCATCGCGCCCGCCGGTCGCCGATTGCTGGCGGTGATAGATAAATCAGCCGTCGGCGCGCGCGGAAAAAACCGCTCGAAATTAAATAACGTTTTGCCATGAGTTCACCCGCCCTCGACATCGCCGCGAACCGACGGATGAAAAATCATTCCAAGGCCGTAATTTTGCGCCGCGTTTTGTGGGGCGTCGGACGACTGTTTTTTCGCTTCAGCCCGCGTCCGTGTTTCGGCTGGCGGCGCTTGGTGTTGCGCTGTTTCGGCGCTAAAATCGGCGCGAACGTGAACACCTATCCGTCCACGTGGATTTATTTTCCGTGGAATTTCACTGCGGGCGACTGGAGTGCGCTGGGCGAGGAGGCGTTCATCTACAATCTCGGCCCGGTCACGCTCGGCGAGAAAGTGACCATCTCGCATCGCGCCCAGCTTTGCGCGGGCACGCACGACTACACGCTGCCCAACCTGCCGCTCATCAAGCCGCCCATCATCATCCAAGATCAGGCGTGGATTTGCGCCAATGCTTTCGTCGGCCCCGGCGTGACGGTGGGCACAGGTGCGATCGTCGGCGCAGGCAGCGTGGTCACACGAAACGTTGAACCATGGGCCATCGTGGCGGGCAACCCGGCGAAGTTCATCAAGAAAAGAATTTTGAAAACGTAATCAAAAGGAGACGCGTATGAATCCACAATTTTCATCCTACCAAAAAATTCTCGGCGTAAATTTTTTCACCGGCAGCGCCGAGCAAGCGGTGCAAATCGGATTGCGCGGCGGCCTCGTCGTCGTGCCCGCCGCACCGGCGCTGGTGGAATTGCAGACGAACGAAAGTTATCGCGAAGCCGTGTTCAACGCCGACCTCGCGATCACCGACAGCGGCCTGATGGTGCTAGTCTGGCGGATTCTCACCGGCAAAAAATTGGAGCGCGTCTCCGGATTGAAATACTTGAAGCTGCTATTCGATCTCAAGGCGTTATCGCCGCGTGAATCTGTGCTTTGGATCATGCCCACTGCCGCCGCCCGCGACCAGAACCTCGCGTGGCTGCGCTCGCAGGGTTACGATTTCACGGCGGAAGACTGCTATCTCGCGCCAAATTATTCTGCCGGAAAAATCGTGGACGACGCGCTCGTCGCACTCGTCACGAAACGCAGGCCTAAGAATATCGTCGTGTGTCTTGGCGGCGGCACGCAGGAGCGGCTTGGGCTAATGCTCAAGCGCGCGTGCGATTTCCGGCCCGGCATCCACTGCATCGGCGCGGCCATCGGATTTCTGACCGGCAACCAAGTCCACATTCCGACGTGGGCGGACAAATTTTTTCTCGGCTGGCTCTTCCGCTGTTTTTCCGAACCGGGGAAATTTATTCCGCGCTACTGGAAGGCATTTCAACTCGTGCCGATGATGATCCGCTTCCGTGAAAATCCGCCGACGCTTGCCGCCTCGTGAACATTGATGTGGCAACGGTGACGCGGGAAAACTACGACTTGTGCGTCATCGGCGCGGGGCCAGCGGGCATCATTGTCGCGCTCGAATTTTCCAAATTAAAACCCGCCGCAAAAATTTTACTAGTCGAATTCGGACCGGAAAAGTCACCGGTGCAAAATCCATTGGATGATTCCATCCGCGTTGCAAATTTGGCGAATCATCACACGCCTTACGAATGCACGAATAAAGGACTCGGCGGCAGTTCGGCGAGTTGGGGCGGGCGTTGCGTGATGTATGACGAGGCGGATTTTTTGCCGCGCAAGATTTTGAACGGGCAATGCACTTGGAACATTTCGCTGTATCATGAGGTGCGTCGTTTTGCGGATCGCGCAGCCGAATATTTTGAGTGCGGCGACGCGAAGTTCGATCTCAAGGACATCAAGATTCCTGAATTTTCCGGTGCGCCTATCGCGGAAAATTTTCGCGCGGGCGACGTCACTGATTCCATCGTAGAACGGTGGAGCAAGCCGACGCGTTTTGGAAAAACGTATCGCGAAAAAATAGAAGCCGCGCCGAATATCCATTTGCTCGCGGGCTGGGAAGTGTTTTCGTTCAATGTTAATAGGGTGGATGGGGCGGTTACGGAAATCTGCATCCGCGATTTTTCGCGCACACAGACAAAAACAATCACCGCCAAAAAAATTGTCATCGCAGCGGGGGCGCAGGAAACGACGCGGCTGCTGTTGAAAAATCTGGCGCTGTTTCAAAAGCGCGGCGGGATTCCGCCTGCGCTCGGAAAATTTTATCAGGGTCACATCAACGGCAAAATCGCCAGCATCCGTTTCTACGGCGACCCCCAAAAAACCGAGCACGGATTTCTGCGCGACGCGGCGGGAATTTTTCTGCGGCGACGGTTTCAGTTGTCCACGGCGGCATTGGTGGAAAATGAGTTGCTCAACACCGCGCTCTGGCTCGACAACCCGCTCTACTCCGACCCCGCGCATCGCAACGGTGCGATGTCGTTCATGTATCTCGCGATGATCACGCCGGGCCTCGGCAAACGGCTCGCGCCGCCCGCCATCGCGCAGGCGTTCACGAAAGGCAAGTCTTCCGGCATTTGGCCGCACCTGAAAAACCTCGTCAAAGATTTGCCGAAATCTTTGACTGTGCCGGCGGCGATTTTTTATGCGCGCTATTGCAAGGATCGTAAGCTGCCAGGTGTTTTTCTGCACAGCCCGCGAAATGTTTACGCGCTGCATTTTCACGCCGAGCAAGTGCCGGTCGCGGAGAACCGCATGGAACTCGCGCCGGACGGCGAGACGCTGAACATTCATTATCACTACACGGATCGCGACGTGGATTCGGTCGTTCGCACGCACGAATTTTTGGACACCTGGCTGCGCAAATCCAATTGCGGTGAGCTGAACTATTGGTATCCGAAAAGCGAACTAACCTCAGTCATTCACAATATTTCCAAAGACGGGTTGCATCAGGTCGGCACCACGCGCATTGCCGCAAACGCCGACGACGGCGTGGTGGACGGGCACCTGAAAGTGTGGGGCGTGCCTAATCTTTTTGTGTGCAGCAGCTCGGTGTTTCCCACTTCTGGTCAGGCGAACCCCACATTTTTTCTCGGCGCATTCGCGGTGCGGTTGGCGCAGCAGCTCGCGGCGGATTTGAACTGATTTTTTGAAATGATTTCCGTCATCATCCTGACCAAAAACGAGGCGAACGACCTGCCGCGCTGCCTCGACGCGCTGCGTTGGTGCGATGATGTTCATGTGCTTGATTCTGGCAGCACCGATACGACGCTCGCCATCGCCAAAAAATTCGGCGCAAACATTTCGGAGAATCCGTTCAAATCTTTTGGCGACCAGCGCAACTGGTCGCTGGATAACTGCAAAATTATTCATCCGTGGATTTTGTTTTTGGATGCGGACGAAGTGGCGAACAAGGAATTTGTCGAAGCCATTTTGCAAGGAGTGAAAACCGCGCCGGATTCGACGGCGGGATTTTATTGCAGCTGGAAATTCATCTACGAAAACCGCTGGTTGAAGCACTGTGATTCATTTCCCAAATGGCAGTTTCGCCTGATGCGCAAAGGCCGCGCACGGTTCACGGATTTCGGACACGGACAAAAAGAATCCGAAGTGCAGGGCAACATTTTGTATCTGAAAACTCCTTACGATCACTACGCGTTGAGCAAAGGCATCGGCCCGTGGCTGGATCGGCACAATCGCTACGCCGCCCAGGAAGCAATTGTCCGCCTCGATGCCCCGCTGAACTGGCGCGATGCGTTTTCCACGCATGGCTCGAAGCGCAACAAGGCGCTGCGCCCGATTGTCAGCCGCGTGCCCGGGTGGCCGCTGCTGCGTTTCACCATGACCTACATTTTTGGTCTCGGATTTTTGGAGGGACGGCCTGGTTTCGTGTATTGCGCCAACCTCGCCTACTACGAATTTCTGATCCGCATCAAAATGCGCGAGGAAAAAACACGCCGCTCGACTTTGAAAAATTCTAAATGAAAACCTGCCTCATTCTCGGCGGTTGCGGCTACGTTGGTTACAACTGGTCCCGTCGGCTGGCCGCGAAGAAAATTTTCGACCGGATCATTCTGGCAGATTTGCGTCCGCCGCAACTGCCGCTGGCAGAAGGCTGTGAATTTGTTTTGTGCGATGTCAAACAGCCGTTGCAGCTTGGCGACATAAAACCCGAATGGATTTTCAACTTCGCCGCTGTCCACCGCGAACCGGGCCACGAAAAGGAGGAGTATTTTGACACGAACCTCGCGGGGGCAAAAAACGTCTGCGCCTTTGCCGAGCAAACCGGCTGCAAAAATATTTTGTTTACCAGCAGCATCGCGGTTTATGGTTCGTTCGCGGGCGGTTCGGAATCCAGTAAGCCAATTTCAGAAACTTCCAAACCCTATCCTGCGACGCCTTATGGCATCAGCAAGCTGTGCGCGGAACTCATCCACAAAGCCTGGCAGCGCAGCGCGGCAGGGCGGCGACTTTTAATTTCCCGGCCCGGCGTGATTTACGGGCCCGGTGATCCGGGCAACATCCTGCGGATGATCCGCGCCGTGCGGAAAGGTTACTTTATCTTTCCGGGCAGCCGTAACTTGCGCAAAAGTTATGGCTACATCGAAGGTGTGCTGGACAGCTTTGAATTTGTCATGGCACGCGACGAAAGTTTACTGACTTACAACTATGTCGAACGGGAGACGGAAACGCTCGGCGCATTGGTGGAAATAATTCAAAAGTATTTTGGAAAAAAAATCCCGGTCTTCACTGCGCCGTTGCCGTTGTTGGTAATGGTTGCCAAGGCGGCCCAGGTCGTGACCGGTGGACGTAGTCCGATTCATCCCGTTCGCGTCCGCAAAACGGCTTCTTCTACTTATATCCTTCCTGAAACGCTGGGCAAAATGGGCTTCAACTTCAAGTATGACTTCGCGGCTTCGCTCAAAGACTGGGCAGCAAAATCACCGTTAGACTTTTCCTAAAGGTAGCCTTAGTGGACGATGTGGAACTGGTTTGGCGGCGGCGGCACGGCTGAAAAATTCACCAATGCATCGTCAAAGAACAGCGACTGGACGATCGCACCGTTTCCACCCGTGGCATCCGCCCACAAGGTCACATTCCCGCGGAACAAAAATTGAAATACGTGCGACAACCCTGGATTTTCATTCACGTTGAACGACGCGGAATTAGTATTGGCTGAAGTTAGCCGCAAGGTAAATTGGCGCGGGTTGTTGAACTGGGCCGGGCTGACTACGGTAAGATAGTGAAAGTTCGTATCGGTCACACTGATATTGATTGAAGCCAGTGGTTCGGCAGAAATCCCCATATTTTTTCCGAGCACGGAATCAAGCCGGTATTGTCTTTGGAGGTAATTAATATCGCTCCAGCCAGAGCCAGAAGTGACACTAAAGCGGCTACTAAAATTTTGCACACTCGAGCCAGGACCACTCCAATCATAGAGGACATAACCTTTCTTCCCGATTGTGTCATTTTGCAAGTTACCATAGCCGAAATTATCCAGTTCTTGCAGGCTCAAAATGCCGCACATCTGCTCCGATCCGATATAAGGAGTCAGATTCGATGTCAGTGCGGTAGAACTAATTTGCACGTTCGGCGTGAACTGCCCGCCTTCCGTCATTGAGCCTACGCAAAAAACGTTTTGGCCAGTGTCAAAGGGGCTTATCATCACTTCTTCTGATGGACTTCCTTCTTTTCCATTACGGACAGCCGTGACCGAAAAGTAATAAACCTTTCCATTCGTCAGTCCGCCAGCGACATAGCTAGTATTGGTTGTAAATCCTACGAGCGTGGTAAAAGGTCCGCCGTTTATCAACGAACTGCGGATGTTATACCGGCTTGCCCCTGAAACCGGTAGCCACGATAGTTGCGCCGATTGATTCCCACTTTTAGCACTTACTCCCGCCGGGAAATCAAAAGGTAAGTTGGTTAGAGTGATCGTGCTTCCAAGGTTTCCGCTCCCCACCTGTTCACGGATGTTCTGGGCATTGACAAAATGCCAGCGCATCGGCCCGTGTCCGCCTTCGTCATTCACCCATACATAGTAATCTCCATTAGTTGACTTGGTAAAACTTGGAGAATCACCATTACCGGCAAAGCCGGGCAACGCGCCTTCATAGGGATAGTGGCCGGGACTTGGTTCGCCAAATTGACCAACGAACAATCCGTCGTCATAAAAGTGCATGTGCTGCGAAGCCTGCCCTTCGTTTCGAAAAAACTCTCCGTGGAACCCGTAGATGACATTCCGATCTACCACTTGCGCAATGTTTCCGGGATACTGAACTCCGTTCATGATCTCAAAAGTTCCCAGGCCGTCCATCCATGTGACGGCCTTGCTTGTTTTCCAGAGCCACTTAGTATCGCCGACTCTGACCCCGCCCAGATGCCAGCCATTGTTCAACGACTGATCAAACGAAATCAAAATATTATTGGTGCTGATGACGGTGCGGACGTTACCGAAACTACAACAGCGCGGCACCGGGTCCGTGCCGCCATTGGGTGCCGAGGCAATCATACTTTCCGGATTCCAGACCGGGTTGTTGTTTGCGTCAAAGCCGCCGAGGGTGGCGAGATACCAATTGGCTGAACCAATCGCCGTGGCCCGCGCGGAGCCATCTGGGCCAAGTGACATCCAACGCCCTTGATTGGTAACTAATGGATAGATGCCGGTGAAGCGTAGATAGTTGGTGCCTAACTCGCATAACTCTTGCAGCACATTGTTATGGCAACTGTTGTCAACATAGGCATAGGTTCGGCCATTGGTGAACGTCGTCACTTCGCGAAAACCTTCGTTCCAGGAGATATGGCACGGGTCAACATTTGCCCGCCAGTTTTTCACCAACGTCCAGCCTTGTTGCCATGGCTTGTTATAGTCCACTTTGAACTCTAGGAACTGGTTGAAGACGCGGGTGGAATCATTTTGATCCACGCAACTAACATACGAATGCGGTTGAAACATGATCTGCTCAATGTAACTGCGGGCGGCGGAAAAATGCAGGGAACGGTGGTTACCGCCATCGCCAACCCAAAATGAACTATCGGGTGCGAAGCAGAGGAACGTCCCGTCATTTTCGCCGTCGAAGAACCAAAATTTGTTGGTGTTGACAGTCGCACCATTGACTTGATAACCGCCGGCGAGTCCATAAGTCCAAAGCAAGGCGCCGGTCCGGTCAAAGGCTTTTACTTGCTGGCTACTGCCGCCATCGGCAACCAGGATGAGGTTAGGATCGTTTGGATTCACGGCTACATCCAAGGGTTGGCTGAAGTTTTGGATAGTTAGATTGACTTGTGGATTTGAAGGTAGGTTAGTGTAACAAACCACGCTGTTCCCAGAAATGACCCACAAGCTGCCGTCAGTAGAAAAATTTAGTCGGCGCGGAGAAATGACGTTGAAGTTGTTAACGGCCGCACCCGTTATTTTATCTAGGAGATAGATCTTGTTATCCGGCGCAACGGCGGCGGCGAGCAAGTTACCATTCTGTTGCACGCTCATACCAGAAAGCCCAGGCTGGGTGCCGACATAGACGCCATTGGGCAGCGGTGAATTCGCGCCTATGTTCTGGATTGGTCCGCCGGCGGAAAAGTAAGCGGCGGTATTGTCGGCGACATTGCAGGAAATGATACAACCGGGATAATTATCTTTGGTGGTAAGCGTTTGCGGATTCGGCGTAGCGGAGGCGGCAAAATAAACGCGCTTGGAATCCGCCGCCGTCCAGAGCCAGTTTAGGTCGTTCACATCGCCGGAGGAATTATTCATCCGGTCGAACTGCGCGCTATAAATCCAATACCAGGACATCTTAACGCGTTGCGGTTCGGTGGTGGCGAAACTGCGGAAGTCGTAGAGTCCTTCGTTATAGCCGGAGACGTAAAAAGCGTTCGTGCCTGAAATCGCCATGTCGCGCATCGGCCAGAAGCTGCGATGCACGCTCGGCCCGGACAATTCCGCCGAAGTGTTACCGATCGCACCGTCCCAAACGTATCGAGTGTTGTGCTGAAGGAGCCTAATTTGATACACGCCGGCGGCGACGGTAGCGCCGTTGTCATCCAAGCCGTCCCAAACGGCGGAGTTGGTTCCGGCCTGAAAAGGCACTTTGCTCCATAACGTGCGGATCAAAGTCCCGTCGGGCGCATAGATGCCGGCACTCGTTTTGCACGGTTCATCCAATGTGAACGAAAACACGGAACCGGTAGCATAGGCCGACTTAATGGCGCACAACAACCATACTAGCGCCGAGAGCAAAATTGAGTTAACCGGCAAAAACTTCATAAAGCCAGCGATTTGAGAACAATTATTAGGTTCGCTCCCGGCAAAAATGCGGAAGACATTATTTTATCTACCAGTCGTTTCTGCCCAGAGCAGTGTGACCAGAATGACTCATGATGAAAAAACCAATACAACTTTTCTCTATTTTGGTAACCATAACCTGAATAAATCTCTTTTTATATGGTCAGCAGGTGATGTGCCATTATTTAGTTTTCGGTGATGCGCGCCATGTGGTTGCGTTTGATTTCATGGCGAGAGTTATCGCTGTGACGCGCCAGCTCCTTCGCCAGACGCGGATGCGCTTTCATCTTCGAAAGCCGCATACGGAAAAATGTCCGACTTACATGATAATGCCTGCGGTCTCCGCATTCGTCCAGAAAAGGAATGCCAGCTTTTTTGAAGTCCCGCTAAAATTCTTGTAACAGGAACCCGGCAGCACCGTTATTGAATCGGCTCCGCGATTATCAATTTGCCTCGAAGTGGACTTCAAAGTCCTGAAAACCAAAAGCTGATCCGGCGAAAAAACACTTCATGGCTTCGGTGCAATTTTGAGTCTTAAGAAAAGATGCTCTTTATTTCCAGACCAAACGGAGACCACGGGCTGCACCGTATAAATGGTTTCTGAATTGCTGGAGGTGCGGCTGATCGCAAAGTAGGCGGGATACAAATCACTTCCCCACCAAGTCAGCAGGTCGTCCGAGAGTTGTGGAAAGTAATTGTAAAAATCTGCGGGTTCAGGGGGGACGCGGTAAGTCAACGCGACAGGAGCGGTGGTCCCGCTGGTGAAGTGCGGCAAGCGCGGCGAATTTAAATTATTGTTCGTCGGCGAAAGGTCGAAAGCGTTTTCCGCCATCAGTTGCAGGCCGTCTCCACTTGCATGTGAAAATGCGTCCTGACCCACATTACCGAAATATTTTAATTCCCACGTGTCGGCCAAGCCGTTGCCATCGCGATCCGCATTAGGATTGGGTAACGGTCCAAAATAAAAACTGGCTTCGCCGGAATAAAGTCCAGTCGCGACATTCGTCAATCCCGACGGCCCGGTGGCGGCGGCGGTAGAAAACTTGGTTCCCATCGCGCTGATGCCGTGCAGCAGCGAAATGCCGCCGGGCGGAAATGGCGGGTTGACAGTTGATTTATCCGTGGCGGGCGGACTGGAAATGCGGAAAAATAAATTCGTGGTCGCGGTCACAATCGTGATGGGCTGTTCGCGCGTCTGCAAAGTCGCCCAATAGAACTGGCCGTGGAAACCGGCGAATTCAGGATACGTCCACTGCGTTCCCGTCAGCCCGGAATAGTTGGTGGACTGCCCGGTCCAAGTGTTGTTGTAATTTTTCGTGTGCGTGAAAATTTCCTGTCCGGCGGTGCGATTTTTCCAGACGCGATAAGGGCCTTGGCCGAGCCAGTTCATCGCGGTCAGTTGGTTGCTCGGATAATCGAACGTGATGCCGATGTTATCTTGCAAACCGGTCAGCGTGTAGCGATAGGTCAATTTCAGCCAGCCGTCGGGACGCAACGTCCAGAGAAAACCATTGGCAGCATTGGTGAGATCGTTGACGAGCACAAAATAATTTGTGCCATCGGAATAATTCGTGATGCTGGAAACCGTCCACGCCGAACCGGCGACGGGGCGCGGGCCGTTGTTGAACGACACGGGCTGATTGGAAACGGTGAGGCTGTTGATCGCGCCGCTAGTTTTGCTGAAATGAAAATTGCGCGGGCCGTTCGTCACGATGATTTCCGTGCCGCTCGTTCCGGCGGTGATGGACGGCGCCGTGGCAGAAACTTTACCCACGATTCGGTCCCGCAGTTGCGATTGGCTGTGCAGCGGAAATGTCCAAGTGTAAATGTTGTTGCCGAAGGGATCGGTGGCGGTCAGGCGTAGCGCGTCGTAGTTAGTCCAGTTGATTGGAAACGACGGCAGCGCGAGGGCGCCGGTTGTATTTGGCAGCAACGATGGGCCGGAAAAATTTCCACCAGTCGCTCCGATTAGCAGGCCGCCGGTGAGTGCGTTTGTGGAAAAATTATTCGCCGGATCGGTCGCGTCGGCAAACCAGCCGAGCTGCCAGTTGAACTGGCACTGGCTCAAGTCAGTAAAATCAAAACGGTTTGAAACCGCGAGCGTGCCGGTGAAAGCGGACGGATTTGGTGCGCCGATTTGCACCGGGCTGAACACGGATTTGCAGGTGTAGTAGCTGGCTTCGTTTTCGCGATAAGGGCCGACGATGCCGTCCGGCGCAGACTGGCCGCGCACATCCATGATGCCGTTTTGATCGGCGCGCAAAATTCCTTCGTCGAGAAACGCCCAGAGAAACATCCCGCCGCCATTGGTCGAGTTGCGGAACGCATCCCAAAATTCCGAGAGGCACGCGCCGATGCCGCCGTCGTAAAGTCCGTGTAAAATTTCCGTGGGCATGAACACGGCGGTTGCGCCCGGACGCAAATAATTGGTCACGCTCGTGCCGCCATTGTCGAACAGATACTCGTAGTGGTCGGTGATGACGCCATTGAAAATTTGTCCGCCTTGCTGCGGACGGATGACGAGACGATTTTGAATATCGTAAAGACCAAAATAATTTGTGCTGCCCGCGTTGCCGCCGTCGAGGTTGGCGTTCGCGCCGCCTTCGTTGCCGTTGTCCCACGCGAAAATGCACGGATGATTCACGTCGCGCTTCACCATTTCGGCGATGAGCCGCGCGCCGTTGGCGGTATCAATCACGAACTGATAACTGTCAAGTTCGTCGAGAACATAGAGGCCAAGGCGGTCGCACTCTTCGTAGAACATTTTGTTCTGCGGATAATGGCTCAAGCGCACGGCGTTCATGTTCATGTCCTTCATCAACTGGATGTCGAGATCGCAAACCGCGCGGCTGATGGTGCGGCCCGTGGTCGGCCAGACTTCGTGACGGCAGGAGCCGCGCATGAGAACTTTTTTGCCATTCACATAAAATCCGCTGCCGCTGACAAAAGTGATGGTGCGGAAACCAATCTGGTTGGTGACGGAATGGATTTCCACGCCGTTCGTATCGAGTAGTTGCACCGTGAGCGTGTAAAGATTTGGAAATTCTGACGACCACAATTTCGGCGCGGGCAACGTCGCGGAGAGCAGCACATTCGTCACGCCGGCAGAAATGGAATTGGAAAATGCGCCGCCCAACTGGACGCCGTTTGTGTCGGTGACGAATGCCTTCACGTTGTAGTTGGTCGCGATGCCGCCGAGAAAGGTGATCACGGTGATGTTGCCATTCGCCAATGGATTCGCGGCGATGCGATCAATGTAAGCCGCCGGTTTGGCTTCGAGATAAACCGGACGATAGATGCCGGCGTAAATCCAATAGTCAACGTTGCCCTCCTCGGCACCTTCCACAAACGGATCAGTGGAAAATTTTCGCACCGTCACCGACAGCTTGTTAGTGCCCGCGCCGACCACAACGTAAGGCGTGACGTCGTAGCGAAATTCATAGTAGCCGCCTTGATGCGTCGCGCCGACGGACTGGCCGTTGATGCTGACCGAGGTGTCGGTCATCACGCCTTCAAACACGAGGAAAATTTTCTTGCCCGTCCACGCGGGCGGCACGGCGAAGGTGTTCGTGTAAAAACCGGTTTCCGAGTTGGACGCGGTCATGCCGCTGCCGGTGTTCTGCGTGTAGGAATAAGTGCCGAAGCCCATCAGCATCCAGCACGAAGGCACGGGAATGTTCGTGGCGATGCCGGCGTTGCGTCCGCTGGAAACGGAAAACTGCCAAGGCACCGTGTTATCCTTGTCCGTGCCGGAAAGGTATTGGATTTGCGTTGGCGCAGCGGAGGCGCAACAAATCAGCAAGCCAAAGCTGGCGAGCAGCGTGGCCGAAAATTGGCGGATAATGCCGGCGAGATAATTTCGTTTCATTTTTCAAATCGAAAAGGCGCGGGCGTTTCCGCCCGCGCCCAACCACCTATCCTATTCTACTACCCAATTTTGTCTCGCTACCCCTTGGCGATGACAAAAGTTTTTAGCCGCTTGGCGCTATTGATTTCCGGCGCGGAAAAACTGCGCGGGATTTGTCGCGGGCACGGATAACGTGCTGTTTGTGGTCACGGTGGCCCACGTGGCCGGACTCAATGACAGCGTGGATTGCAAGGCCGAGGTCGGGAACGACGGCACGATGGACGGCGCGGTATCCGGGGCGATGATGCCCGGCCACGGATACGCGCCTTGATTGACGCGGCCAAAGGCGTTCGTCCAATTGACCGTGAAGTTGTTCGCCACTTGGGCGAAGCTCGTGATGGCCGGTTGCGGGAAATGCCAACCGATCAAGTTGCCCGTCAGTGCGGATGCGCTGGTGTCGCCCGGAGCCACGCCGCTACCGCCGTCCCAATTCACGCGCACGAAGCTACCGAAGCCCGTGGACTCGCGGTGATCTACTTCCAGATAATAGTGCTGGCCGTTGGTCAACGTGATGATGGCAAAACCGCTGCCGTCGGCGATAGGCCAAGGCGTTGCGCCGGGCACGGGCGTGAGGGTCATCAAGGTATTGGTGTCCACATTGTCCGAATGAGTGCTGCTCCATTGCGACGAATAGCCCGCCGGGGCGGTCGCGTGGGCGATGACGTGTTTGTTCCCTGGATTCGCATCAGTGCTCAACCAGAGAATCGCCGAATCATCCGCCGCCATGTAGAACACATAATTCGCTGTGTTGGTGGGCGTGATGATCGTGCTCATCCGCGAGCCGAACAGATAGGTGGGAAACTGTTGCAACGTTCCCGCGCCGTTGCGGAAGTTTGCCGCGCCTTCGGGTGCCATGAGCAAGTCACGCGGATAAACGATGGTGTCAGGATCGTTGTTCAGGAATTTAGGCGAGGTGGCCACCAAGCCGTTCACGGTGGAATCATCCGCTGGCACTAAAGTGGAGTTGTAAGTCTGATCTTCGAAGTATTCAAACTTGGCGAAGCCGCTCGCCAAACCGTAGGCGGTGAATTGCGCCGTGCTGCCGCCCGCGATGGCGTTGGCGGACGTGTCATTCACGCCCGACACCGCCAAGGTGTAAGTCGTGTTGTCCGCCTGCAAGGCGGTGGTCAATTTCACTGCGTCATACGTGGGCGCATCCACCAAGTTAGTGCCGACTGCCCACGCCGCGCTCGTCACCGCCAGCGCACCGCCATTGATCAGATAGTGCGCCGGGTTCAAGGCCGTCGTGGCATCGAGCGGTTCGGAAAATTGCACCGTAACCGTGTTCATCGAATCGTCTCCCGCCGCGCTCGTGATGGTCGGGCTGACGTTGTCGGCGGCCACCGTGATCGTCACGGCGGAACTCGTCGTGAAGACTCCGGGTGCAGAAACCACCGCGCTATAAGCCGCGCCGGTGTCGGCTAAGGTCAGATATGGCGTGGTGTAATTCGTGCCGGTCGCGCCGGCAATGTTCACGCCATTTTTCCGCCATTGCACCACCACGGGGCCGGGGCCGGTGGAACTAATGCCGATGCTGAACTTAATTTTTTTATTCGCCGTCGTCGTGCTAGACGGAGATGCCGTCGGCTGGGCGGTGATGGAAACGGTCGCCACCGGCAACGCGAGCGAGGACAACGCGCTCGCCGGAATCGGCTGCAAACGGTCGGCGAGATTTTGATTGTTCGCGGGGAGATCGCCACCGATCAAGCCGCTGTCTTGCCGCCACGCGACTTGTAGCAAGTTCTGGCCGCTGCTGGCTTTCAAGTAGGCCACGACCAAATAATTGCTGCCCGCCACCAAGGGAATCGGGGTGGAATAGTCGTTGCCCGACGTGCTGCCAATCGTTTCCGGCCCATAAAACACCTGATTGCCGCTGCGGAAATCCGCCGCGATTTGGTTCGTGGTCAAGCCGCCATCGGTGCTCAACAATAGTTGCGCCTGATCGGAACTGCGGAGGAAGAAAACATAGTTCGTCGTGACCGTCGGCGTGATCCAGCCGGTGATGCGCGCGAAATAATTGAAGTGCGAGTTATCCGGAAATACTTTGCGCGTATCAAACGCGGACATGAATAAAGTTTGATCGGGTGAGTTATTGGAGTAGTTCAAACTCGGTGCCGCCAAAAAAGTTCCGACGCTCGAACCCGCTGCGCCCGCGAAGTATTCAAACCGTAACATCCCCGGCGTGACCACGAAGGCGCTCGGCGAAAGCACGGTAGCCGTCGCATAAATACTTTTGGCACCCGCGCCGGCATTGTCGGAAAGCGGGTCGGTGGAGTGAACGATGACCATGTATTTATCACCGTTATTTCCGGCGACCGTCAGGTTGGTCGTGTAGAGCGTCGCGCTCGTAGCTCCGGCGATGGCGTTGGAAACGGTGCCGACGCCTTTGGCAATTTTATACCATTGATAGGTGCGGTTCGCGGCATCGCTCGTGATCACCGTGAACGCTGCGCCTTGGCCTTCGGCCACGGTCGTATTTGTCGGCTGTTGAAGAAACGTCAGCGGGCCGGCCAGACTCGGCGGCGCGTTGGTGCGGACGGCTTCGATTTGGGCGAGCGTCAAAACCTGATTCGCGAAAATACGGATGTCATCATAGCGACCGTTGAAGGCGCGCGTGCCGCCACTCGCACCCGCACCCGTGCCGTTGTAGCGGTTGGCAATGGCAACAAAGACATTGGAAACGCCCGCTGAGCCGTCACCGTTCAGAGCGGTGGGGCTGAAATTGACATAGCCCGGACTATCCGTGGAACCGGGGGCCACGGAGTTGACGCTGGTGGCGTAATAATTGGTTTTGATAATTACCAATCCCGAGGCGAGTGGCGAACCCAACAAAGAATCCGTGCGGTTGCCGAAATAGAAAATCGTGTTCGTGCCGCCAGCGGGCGTGCCGCCAGAAGGCAACGTGCCGTCGTAAGTCACCGCGATATAAGCCCAGTTCGTGGCCGCCCCCGCGAGCGGCTGGCCGGTGGTGCTCATGCCGTTTCCATTATTAGGATTGCTGGCGTTATGCACTTTTAATTGCAGATCGCCGTTGTTGAAAAACAACAGGCCGAAGCAGTTATTGCCCGCGCTGCCCGCGTCCTGACCATTCGCGCCAAACATCACGATACGCGGAAAAGCGCCTTGCGAACCTTCAGATTTTGCCCAGCAAGTAATCGTGAAGTTAGTGATGATGCCGTTGTTCGGCCAGTTGGTCAGCGCG
>JANYFN010000117.1 GCA_025362675.1 Limisphaerales bacterium | reverse complement strand
GACACAGGATGCGGCCAGAAAATTTCTCATGGCCGGTGTCTGCGGCGGGTTCACCACCTTCTCCGCGTTCAGCCTGCAAACCTTGGAACTCACGCAACGCGGCGAATGGCTGCGCGCCGGCGGCAACATCCTCGGCTCCGTCGCCCTCTGCCTCGTTGCCGTGTGGCTGGGGTGGATGATTGGAACGGCGAGTAAATAAATTTTAAGTCGCGTGAAGGACGAAGCATAGCAATCGCTCTTGACTCAAAATCGCCAAGGAATAGCCTCAAACCCATGAGCCTCTCACCGGATCAGTCGGGAAACGAGATCGCAAAACTCACATCTCACAATGCGGGCCAAATAAATCTTTATCGGTTCGGCATTGATACAATCATCGGCGGAACAGTTCAGTTTGCAGCCCCGTTCCATTTGCTGTCCAAGCGGGTTCTGGATCAAACAATCTACAACGGCAGCATCCAAAATTATTCCGCCGATTCTTGCAAGGTGGACGTAGATTTTTTCTTGCAGAAGTTCTCCGTTTTTACTGAAGGTTACGTTCAAATTATTTCAGAGCGTTACGCTGAAACGGTTCGGCGAAACACGTTGCTGCCAGAGATACGCGGAAAAACAACCATGTCACTTGCCAAACAAATTCGCGAGGAATGTTTTGGAGATATAGACCTTGCTTTAAAACATTTTTCTTTGGTGGCAGCCGACCTCGGAATCACCCTTGCGACCACTTCGACCGCAGGAAGCGCAGTGTCTGGTGCGCTTGTCGGTGGCGGGTTGGATTTTGTGCTGACTGATGGCGATGATTCGCTAATTGGGGCTCTCGCTGGTGCATTTATTGGCGGAGCGATTGCAGAATCGAATAAAAGAAATTTACGTTTAGCAATGTATGATTCAGCCGTCGAGAGCGTGAAAACAATCACAACCTTTGTGAGCGGGACCCCGCACAAACTTATGGATTCTTATGTCTGCTATATTTTTGGAGGGCAAACTGACTTCGAGAAAAGAGACAAAGAAATAACCTATGGACGTGAAGTCACCTCTGAAATCGTTAGCACTTGCACGACAATTTTTGGGTTGGTTATGGATGTGAGGCGAAAGCTTGAAGTTCAACGGCAGTTGAAAAAGGGTGGGCAGGATGAAGAGCTAATTGGCAGTTTGTATTCATGGCATAAATACATTGAGCAACTTCAAGACAGTTGCACGGCGGGCATTATGGAAGAAGCCCGCGTTCCTTAAAAATTTCTTTGCCACCTTCGCTTCCTTCGCGCGACAATAATTTATGAACCCCACCGACCTTGAAAAAATCCTGCGCGACACGCTCGCCAAGTTGAATTCCGAAACCGGCACCATTCACAAGCTCCACGAGCCAACGCAACTTTTGCGCCTCCTCGCGCAAGCCGGGTTGCCGCCGCAGTTGCTGGACATGGTGAGCATCATCCCCGTCGGCAAAGGCATCGCCGGCGAGTGCGCGCAAAAAAACCGCCCCGTCACGATGTGCAATCTCCAGACCGACACCAGCGGCGTGGCCAAACCCGCCGCGAAACAAACTGGCGTGGGCGGCGCGGTGTGCGTGCCCATTCGCAATGGCGACAAAGTCATCGGCACCTTCGGCATCGGAACCAAACGCGAGCACGAATACTCGGCGACGGAAATAAATTTGCTGCAAGACATCGCGAACGCGCTTGCCGCACAACTTGTTTGATGTGAGACGACCCTCCCTCACCCCGGCCCTCTCCCGCTGGGAGAGGGAGAAACGCTCCCAGCGCCTCGGCGAAATGAACACGGCCAGCGGCTCGAAAACCTCATGCGAATCCAGAAGCAGCCAACTGCTGTTCCCTCTCCCAGCGGGAGAGGGTCAGGGTGAGGGAGAACGCATCTGACATGAGCCGTCTCAAATCCATCGCTGAATTTCTCGCGCTGCGGCGCAACATTTCGCTGCTGCTCGTCGCGCTCGTGCTGGCGGGCACGGGCGAAAAACTCTGGCTCGGCTTCGCGCCCAAATACATCGAGGTGCTGGCGCATGGCGTTTTGTCGGCGGCACGAATCATTTTAGTCATAGGCATTTTCGACGCGTTGCAAACTTTTCTCGGCGCGATTTACGCGTATCCCGGCGGCTGGCTCACCGATCATTGGGGGCAACGGCGTTCGCTAATTCTGTTCAGCTTCATTTCCATTACGGGTTACGTGGTGGTTTTAATTTGGCAACACTGGCTCGCGTTACTGCTCGGTTCGTTTTTATTTCTCGCCTGGAGTGCGTTGTCATTGCCCGCGACACTTTCCGTCATTGCCACTTCGCTGAAAAGTAATCGCCACACGATGGGCGTGGGCGTGCAATCCATGATCCGCCGCGTGCCGATGATGCTCGGTCCGCTCCTCGGCGGCTGGCTGCTCACGCGCTTCGGCTGGACGGACGGCGTGCGTTACGCGCTCGCGCTCTGCATCGCGATGAGCCTGCTAACATTGGCGTTTCAATGGTTCATGTTCGAACCGGAGGTAGGGCGCGTCACTCCGT
>JANYFN010000045.1 GCA_025362675.1 Limisphaerales bacterium | reverse complement strand
CGACAAGGTTGAGCTGATCAAAATCGTCAAGCCAGAGAATGGTTATAGCGAGCTGGAGAAGATGGTTGGCAATGCGGAAAAAGTTTTGCAACTGCTCGGCCTGCATTATCGCGTCATCATGCTGTGCACGGGCGACATGGGTTTCGGCAGCGCGAAGACTTACGACATCGAAGTGTGGGCGCCGGGGCAGGGGAGCTACCTGGAAGTTTCGAGCTGCTCGAACTGCGAAGATTTTCAATCGCGCCGGATGAATATGCGTTTCAAAACCGAGGCGGGTGAAAATAAATTTCCGCACATCCTCAACGGCAGCGGCACGGCGTTGGCGCGGTTGTTTGTCGCGCTCATCGAGACGCATCAGCAGGCGGATGGCTCGGTGAACATTCCCGCGCCGTTGCAACCGTATCTGAAAACTGAAAAGATTTCCCCTTAACTTGAACCACTAAGACACAAAGGCACCAAGGGGGTTTTTCAATTTACTTTTCTTAGTGGCTTGGTGACTTGGTGGTTTATTCCGGCAATGAAAATTCTACTGGCCAGCAGCGAAGTCTATCCGTTCTCTAAAACCGGCGGCCTCGCGGACATGGTCGGCGCGCTCGGCGTGGCGCTGGCCGAAGCCGGACACGAAGCGCGCATCGTGACGCCGCTGTATCGTGGCATCCGCGAGAAATTCCCCGCGCTGCGAAAGGTGGATTGGAATTTTTATCTGCCCCTCGGCGATAAGTTTGTGGCCGGCCAGTTATGGGAATTGGATTACGCGCCGAGGCTGAAAATTTATTTCATCGAGCAGCCAGAATTTTTTGATCGCGCCGGGATCTATCACGAGAAGAACATCAGCTACCCAGACAACGACACGCGCTACTTATTTTTCTCCAAATGTGTGGTGCATCTCGCGCGCTATCTGCCGTGGCAACCAGACATCGTTCACGGGCACGACTGGCAGACCGGCCTCGTTCCAGCCTTGATTTTACAGGCGAAACGGGAAGGGTGGGGGGACGCACCGCGAACCTGCCTGACCATTCACAACCTGGCGTATCAAGGCGTTTTTCCGAAAGCGGTTTTTGCTTTGACGAATCTCGCACCAGATTTCTTTACACCTTCAGGCGCGGAGTTTTTTGGTTTTCTCAATTGCCTTAAAGCGGGCATCGCTTTCGCCGACATCATTACCACAGTCAGCCCGCGTTACGCCCGCGAGATCACTACCGAGGAATTTGGCTGCGGCTTGGATGGTTTTCTTCGCACGCACGCTGGCAAGTTAACCGGCATCCTAAACGGCGTTGATTACGCGGAATGGAATACAGAAAAAAACCGTCACCTGTTCAAGCCGTATTCCGTGACGCAGTTGGCCGGAAAAAAAATTAATAAACGAGAATTACAACGCCAACTCGCCCTGCCCGTTAACGAGAAAATTCCGTTGTTCGGCACGATCTCACGCCTCGCCGAACAAAAAGGTGTGGATATCCAACTCGCCGCGCTCGAAGAAATGTTACAGGCCGATCTTCAATTTTGCGTGCTCGGTAGCGGTTCGCCGGAATTTGAACGCGGCTACCGCGAGCTGGCCCGGCGCAATCCTGATAAAGTTGCGGTTCGAATTGGGTATGACGAAACCTTGGCGCACCGAATTGAAGCCGGTTGTGATTTTTTTCTGATGCCATCGCGGTTTGAACCCTGCGGCTTGAACCAGATGTATAGCCTGCGCTACGGCACCATTCCCATCGTGCGTGCCACCGGCGGACTTGACGACAGCGTTGTGGATTACGCTGAATCATCAAAAAAAATGAATGGTATCAAGTTTTATGATTACAGTGCGCGCGCACTGGCCAAAGCGATTCGCAAAGCGATGGCGATTTACCCTAACGCAGAGCTATTAAAGAAATTTCGCCAAAACGGAATGCGCGTAGATTTCTCATGGAAGACAACCGTGCGCGACTACGTAAAAGCCTACAACTCAACCAACCCGCCCTCAAGTAAATTAAATATAACAAACATTGTGAGGCTTTAATTATCCGGCAAGGCCAAAAGCGTAAAAATCCCAAAAGCGCCTGTATGCTCGTGGCGTGCGGGATCAACAACAGCTAAATTTTGAGTGTGTCGCTTCTCTGAGCGTCGTTGCTTCTCAGCATCACTCACCCGGCGTCGCCGTTCCGCACAAAAACACGACGCCGGTTTCAATTTTTGCCGATGTAGCCC
>JANYFN010000173.1 GCA_025362675.1 Limisphaerales bacterium | reverse complement strand
TCCACGATGACGAAATGGGTTTTCGCGCGGGCGTCCGCGCCGCTGACGGCCTGCAAATCCGTGGGCGTGAGCACGCGCGTGCCACGGCCTTTCATCTGCTCGAAATAAGTGCGGCTGCGGACATCGCGCAGGAACAGGAGACATTCGAGCGGCTTGATGTCCGTGCCGGTGGCAATCATGTCCACGGTCACGGCAATGCGGAGTTGCGGCGAGGTGCGAAATTCCTGGATGAGCGTTTCGCCCTTGGCGGCTTTGCCGGTGTCAGGATGCTTGGACTGGTAGGTGATTTTCTTGGCAAAGTCGTTGCCTTTGCCAAACACTTCGCGGCAGATGTGAACGATGTCTTCGGCGTGAGAATCATCCTTGGCGAAGATGAGCGTCTTGGGCACGAGCGTGCGACCGGGAAATAATTCAGTAAAAAGCGCATCCTTGAACGCCTGAAGCACGGTGCGGATTTGCGACGGGACAACGACGGAGCGGTCAAGTTCCGGCGCGGAATAGGTGAGGTCTTCGTCCAATTGTTCCCAGCGCTTGGAGCGGTCGAGCTTGTTGCGCTTGTCCACATAAAAACCTTTTTCAACCTTGCCGCCCTGCTCGGTGACTTGCGTTTTGATGCGATAAACTTCGTAGCCGACATTTACCCCATCAGCGACCGCGCGCTCGTGGTTGTATTCGGTGACGAGGTTCTGGTTGAAAAAGCCGATGGTCTGTTTCGACGGCGTCGCGGTGAGGCCGATGAGGAAAGCGTCGAAGTATTCGAGCACCTGCCGCCACAGATTGTAAATGGAACGGTGGCATTCGTCGGTGACAACGAAATCAAACATCTCGATGGGAATGGCGGGATTGTAGGCGACTTCCTTGGGCCGGCCATCCGCAGCGCCGATTTCGTAGGTGGACATTTCGTCGGCGTCTTCAGGCAATTCCTCGCCGCGCAGCATCGAGTAAAGGCGCTGGATGGTGCAGATGGTGACGCGGCAGACGGGATCGAGCGCGTTCGAGGTGAGGTGTTGGACGTTGTAAAGCTCGGTGAATTTGCGCCCGGTGTCGGGCGTGACGAATTGCTGAAATTCGGATGTGGCCTGCCGTCCGAGGTTCGAGCGATCCACGAGAAAAAGCACGCGACGCGCCCCGGCGTATTTGATCAGGCGATAGGTGAACGCGCAGGCGGTAAAAGTTTTGCCTGCGCCGGTGGCCATTTGAATCAGCGCACGAGGCTGATTATCAGCAAACGATTTTTCGAGGTCGGTGATGCCTTCAACCTGGCAGTCACGCATTCCGTGCGTCGGCAATGGTGGCAGATGCTGAAGACGGGCGCGGAGCGTGTCGGGTTGAGTCAGCCATTCAGCGAGCGTTTCAGGACGATGAAAATTGAACACTGACCGCGAACGCGGGTCGGGATCACGTTCGTCTCGAAAGAAAGTTTCGACGCCGGTGGATTCGTAAAGAAAGGGCAACGAGCCGGGGACAATGGCCTGAATGAAATCCGGGAGGCTCGCGCCGTAATGACCGGACTGCTCGGCGACCATGGAAAGCGTTGTGCCCTCTTTTTTTGCCTCGACCACGCCGAGAGCTTTGCGATCCACCAGCAACAAATAGTCACAGCGACCGGATTTCAGCGGGACTTCGCGCAGCGCGATGCCCCGCCCGACGGAGGGGTTGAACGCCTTGTAATCCTGAACAATCCAACCTGCCGCGACAAGCTTCGCATCAATCTGCTGGCGGGCTTGTTGTTCGGGAGTCATGCGTGAAAAATTAGATAAGTGGATTGGCTGATTATCGTAATGCGCGACGATTTTTTGCAATTGCAAAACCGTTCACGACGTTTATCTCGGCGAGATTCATACGGGTGCTGATTGATTGAATCGTTTCTCGAAATCGCCAACGACACGAATGATCTCGTCAAACTTCGGCACGTCGCCGAAAAACATTTCGCCGCGCATGGTTTGGTAATCCTGCCGCCAGGGAGCCAGTTGGTCGTCCGGCGGGATGAGCCGGAGCGAACCGGGACGAAGGGTGGTGTAATTAACCCACGACCAGCGGAAGAAAATTTCCCGGTGCGCGGCGATGCGTTTGAACAGGCCGGGATCAGCCATCGCTTGGGCGGCAACGCCTTTGTTAATGAGGCACCAGAGGTCGTAGTAATGCCGGGCGAGACGCGCTTTGCGCGGCTTGTCCGCCGGACGAAAATTTTCCTCGTGGACGAGCATGGCCTTTTCCCAGAAAGTGCGGCGCGGCGCGACCGCACGGACGGAAAATACGTCCGGGCCGAGAATTTCCGGGAAGGCGTCGGCGAGATACGACTGAATTTGCGGAGTCTCGGAAGGCTCGGTGTCGGAGCGGGCACCGAGTTCAATTTTTACCACCGGCTGAACGTAGGCGGCGGTTTCAATCACCGCCGGATAAAAGAACGACAGCGATTGTCCATCGGGATCGGCGGGGTCTTCTTCCAATCTCCAGACTGCATCCGCCGGCAGCAATGATTTGAATCGCACGGCCAGAGCCGGTTTAAGAGAATGTTGAATGCGCTGCCGACATTCCGCTTTGAGCGCATCCAACCGCAGGCGTTGCTGTTTCTTGCTCGGAGCGTGTTCAGGACCGTGGTCGCCGCCGAAGCCGAGGAAATCGCGCTCAATGACGATGTCAATGTCTTCGGAGAATCGCTCTATGAGTTTCCACGCTTTGGCGAGCGACGTGCCGCCTTTGAAAGTGAGATGCGCTCCCCATTCGGGAAGCTGAAACAATTCGCGCAATGTCCAGCAAACCCAATAATCTTTTTCCACGCTGACGGCGTGAAGGCCGAGGTTCGCCTGTGCTTCATTGCAGAGGCGGCGGCGGCGGTCGGATGGAAGTTGGGCGAAAGATTGCATGGCTTATTTTTTTGAGGTTTCGGCAACCTGCCGCATGAACCGGGCGATCCATCCCGAGGCATAGCGGAAATCGTTGAGAAGTTGCCGTTTGTCGGCGGGGCTTAACCGTCGGCGAAGAGTGGCCAACACGCTGTCATCCACATGGCGTTGTCCCAAGTGGCGAAATGCTTGGATTACCAATCCGCTGATTTTTCCGGCGGTCGCCATATTGCGCGGCGTGGTGCGCTTGAGAACAATTTGCAGTTTGCCCAATTGAATCCGGCGGGGAGAACCATCGGTCAGAAAAACAATTTTCATCGGCACCTGATCCGAGAGGCCGAGCAGATTGGCGGCGTAAGCGCCGGAAGGTTGCAGGCGGACGGCGTCGCGTCCTTGCAAGGCTTTGGCAATGGCATCTATCGCGGGCGACAGCAAGCCGAGTTGCGGGTCTTGGCGCGGATAATCGTAGAGACCGCGAGCCAGTTTTCGGATGATTCCGCCTTGTGATTGCCGGGAGAGAGTTTTGTCCACGGCGTCACGGCTGC
>JANYFN010000285.1 GCA_025362675.1 Limisphaerales bacterium | reverse complement strand
CACCTACGCCATCGCGAGCGGACAAAGTTTGTTCGGCAGCGGCACGGTGACGGGCGCGGTGACGACGATTTCCGGCGCGAAAATTTTCGCCGGCACGGACGGCGGCTATGCGACGAACCGGTTCACGAACAACCTGACATTTGTTTCCGGTGCGCTGGCGTATCTCGATGTCGGCACGGTTTTCAATGGCTCGAATGATTTGATCACCGTCGGCGGCACGCTCGCGCTGAACAACACGGTGTTCCATCTCAAGGCTCCCAGCACGGCGGTGAATCTGGACACGACGGCGGATTATATTTTGATGACGAGCGCCACGTTGTCCGGCACGGTCGCGGTCACGCCGGTCTGGGATGTCGCACCGCTGAACGCGGCGAATTTTTCCATCATCACCAGCGGCAACAACGTCGCACTGCATTACGCCGCCAGCACGCCGCCGACCGGCAGCGGCACGGCCAGCCCTGCGACGGTGGTGCGTAACCAAAGCACGTTCATCAGCGTGACCGTCACGAACGGCAGCAACCCGATCAACACCGTCACGTTGGACGCGAGTTCTATCGGCGGCTCATCGGCGGTGGCGCTCGTCGCCGCTGGCGGAAATATTTTTACGAACACGCTTACTGTTACCGCTGGCACGGTGGCCGGCAGCAAAACGTTGGTGGCAACGATGACGGATACCGGCGCGCTCCTCGGCACGACGCCGATTGGTTTGACGGTGACGGCGTCCACCGAAGTCTGGAACGGCGGCGCGGGTGATGACAACTGGAGCAGCAATCCAAACTGGAGCAGCGGCTTCGCACCGGGAAGCGTCGGGGATGGTTTGGTGTTCGCCGGCCCGACGCGCCCGACGCCATCCATGAATGGTAATTACTCCGTCATCGGTTTGATTTTCGACAGCACGGCAGGAGCTTTCACCGTCGGCACACCGAGCAGCACCTTGACGCTGACCGGCGCGGGCGTGACCAATAATTCTACGAGCACAGAAATTTTGAACGTGCCGGTCACGATGAGCGCGGCACAGACGTTCAACGCCGCTGCGGGCAATCTTACGCTCGGCCAAAGCATCGCGAACGGCGGCAACGCCTTAACCGTTGCGGGCGTTTCCAACACGGTCATCGCGGGCGTCATCTCCGGTGGCGGTAGCTTGAGCAAGAACGGAAACGGCACATTGCTCTTGAGCGGCAATGACATTTTCACCGGCGGCATGGCGGTCAACGGTGGCACACTCGCGCTTTCCGGCAGCAACAACATCACCGGCGCGCTCGTGGTTCATAATAACACGACGCTCCAGTTACAGGCCAACGCGGCGAACACCGTCGGCGGGCTTTCCACCGCGATCGGCACGCCGTCGAGCTTCCAGTTCGGAGACAACAACACGAACAGCCAGACGCTCCAGTTGCGCGGCGACAGCAGCGTGAGCTTTAGCAACACGACCACCGCCTTCAACACCGGTTACGCCACGGATTATTTCGACGTGAACAACGTTGCCGCGACGAACGGCGGGCCGCAAGGCAATGTGCTGACCATCGGCGGCTTCGGCACTTTCCAGAACACGTTCAATCTCACCGGCGGTAACGGCTACACGTTGGGCATGGCTTCCATCCTGAATGCCAACGGCGGCTATCTGAATTTCAATTTGATTTCCGCCAACCTCCTCGTCGGCGCGATTCCAAATTTGGGTGGCACATCCGTGTGGAATTGCACTTCCAATATGACCGTCACGGGCGTTCTTTCCGGCAGCGGCAGTTTGACGAAGAGCGGCGTCGGCACGTTGAACCTCAACGCGGCGAATACTTATTCCGGTAGCTTCACCGTCAATGGCGGCACGGTCAACCTCACCAACGCGGGCGGACTTTACACCAGCGCTTACAACAGCAGCGCCGTCGTGACGGTCTCCAACGCGACGTTGGTTTTAGATCGTTGGGGTTACGGCGCGGGCCAGAGCCTCGGGCAGCTCGATTACAATCCGGCACGCTTCATCATCAACGGCGGCACGGTTCGTTTCACCGGCGGCGCGGCGGGCGCACCGACGGGCGGCGAAGCTCCTTACGGCCCCGGCTTCACCATCGGCACAAACGGCGCAACGCTCGACGCCGCGAAAGCCAGCGACACCTGGACGGTGAAAAATGACAGCCGTGGTTTCGGCCCGATCACCAGCACCGCTGGCGGTTTGCTCACACTCACTGGCATCGGCAATGGAATTTTTGACAAAGCTCTCGGTGGCACGGGTGGCGTGACGATGAACGGCTCTGCGACTTGGACGCTGACACAACCTTGCACTTACACCGGCGCAACCACCATTGGCAGCGGCGTGCTCGCGCTGACGAACGGCACTTCGATTGCGAACACGACTAACATCTTCATCGGCAGCGGCGCGACGTTTGACCTGACCGGCTTGGCCTCCGCGTTCACGCTCGGATCGGGCCAGACGTTGAGC
This sequence comes from Limisphaerales bacterium, assembly GCA_025362675.1. Classification (GTDB taxonomy): domain Bacteria; phylum Verrucomicrobiota; class Verrucomicrobiia; order Limisphaerales; family UBA11358; genus UBA11358. The sequence continues at coordinate 8,438 of JANYFN010000285.1, read as the reverse complement.
GGCAGCGGCGCGACGGGCATCATCGCTGGCAACGCCACGCTCTCCGCTGGTTCGCTCGCGCTCAACTACACCAACGGCACGCCGACATTGATGACGATGAACGGCACGCTCACGTTGAACAACAACGCCGTGACCGTGACCGTCCTCGACACCGCCCTGCCCGCCGGTAGTTACAAACTGATTTCGACCAACCTTGGTGGCGCGGTGAGCGGCTCCGTCAGTTCCTCAAATGTCACCGTGAACGGCGCGGGTTTCTCCGCCGGTGCGGCGACTACACTAGCGATTGTGAACGGCGAACTTTACCTCATCGTCAACCACGCGCCCGTGGCGAACAACAACATCTATAGCCGTGGCAGCGTGAACAGTTGGAAAATTTTGGTGACGGATCTGCTGACCAACGCGACGGATGTGGATGGCAACACACTCACGTTGAGCAGCGTCGGTGTGAGCACCAATGGCAGCACGCCGACGATCAGCGGCGGCTACGTTTTCTACGTCAACACGAATCTGGTCAACGACCAGTTCACCTACACCGTTGACGATGGCAATGGCGGCACGGCGACCGGCACGGTGAACTTGGTCGTGAATCCGTTTGTGACGGGGCAGAGCTTCAGCCTGACCGTCAGCGGCAGCTCGGCCAGCTTGCAGTTCTTCGGCATTCCCGGCTACAACTACGGCGTGCAACGCAGCACGAATCTCACAACCTGGGCGACCATCCTGACCACCAACGCGCCCGCCAACGGTGCATTCCAATGGACGGATGACTTCTCCGATCTCGGAGTCGTTCCCGGCTCGGCTTATTACCGCCTCGCGTGGCAGCCTTGAGCGCCACTTGAGTCGAAAGCACTGTGGCAAAACACAGACGTTGGCACATTTGGCGACCAGGGCGTTTTAAAAAACTTTAAAGGATGTGGCGTTCGCGCCGCATCCGCTCGCGGGCGGCTTGCTTGATACGAAACTCAATAATTCGCAGTCGCTTGGAAAAAAGATTGGGTTTGTCCGGAATCTTTTTCAACGTGCCAAACTATGGTTGCGCTTTGGAGTTTGTCTGACGTCGCGGTGACACTTAATTCGCCGGGCACGAAACCAGCCTGCACCACGCCGAGCGCGAGGCCGTCGAATGCCTTTCGTTCGTTTGCTTGAAAACTTTCGTGGCTTGCCGGATTGCCGTTGTCCACGCCGAGCAATGTGCCTGCGCCGGAAATTTCAAACTTCACCAAGTTGTCCGCGCCCGGCACGACGTTGCCCTGGGCGTCCACGATTTTCACGAAGAGATGCGCCACGTCGCGCGTTCCGGCGTGCAAATTTTCACGGTCAGTGGAGAGGACAATCGCCGCCGGTTCGCCCGCCGTGCGGATTTCCTCCTCGCAAACTTTTTTGCCGTCCTTGTAGCCGACGGCTTTCAACTCGCCCGGTTCATAAGGCACATCCCATTGCAGATGCAGATCGGCGGTCGTCGCAAAAACTTGTGGTCGCGCATATTTGTTCCACGCGCCTGCCGTGCCTTGACGCGGAAATTCCCGCGCCTTAACGCCAAAACTTTTGCCGTTCAAAAATAATTCCACGCTGTCGCAGCTCGTGTAGGCGAGGACGGGAATGATCTGTCCCTCACGGCCTTTCCAACTCCAGTGCGGCAACAGATGCAGCATCGGCTTGGTTGCCCAGACGCTTTGATAAAAATAATAGTTGTCCTTGGGAAAACCACAGGTATCGAGCGCGCCGTAAATCGCATTCTTCAAAGGCCAGCGCGACTCGCCGAGATAGTCAATACCCGTCCACAGAAAATCGCCGATGACGTAATCGTGCGTGGCGACAAATTTCCAAAGCTGCTCCTGCCGAATCATGTCGGTGGCATAAACGGCCCGCGTGAGTTTGTCCGGGCCGAGCGGCGCAAATTTGTATTCGCCGCGAATGCCGCCGATGGCTTCGCTTTCCGTGCCGACCATTTTGCGCTGCGGAAAATTTTGATGGTCGTCATCGTAGGCTGTTTCGCGGCGCGTGCGCCAGCGGTCAACGTAGTTGTAGCCAACGATGTCGAGGAGGTTCAGAAAATCCGGCTTCGCACCGCCGTTGTCGTCAAAAATCCGGTCGCACGCGGCGGTGACGGGACGCGTCGGATCTTCGGCGTGGCAGCGTTCGACCAATGGTTTCAATACTTCCGCGCCGTTACCAGCAGCCTGTTCGTAAATTTCATTGCCGACGCTCCACATTACCACGCTCGGATGATTGCGGTCGCGGTGCAGCATCGCGGTCAAATCCTTCTGCGACCACTCGGCAAAAACTTTGTTGTAGCCCTGCTTGGTTTTGCCCGACTTCCATTCGTCGAACGCCTCGTCCATCACGAGGAAACCCAGGCGGTCGCAGAGGTCGAGAAATTCGGGCGCGGGCGGATTGTGGCTCGTGCGAATCGCATTGCAGCCCATCTCTTTCAGCAATTGCAGGCGGCGCTCCAAAACTTGTTCGGGAATCGCCGAGCCGACGCAACCGGCGTCTTCGTGCAGACACATTCCCTGCATCTTGACGTGTTCGCCGTTCAGGAAAAATCCCTTGTTCACCTCGTAGAGGATCTCGCGGATGCCGACGGGTGTTTCGTATTCGTCCACAATTTTTCCGCCGAACTTCACAACGCTGCGAATCATATAAAGCTGTGGCGCGGCGAGCGACCACAGTTTTGGTTTCAGTAATTCGATGGCGTGGTCAACTTCCGTTTCACTTTTGCCCGCGAGATTTTCCTGCGACTCCGACGATGCGAGAACTTCACCGTTGTCGCCGACAATCTTGGTGGTCAGCGTGACAGATTGCGCGGCGTCAGATTCATTTTTAATTTTTGTCCGCACCTGCACGCTCGCGGAATTCGTCGAGACATTGGTGGTCGTCACATAAGTTCCCCAGCGTGCGACGTGCAGCGGCGCGGTGACATTTATCCAGACATGGCGGTAAATGCCGGAGCCGGAATACCAACGGCTGTTCGGCTGTTGCGAGTTGTCCACGCGCACGGCAATGACGTTCGGCGTATCACCGAAATTCAAAAACGGCGTGAGGTCGTAATTAAAACCGAGATAGCCAAATGGGTAATGGCCGAGAAAATGTCCGTTGAGCCAGACATCGGAGTAGCGATAGACGCCGTCGAACTCGACGGAGATTTTCTGGCCGCGCAACGTTTCCGGCGCGAGAAAATGTTTGCGATACCAGCCGATGCCCGTCGGCAAAAAACCGCCGCGCGGGTCAACGGAATTGGTCTTATCATACGGCCCGGCGATGCTCCAGTCGTGTGGCAGATTGATTTCTTTCCAAGCGCTATCAGCGAAATTTATCGCGTTGGCATTGGTGGTATCGGCTTGGCGGAAGCGCCAGCCGAGGTCGAAATTTTCGCGGACGCGCGGAGAACTTTCCGCCGCTGAAATGTTGCCACACGAAAGAATGGCAACGAAGAGCAGCCAGAGAAATTGCGGGGATGGTTTTGAAATTGGCATGGTGAAATTTGATTGAGCGTGACGATTTTTTTTGAAAGTTCAAGCAAGGCGGGGATGAATTGGCGATCCCCTTGTTAAAAAGAGCGCGGATGTTTCGTCCGCGCTCTTCGCTTAACCCACCCACTTACCCCATGCCGGGCTAGTTTCTAACCCGGAAATAATGCTGCACATCGGTCATCGGCACCGAATATGGCGAGGTCGGCGGGCCGGCCACATCCGTAAAGGAATTGAGCAGGTTGGTGGATTCTTGCAGGGTGCCGAAACCCCAAGTCAACACCAAGTTACCGGAGCCGTCGGACACACCAGTCAAACGCGGATAGGGAATTCCTGCTCCAATGACATACAGATTCGTCAGCGTGTTCAAGGACAACGCCTGTTTGAAGATGGTCACGTCGTTAAATGCCATCGTGTTTCCGCCGAAGTAACTGCCGACGCCCGATTCCCAGAACCCATACGGTGAGCGTCCGAGAATCACGCGGCCAGCACTATTGGTGACGCCTACCAGCGCACTCAGGGTGACATTCGTGTCGTCCACGCTGGTCTGAATTCCGGTCGCGGGCGAACCCATGAACAACGTGGCGTTCGTTCCGTTCGGATCCACTGTCAGGGCGATGAACGTCCAGACATTTGTCGGCACGACGAGCGTGGGCGTGTAGCCGGGACTAGACTGGGCGGTGTAATTCCAGTTGTAGGAGAGCAACGCGCCGGGGTTGCCGTTCACATCTGTGGCCGCGCCGGCGAATTTCAAACCGTAGCCCGCAGCGGTCGTGGCGGCACCAGAACCATCGGTCGGATTCTGGCTGTAGATGATAGCGCGCGAATTTGGCACGCCGAAAGTTTTGATCCAGCCGCACATCGTCATGCCGTTGGTAAAGCTGGAAATCGTCGCCATGTTCAGCAAGCTGCCGCGCGCGACGTTGTAAATTTCAATCGCTGTGTTCGTCGGCGCAAAACCGGGATATACCGGCGAGCTTAAATCCGCCACGTCAAACGTAGTGTTCGTCGGATACACCGCCGAGCCGTCGAGACCGTTGGCGTAATCGAAAATGGGGAGCGGCAGTGTCGGATCGGAAACACCGTTAGTATTTTCGTTCAAATGCCAATAGACATAAGGGTTTTGCGCCAGCGCCGCCGCCGCGTAACTGCCCGGCGTGGTGGCAATCACCTTCAACTGGGCCACTGATGAATTGGTGCCACCGGCGGCGTTGGTGATGGAGCAAAAGTAATTTGCGCCGCTGGCAGACAACGGAATGTTCGTGAGCACCAACACAGAATTAGTCGCAGTGGTGATGGCGACGTTATTGGATTTCCACAAATAAGAGATGGGGGTCAAACCGGTGACGCTGACGGAGAAGGTGCGCGATTGGCCGACATGGCTCGTGCCGGAAGTCGGCTGCACGGCGACGACTGGCGCGCTCGCCGTGCCGCTGCCGTCGTCCACAAAACCCGTGGAGAAGGTGCGGAGAACTTCCAAGTTATTGGAAGAACAAATGCCGGCATAAATGCGGACATCCGCCACGCCGCCGCTGCTGAGGGAGCGCGAGCCGTTCGAGTTACGGTTGCCGATCTGGATGGTGGCGTTCGTGGTGAAAGCGATGCCGCCGTAGGCCGCGTTGCGCGATCCCACCAGCACCACGTTGGTTGTCGAGGTGCCAAGCCAGACTTTGTAATTATTGCTTGCGAGCGTCGCATCATATTCAATCGCCTCAAAATACCACTGACCGGTCGTCGTGCTGACACCGCTTAAACCGGTGCCGGAATCAAAGAATTGCGTGGGCAAGTTGGCGGTCGTCACGGCGGAGCCATCGCTGCCAGAAATTCCGCCCACCGCGTTTTGCAACTGCCGCGCCACGCCGGTTAACCAGCCGTTCACGCTCGATCCGAGGCCAATTCCGCTTTGGTCGTAGTTGGCGTTTGGGCTAATCATGAGCATGCGCGGAAACTGCGCGCTCACCGACGTGCCAAATTGAAACCAGAACGTGACGGTGACTTTATACATTGTGCCGAGATTCAAATTTGTGCCCAACACCGTGCAGGCGGGGCCAGCGCCGCCGTAGCCCTGACTCGGAATGTTATACGCCCCGGCCCCCGAACCGCCCGGCCCCGAACCCGGCCCAACGCCCACGCCATTGGTGAAATAACAATTCACACCTGCACCCGTGGTGCCGACGCTGTTCTTCACAAATAAGTTTCCCGTCCCCGCCAGCGCCGGTGCCGTGTAGAGCGGCGGCATATTTGTCGGCGTGCCAAAAACACCGTCGCTGTTGGTGAAATTCCACTGGTAAAGCAGCGTCTGCGCGTGGGACGCCATGCCAAATCCAAGCAGCATGGCCGTAAGGGTAAGTATTCGTTTCATATTGTTTCAGGTTTGTGTTCGACGATCCGCGCTAGTCACCCGGTTGGGTTTTTCTTCAAGCCGACGACACGGCGGCGGCTTGAATTTTTTGGGTGGCTGGCTTGTGAAAAACCTAACACAGACGGCTGAACCGTCATGTCGTTAAAGGTAACGACAGTTGCAGAAACCGTTGAAAAAATTTAAGACCGCACCGGCAGATGACTTGGATTATCAAGGGAAAAATGACTGAACTTCGCGACCGCCTGGGAGCGCGAACGGACGTGCAGCTTCTCGTAGATGCGCCGGATGTAGGTGTTCACCGTGGGGCGGCTGATCTTGAGCGCCTCCATGATTTCCTTGTAGAGGTAGCCGCGCGCGAGCAACTCCAACACTTCACGTTCGCGCGGCGAAAGATTTTCCGCGCTCGAAATTTCTGCGCCGGAATTTTTAGTGTTCGCTTCCGCGCGTTGAAACGCCTGCACGACTTTGCGCGCGATGTTGCTCGTCATCGGCGAGCCGCCGCCGAAAACATCCTGCAAGGATTCGAGCAGTTCCGCGCGCGGCGTTTGCTTCAAAAGATAACCGCTCGCGCCGGCTTGGAGCGCGTCAAAAATATGATCCGCATCTTCATAGACCGTGAGCATCACGAACTGCGTGCCGGGCAGTTGCGCTTTCAAGCGCCGCACACCTTCGATGCCACTCAAGCCGGGCAGATTGATGTCCATCAAAACGACCGCCGGTTTTTCGGCGGGCAATTTTGCCAAGGCATGTTCCACGCTGCCGTGCTTACCGACGCAGCGGAAACCGGCAGCACGATTCACCCATTCGGCGAGAATTTCCCGCGCCGGGGCGTCGTCTTCCACAATGGATACCGTAATGCTCATGTCTGCTTTTTTTATCATACGCCAAATCGAATTTGGATTATCGTCGTCAGTTTTAATGACACGCGGCAATTTTATTTTTTCACCGGCACGCTGAATTTCACCGTCGTGCCCACTCCGCGCACGCTATGAACGTCGCACGCGCCGTGGATTTCGGCCAGCCGTCGTTGCGTGTTGGCGAGGCCGTTCCCCTGCGAAATACGGTCGAGTGTCGGCGGTGAAATCAAATCCGGCTGGCTCGCGTCAAAGCCACTGCCATTGTCCTGGACGATCAAAATTAATTTCTGTGCCTCCAATTGCAACGTCACGCGCACTTCCGTGGCCGCTGCGTGACACACGACATTGTTCAGCGTTTCCTTGAACGCGAGAAAAACATTGTGCCGCACCTCCGCCGTGAGTGGCCACGCGGGCAGTTGCAACGGCACGTCGAGTCGGCAGCGGATGTTGGCCGCGCTCAAAAAATCGTAGGCGAAGCGACTCAAATAACTCGCCAAACTATCGAGCGTGTCGTGACGCGGATTCACGGCCCAGACGATTTCGTCCATGGAGCGCGTCAGCTCGCGTGCCGTGCCGTGGATGCGTTCGAGATTCGCGGCCACGTCGCTGGGAACGTGCGCTTCACCGCGCGCGGATTGGGTCAGCATCGTGATGCGCGTGAGACTCGCGCCGAGGTCGTCATGGATGTCTTTCGCGATGCGCGCACGTTCGCGTTCCACGGCCTGCTGGCGCTCCAGTTTTTCCAAACGCCGGTGTAAGCGTCGCCGCGTCTCGAACCAGACTGTTCCGCTCGCGGCGGCGACGATAAAAAATCCCGCCAGCACGCGGAACCAAAGCGTCTGCCAGAAATGCGGCAGCAACGTGAACGCCCGCGACACGCCCGCCCCATTCCAAACACCGTCGTTGTTACACGCGATGACGTGAAACACATAATTCCCCGGCGGTAGAAAACTGTAATTCGCCACGCGCTTCGTGCCGGCGTCCACCCAGTTTTTTTCCAAACCTTCGATGCGATATTTGAAATTCACTTTTTCCGGCGCGACAAAACTCAACCCGGTGTAATGAAATTCAAAATGATTTCGTCCCGGCGAAATCTTCAATGGCGACGAGGTATTCGTCACGATCTCGCCGTCCACCAACAATTCCTCCAACGCCATCGGCGGCGGCAGTTGGTTGATGCGGACTTCATTTGGATTCACGACCACAAGACCTTTGCTCGTCGGAAACCAGAGGCGGCCGTCGGGCGTTTTACAACCGGCGGGTTGCAAGCCTTCGGAACATTCGATCGTCGGCAAACCGTCGTTGATACCGTAGGTGAGACAGTTCACCGTTTTAATTTTTCCATCCGCGCAGTCGTTCAATTCCGTTTTGCTCGCGCGAATGATTCCGCCGTGTGAACTCATCCAAAAAAATCCGTGACCGTCGTCTTCAATGTCGCCGATCACGCTGTTGGGCAAACCTTGTGCGCGATCAATCACTGAAAATTTTCCATCCTGCCAGCGACACAAACCGCTATCAAAAGTTCCGATCCATAATGCGCCATCGGCATCGAAGTGCAGGCAATTCACATAGTCGCTCGCGAGGCCGTTGGTCTGGCGCCATTGGCGAATGTGATTATTTTCCAAACACGCGAGGCCGTTGCCCGCCATGCCGAACCACACCGCGCCGTTGGTGGCCTCGGCGATGCAGCGCACATCGCGCAACGATTTCCCATCCGCTTCCGTGAACCAATTGGTAGTGCCATTTTGATAG
>JANYFN010000252.1 GCA_025362675.1 Limisphaerales bacterium | reverse complement strand
CATTCGGCAATGATCTTGGGACTGCCCGCCATATTTTTTTTGCAGTCCAATGCCCGGCTCCCGCCGTCATGCACACCTTTCACCAGCGTGGCTTGATTACTTGCTGCGCGCGGCGTGAGGAGCGCAGCGCCGGTGTCAGCGTAGGTCACCGTGACGGTGGCGGTTTCCGCCGGAGTGCTGACGTATTGGCTTTGATTGCTGGCGGCACGCGGCGAGAGCAGTGATCCGGCGGCAAACGTGCTGACGGCGAGCGCGGTCACAACCGCACCGAGGAGGAGGATTTTAGTTTTCATAGTATTTTTCCTTTTGGTTTAGGCACCGCGTGATTGCGATGCTGATACAGGTATTACCCCGCCGAACTGAAAACCCCTCAAAATAATCAGTCGCCGCCAGAGGAGGGGTTATACCCCATAGTGTCAAACCACTTGATCAACTAAGATTTTGGGAGTTGTTAAAAATAAAAAAACGAGCAATCCAAACCAACGATACCAAAAACACTCCGATGAAAATATCCAAACAAATCTATATCAGCATCGCCCTCATCGCCGTCATGCTGACCGCCGCCATGGTCTGGTTACCGAGTTCGACGCAGGCTGAAGGCACGCAGGCGATGAAAGGCGCGGAACACTTGATGATGCTCACTGCCATCACTACACCAGAACAGGCCGCAGCCCTCAAACCGGGCGATACCATCGCCATGGCCTGCCCCAAGTGCAAAACCATCATGGTCGATAAAGTAACGGTGGAAAAAGGCCGCAGCAACATGACGACTCCGGGTGAAAAGCTTCCTTGCTCCGGCTGTCAGACCACCATCGTGACCGTCGGCATGGGCAAAAATTCGCACAACGAATTAAAACACTTTTGCAACACCTGCGGCAGTGATCTGGTTTTCTGCTGCGCCACCTCGACGAACAACGTGCCGACAAAAGGCATGGAAACGGATAAATAAAAAGCAGCTTTCCCGCGCGAGCGGTTCGGTGGATTTTCCTCCGAACCGCTTGAATATTTCGGCCAGCTTGTTAATTTTCAGCAGTGAACCGTAAATGATTAAAAATAGTTTGCGGGTTTTAAGTTCCAGCGGTGTAAGCCGATGGTTGCCACAAATAAAATCAATAATACATATGAAAAAACTCCTTCTCCTGCCGCTGCTGCTGCTCGCCGCCACGCTCGCCGTGCGGGCCGATGACGCCAAGCCCGCCAAACCCGCGCCCAAGCCCGACCTGTTGAAAACCTGCCCCGTCTCCGGTGAAAAACTGGGCGGCGATATGGGTGCGCCGCTCGTGTTCACTTATCAAGATCAGGAAGTGAAACTCTGCTGCAAGGGTTGCAAAAAGGATTTCGACAAGACGCCGGAAAAGTTCCTGAAGAAAATCCGCAAGGCGGACAAGACGGAGAAAGCTGTGGAGAAGGCGACGGACAAGAAATAAGTTTCATCCGCCAAAAAAAGCCATTCACGATTCGCTTGTTCAGACGAAACTAAACCAATGAAAGCCATGCTGGCCATCGTTTGCGGACTGTCGCTGCTGCTGGGACAAATGTTCCCGGTGTCAGCAAGTTCCTGTGCCAATGCTGTCAAAACGGACTGTGGCTGTGGCGGCAAAATGGCCTGTTGCGCGGAAAAATCTGCGCCGACTTCACCGGCTCCGGCGACCACTCAACGCGCCGGATCGGAAAATCAAATTGTGTCTTTGGTCCCGGCGACGGTGGTTTGGGTTTTGGCCGCCGCTGGGACTTCCTTCATTTCTCCCGCAAATCATTTTGCCGCTCCCCTGCCCACAGCGCCGATTTTTGCGCGCAACTGTGTCCGCCTGATCTGATTCTTCCTAGCTGACGCCCGTGGTGTGCCTCGCATTTTTGCGCGGAATTTCGGTTCTGATTTCACCACCCGCTGCAGCTCCCAAAAACTTCGTTTGTCCGTCCGTCGCGCTTTTGCGCGGTGGTTTGTGAAACAAAAAACTTAACCGGAAGAATTTTATGAAATCAAAATGTGCATTGCTCGTTATGCTCGCCCTCGTCGTCATCGGTGGACTGGCTTGCCGTCATGCTTCGCGAGCCACATCCACCGCGCCGGAAAACAAAAAACCGATCTACTACACCTGCCCGATGCATCCGTCAGTAAAAGTCGCTGCGCCGGGAGATTGTCCGCTCTGCGGCATGAAGCTGTCGCCAGCGTTTTCGGAAACCGATAGCGGCTCGGCGGCGCCCTGCGGCGCGAGCTGTTGCGCGGCGCCGACCGCGACAACCAAACCTTGAGTTATGAAAGCCACGTTGATTTTGCTCTTGGTGGTATTGGCGATTGCGGGCGGATTCTGGTTCGGGAAAAACAGTTCATCCATGGCGACTGCGGCCACGCCTGCTCCAGCAAAAACACTTTACACCTGCGGTATGCACCCGCAGGTCATCCAGGATCATCCGGGCAATTGTCCGATTTGCGGGATGAAATTG
>JANYFN010000240.1 GCA_025362675.1 Limisphaerales bacterium | reverse complement strand
TTCGTGGCTGGGCGACTGGCTGTCGGGCCTGGGCCGCATCGCGACGATGACTCGCGAGGCGCTCGGGACGATTTTTCGTTGCCGCATCGTGTGGCGCGACTTACTGCGGCAGATCCATTTCATCGGCATCAAATCGCAATCGGTGGTGCTCGTCACGGGTGCGTTCACCGGCATGGTGCTGGCGGCGCAAACGTATTTTCAATTTCACAAAGTCAAGATGGACACGGCGACGCTCGCCGTCGTGGGCGTCTCGATGTGCAGCGAACTCGGCCCGGTGCTCACCGCGTTAATGGTGGCGGGACGCGTGGGCGCGGCCATCGCGGCGGAGATCGGCACGATGCGCGTGACGGAACAGATTGATGCGCTGCGAACGTTGGCGACGCATCCGATTGATTATCTTGTGGTCCCGCGCTTGACGGCGGCGATGCTGGCGTTGCCGTTGCTGACGTTGGAATCCATCACGGTGGGAATTTTATCGGGCTATCTCGTGGGCGTTTATCTGCTAGGCATCGAGCCGGCGTATCTCTGGTATAATATGTTGAAATACACGGGCGACATTGACGTGACGATCGGGCTGATCAAGTCGTTTGTGTATGGCGGCATCATCGCGCTCGTGGGCTGTTACAAAGGCATGACGTGCGGCATGGGCGCGGAAGGCGTGGGCCGCGCGACGACCGAGGCGGTGGTGTATGCTTCCATCTCAATTTTGATGTGTAATTTTTTCCTGACGCTCGCTTTGCAACGCGTGGCGCAAATGTTTGTATGATTGAAGTGCGCCAACTGACTAAGCGATTTGGTTCGCAGACGATCCTCGATTGCGTTGATCTGCGCATCGAGAGCGGCGAATCGGCGGCGATCATCGGCCGCAGCGGTGGTGGCAAAAGTGTATTGCTCAAGCACCTCGTTGGCTTGTTGCAGCCAGATTCCGGCGACGTCATCGTGGACGGCGAAAGCATCGTGGGCAAAAACGAGCGGCAGTTGCTGCGCGTGCGCGAAAAATTCGGCATGGTGTTTCAAGGCGCGGCGCTGTTTGATTCGATGACGGTGGCGGAGAACGTGGCGTTTCCGTTGCAGCGGAAGAAAAATAATTTCACGGCGGGCGAAATCGAGAAGCGCGTGGCCGCGGCGCTCGACATGGTGGATTTGCCGGGCACGCAAAATAAAAAGCCGGCGGAGCTTTCCGGCGGGATGCGGAAGCGCGTGGGTCTCGCCCGCGCCATCATTTACGAACCGCAGATTGTGCTCTACGATGAGCCGACGACGGGGCTCGACCCGATCATGTCCGACTGCATTGACCAGCTCATCATCCGCGTGCGCGATCAGTTGAAGGTGACCAGCGTGGTGGTGACGCACGACATGCGGAGCGTGCGGCGCGTGGGCAACAAAGTGTTCATGCTGCACGCAAAAAAGATTTACGCGCACGGCACGCCCGAGGAAATTTTTTCGAGCAAAGATGCCATCGTGCGCCAGTTCATTGACGGCGTGGCGGATCCCAAAGAAGAATTACATTTTTAACCATGGAAAAATCACGATTAGAATTAAAAGTCGGCCTGTTTGTTTTCATCGGGCTGGCATTGCTGGCGGTGTTGCTGATCCAGTTCAGCAAGGGCACGAGTTTGTTTCGCGGCACTTATATGCTGAACTTGCACACGGAAAACGTGGGCGGCCTCAAGCAGCGCTCGGGCGTGCTGCTGTCGGGCGTCCAAGTTGGCAGCGTGAATAACATCGTGCTCGCGCCGGACGGCAAGAGTGTCACGGTCTTCCTGAAAATTTACAGCGACTTTCCCATCCACAGCGACGCGCGGTTTGTCATCGAGCAGGCGGGCTTTCTGGGGGATCAATTTGTCTCCATCATCCCGTTGGAAAACAAAGGGGAGATTCTCACCAACAACTCGGATGTGACCTGCGCGGTGCCGTTCAACTTGCAGGAGGTCGCGCGCGACGCGGCGGGCTTCATCAAACGCATTGACGAGACGGCGAAGAAGCTGGATGCGTCGGTGGCGGCTTTGCAGCAGCGCGTCTTGAACGGCGAAACGCTGGCGAATTTTGGAACTTCCATCACGAATCTGCGTCTCTTCACCGAGCAAGCGCTCGAAACGGTTCACACCATTAATTTGATCGTGGCCACGAATAGCGCGCAAGTCGGCACGGCGGTCAGCAACGCCGTTTTGTTTTCCGCCGATTTGACGCGGCTGGCGGATTCGGCGCAGAGCGTGCTCGACACGAACGCGGTGAACATTTTCGCCGCGACCAAAAACGTGCAAGATGCGACCGTCATCTTCAAGCAGCTCGCCGCCGATTTGCAGGCGGGCAAAGGCCTCGCGGGCACGGTGCTGCAAAATCAAGAGCTGGCGACGAATATCCAAGCCATCGCCCAAAATCTTTCTGTCACCACGAGTAACTTGAATCGCTCCGGGCTTTGGGGCATTCTCTGGTCACACAAGCCACCCGCGACGAACACCGCCGCTATAAAAAAATCACGTCCCTAAAAAATGACACCACTCTGGGCCATACGGATTTTGTTCCTCGCGCTTTGCACGCTGGCGGGTTACGCCATCAGCCAGGTCACGCCGGAATATGTCGGGGTGCGCTCTCTGGGATTGGTGCTGGGCTTTGGTTTTGGCGGACTGCTCATCGCCGTGGACGAAATGTTGAAGGGCTTTTCTCTGCGCGCCTTTTCGGCGACGACGTTTGGTCTGTTGCTGGGTATGGGCGTGGCGATGCTGATTGATAAATCCGGCCTGTTTGAAAATGCCGATGAACGCACGCGCTGGCTCATCCGCCTCGGCCTGTTTCTCGCGTTCGGCTACATCGGCATCGTGCTCGCGATGCGCAGCAACAAGGAAGATTTTTCGCTCATCATTCCCTACGTCCGCTTCACGCGCCAGAACGAGCCGGATAATCTCGTGGTGCTAGACACCAGCACCATTATTGACGGACGCATCGCCGATCTCATCGAGGCGCGTTTGATCGAAGGCGTCATCATTGTGCCGCGATTTGTGCTGTTGGAATTGCAGCAGATTGCCGACTCGAATGACGATATCAAACGTTCGCGCGGGCGGCGCGGTTTCGAGATGTTAAATCGGCTGCAAAACAATACGAAGCTACAAGTCCGCATCCACGACGGCGATTTCCCCGAAGAAAAAGGGGTGGATGCGAAACTGGTTCGCCTCGCGCGCAACCTCAACGCAAAACTTTTCACCAATGACCATAATTTGGCGAAAGTAGCCGGCATTCAAAATGTCAATTGCGTGAATCTTCACGAGATCGCGCAATTCATGAAGGTGGCTTTGATTCCGGGCGAAATCGTCTCCGTAAAAATTGTTCGCGAAGGTCGGGACAAAGGGCAGGGGATTGCTTATCTGCCCGATGGCACGATGATCATCGTGAATCACGGCCTCACGCGTCTGGGCCAACACGTGGATGCCGAAGTGCAAAGCACTTTGCAGACGGGCGCGGGCGTAATCATTTTCGCGGAGGCCAAGCCCGCCACGGCGGTCGCATGAAAAACGGAAACAACTAACAGCGCTTACCCAACATCAGTGACCGTCACATGGGGAATAATTAGTTGTTCGATGTTGGTTGTTGGCGGTTCGATGTTTTGAAAATCGTATGAAACTTGTCACCATTTACCACGGCGCGAATCCGGCCGACACGCAGCTCGTCTTCTCGCGGCTCGAAGCGGCGAATTTCCATCCCTTCCTCCCGAACGAAAATTCGATGTTCAGCATGGAAGGCTACGGACTCGCGATCGGCCTCAATCAAATCCAGATTCCCGATGACGAATGGGCGGCGGCGAAAGAATTTCTCGATGCGCCGATGGAATAAGGCTGGCGAAAAAAACATTCCAATGATTGAGCCTCGGTTCGATAGAAACGCCGGTCTCCGACCCGGCTCGAAACGCACGCCGCTTCAATGTGCCGGGTCGGAGACCGGCGCTCCAAAATAGGTGTCAGAAATTTAAAGAGTCTTCCCGCGTGAAAAAACTTCCCCGCACCTTTTATGATCGCGATACCGTTCTCGTCGCGCGGGAGTTGCTCGGGAAATGGCTGGTTCATCGTGCGGAAAATATTGAGCGCATCGGGAGAATCGTCGAGGTGGAGGCTTATCTTGGTCCGCATGATCTTGCCGCGCATTCTTCAAAAGGCCTGACCGAACGCACGAAAGTCATGTTCGGTCCGCCTGGGCATGCTTATGTTTATCTCATTTACGGCTTGCACCATTGCATGAACGTGGTGACGGAACGCGAGGGGAACGGCGCGGCAGTTTTGCTCCGCGCGATCGAACCGATAAAGAATATTTCCGGCCGCACGTGTGGCCCCGGCTTGCTGTGCCGCGCCATGGACATTGACCGCCGATTGAATGCGCATGATTTATTGAGCGATGATTTTTTCATCGCCGAGCCGAAAGTTCCTGAAAGTTTTTCCATCGTCAAACGCCCGCGCATTGGGGTGGACTACGCGGGAACGTGGGCGAAAAAGCGGTTGCGATTTTATATCAAGGGCAATTCATTTGTGTCGCGGCGCGGCTGATGGGTTACGGCGGCGCAAGCGCTATTACAATCTGCCCGGGAAATTTTCATTGCGCCCTTTGCCCGCCTGATGAATGCTCCACTCATGCGTGCAGAAACTCTCTCTAAACTTATCGGCGTGGCGATTTTGATTTTCGTTCTCGTCATCCTTGGCTCGTCGGCTTCGTATGTCGTGAACCCCGGTTTTCGCGGCGTGGAGGTGACCCTTGGCAAAGTGGCGACGGTATTCAAACCCGAAGGCTTTGGCTGGAAGACGCCGTTCGTTACGCAGATCGTGCCGGTTTCAGTGCGCCAACAGACGCGTGAACTCACGGCGGATTGTTATTCCTCGGATCTGCAACAGGTGAAGACCGAATTGCGCGTGCTCTATCGCGTGCCGGAAAGTTCGGTCGTAAAAATTTACCAGCAGTTCGCCGGCGATCCGTTTGACAGCTTAATCGCACCGCGCGTGCAAGAAGCCTTGAAAGAAGCCACCGCCTTGCAGAGCGCCGAACAGATCGTCAAACAACGTGAAGCCATCAAGTCCGCCGCGCTCGCTGCCGCGCAGAAAAAAGTTGGCGACATCGTGGTGATCGTGGACGTGGTCATTCAAAACATTGATCTCTCGCACGAATTGGAAACTGCCATCGAATCAAAAATGGTCATGGAACAAGAAGCCGCCAAGGCGAAATTCTCGCAGGCCAAAGCGCAGATCGAGGCAGATACCGTCGTCATCAAAGCCAAAGGCGACGCGGAATCCATCAAGATCCGTGGCGAAGCGCTCAAGCTCACGCCCGCGTTCATTGATTTGCAGATCGTGGAAAAATGGGATGGCAAAGCGCCGCTCTACGTCGGCGGTGCCGCGGGCGGCGGGGTGAACATGATCTTACCCGCCGTGGATGTGAAAAAATAACTTGGCCCGGCATGAACCCCCGTTACGCGTTCATCTTCAAACTGCTCGGCACAATCATTTTGATTGTCGCGCTGGCATTTTTATTTCCGCCGGTGATGCGCTTTGTTGAAATGGCCGCGAGCGAGCTGGTAGTTTTCTGGTGGCTCGTGTTGTTGTTGTTGCTCGCGGTATGGCTCATCTGGGGACTCGGTGGAAAAAAGAAATGACGGGCGCAGTTTTAGTTTTAACCGCTAATCCGCGGTGATAAACAACCGGACGAAGTTCAAATTGCTTTTTTACATTAGCGACTGTTAGCACGGATTAGCGGTTAAAAAAATTAGATTTAAGACCATGAACACCGCTGCGTTAAAACACCTATCCACCGTTGATCCCGTGATGGCGCGGATCATTCGCGAAATCGGCGCCTGTGAGTTGGTGCCCGAACCGGGCCGCTCGCCCTTTCAATCGCTGGTGCAAGCCGTGGCGCATCAACAACTCAACGGCACGGCGGCCAATACGATTCTCACGCGCTTCAAAAAACTGTTTCCGAAACGGAAATTTCCCAAGCCGGAAGATTTGGCGCGCGTCACGGATGAACAGATTCGCGCCTGCGGTTTCTCTTTCTCCAAGATCCGGGCCATTCGTGACATCGCCGAAAAAACGTTGTCCGGCGTGGTGCCGACTTCACGGCAGATCGTGAAATTGTCTGACGCCGAAATCATTGAACGGCTTACGCAGGTGCGCGGCGTCGGGCGGTGGACGGTGGAGATGTTGCTCATTTTTCAACTTGGCCGGGAAAACATTTTGCCGGTGGATGATTTTGGTGTGCGTAACGGTTTTCGGATCGCTTACAAAAAACGTGAAATGCCGAAGCCGAAAGCGTTGCTCAAGTTTGGAATGAAATGGCGTCCGCACGCGACGACGGCGGCGTGGTATCTGTGGCGCGCGGCGGATGCGGCGAAGAAAAAGTAACTTGCGAGTTGGGCGCTTAAAAATCGCGATAATTTAACGAAATCGACTTGGGGAAATACACTTGCTGTTTTTAGGAAGTTGAGGATAATTTACCCCGTTGACTCCGCGTTTGCTTCGCAAGTGCAAGGTCAACAAGCAACAGTTGGTAAGCCGATGTGGCGGAATTGGCAGACGCGATAGACTCAAAATCTATTATCCGAAAGGGTGTGTGGGTTCGACCCCCTCCGTCGGCACCAACTACTGCTTGCTTTCAGTGGCGAGCTCTGGTCTGAGCTCGCCAATTTCTTAACCAGTTCGCACGTCATCCTCCTTTATTTCAGAGCGGCCAAAGCTTTTTTCAACTCCCGGATTTCGCCAGTCGTCGCGACTTGCAACGGTGCGCGCGGCGATCCGACCGGGCGGCCTACCAGACCGCAGGCGGCTTTGACCCATTGAGTATATTTGCCGCCGCCTTCCATCAAGCCGAGCAACGGCAGCATCTTGAAATAGAGTTTACGTGCGGCAGCAAAATTCTTTTCTTCCACGATCAACCGATATAACGCGACGTGTTCGCGCGGGATAACATTGGCCACGCCACCCACCCAGCCGATGGCACCGACGGCCAGCGTTTCAAAGGCCACGCTGTCGCCGCCGCAGAACACCCCGAGGCGATCACCGCAGCGACGCAGTAGCGTGCTGATGCGGCCAACGTCGCCGGTGCTTTCTTTGACGTAGCGCACATTTTTCAATCCCGCCAGTCGCTCAATAAACTCGGGCGACATATCTATGCCGGTGCGTCCGGGATAATTGTAGAGCATGATCGGAATATGGATCGCGTCATTCACGGCTTTGAAATGCGCGAATAATTCTTCGGGCTTCGGCAGCGAATAATACGGCGGCGCGAGCATCACGCCGTCGCAGCCGAGTTCCTCGGCCTCGCGGCTAAAGGCGATCACCTCGCGCGTGGAGCCGGCGTTCGTCCCGGCCACCACGGGAATCCGACCGGCGGCAGCTTCCAAAGTGGCTTGAATCACCGCCGTCCGTTCGGCGTTGGTGAGCGCGTAGAATTCCCCCGTGCTACCTAGCGGAATCAATCCGTGGATACCGGAGGTGATCATGACGTTCACCTGTTTTTTGAGATTAATGAAGTCGATTTCTCCGTTCGCTTTCATCGGCGTGACGAGCGCGACGAAGACGCCGCGGAAGGAAGATTTGGATTTTGATTTCATAAAATTATTTTCTAAAAGTTTTTTGTTCGGGACTGTGCTTGGAAAATGATTAGGAACGGATGCCCCAGCAGAACGGATCTTTTTCATCGAGCAACTGCGTGATCTCTGAATTCACAAACGCCGTGCCGGTGATGATCGGCGAAACTTTTCCCGCCGTTTTATCAAGCCATTGGAATGAGCCTTTGAAGGTGCTGCCGAGGATGCTTTCCTGCAACCACGCCGCGCCCTCGGCGAGTTTACCGTCCGCCGCGAGGCACGCCAATTTTGCGCTCGTCCCCGTGCCGCAGGGCGAACGATCGTAAGCTTTGCCGGGGCAAAGCACGAAGTTACGCGAGTTCGCGCCGGGTGAAGTTGCGGGGCCGAATAATTCCACGTGATCAATCTCCGGAAAACCCTGTGCATTCAGCGCTTGCCGCACGCGCCAGGAATATTCGGTGAGTTTATCCACGTTCGCGAGCGATATATCCTGACCGTGTTTCTCGATAAGAAAAAACCAATTGCCGCTCCAGGCCACATCACCGGTGACCGGGCCAATGTCGGAAACATCAATGGTAACAGCCTTGCGCGAACGCCAGCTCGGGATGTTCGCCACCGAAACTTCTCCGTTCGGATGTCGCGTGGCGGTGACAATTCCCACCGGAGTTTCAATGCGATGCTCGCCGTCCTCAATTCGGCCCAAGTGCGCTAGCGTGACGACGAGGCCAATCGTGCCGTGCCCGCACATGCCGAGATAGCCGACGTTGTTGAAAAAAATCACACCCGCTGCACAGGTTTTATCCACCGGTTCAACCAACAGCGCACCCACCACGACATCGGAACCGCGCGGTTCATTCACGATGGCGCTCCGAAAATGGTCGAACTCGCGTTGGAAACGGTCGCGGCGCATGGCCAGCGGTCCGTTGCCTAAATCCGGTCCGCCCGAGACGACGGTGCGGGTCGGTTCGCCGCCCGTGTGGGAGTCGATGATGGTTATTTTTTGCATTCGCTGTTTTAAGTTGTCAATACTTGCCCACTGCGACCAAGCAACTGGGTGGTTTTTAATCTTCAAGAGTTCGCGGCTGATGTTGTGCCATTCACGAGTTCATTAAACATCGTTTGTGTTCAAGTTTCCAAACATAAGTATCGGCCAGAGTGTAAAAATTTCGCGTTGAATAGTTGTTTCCCCGGAGCAAACCCTTGCTTGACCCCTATTGGGGAAATGTGCAAAACTGCCTTTATTCACAGTGTTATCGTAAACATTTACGAGGTTAAAAAGTTGCTGGTTCGACTCCCCGTCGCCGGGCCAAGTGTTGCCCCGCGCAGCCAGGCGGACACAGCTACCAAGTTATTAAAGCAACATGGCCTTCACTGAATTTTCCGGACAATCCCAAGGCGTTCAGCTATTGCAGCGTTCGCTGGCGCGGGGTCGGCTGGGTCATGCCTATCTCTTTACCGGCAGCCAGATTGAAGGTCTCGAAAACCTCTCGCGGACATTGGCAAAAACTCTTAATTGTCAGTCGCCAATCAAAACTTCCGGCAACGCCACCGACTGCTGTGATGAATGTCCTAGTTGTAAAAAAATTTCTGATGACATCCATGCCGATGTCCATTGGGCGCGCCCGGAATCAAAATCACGCGTCATCACGATTGATCAGACCCGCGACCTGATGCAGCAAATTCAGCTCAAGCCAACGGAAGACGGTTACAAAATCGCGATCATCGCTGGCGCTGATCGCCTGAATACCAACGCTGCCAACGCTTTTCTCAAAACTCTGGAAGAGCCGCCGCCAAAATCCGTTTTGATTTTGCTTACCACGGAGCCGTCCCGCATTTTAGAAACAATTATCTCTCGCTGCCTGCGGCTGAATTTTTCTGTTGAAACCGCCCGCGTGCTCTCCGCCGAACAGTCCGACTGGTTGCAGAAATTTAGTTCCGCCGCTGCCTCCGAGCAGAAGAGTTTGTTCGGTCGCTACCGTTTGCTAGATGCGTTATTGCAGCAGCTCACCGCCATGCGCGAACGCGTCGACGAAACATTGACGGCGCGGTCACCCCTGGAAAAATACGATGACGCCGAAAAAAATCTGCGCGAGAAATGGGAAGACGAACTGAAGGCCGCCATTGAGGCCGAATATCGTCGGCAGCGCGGAGAAGTATTGTCGTTGCTCCAATGGTGGCTGCGCGATGTCTGGTTGCACACACTGGTAGTGGGCGAGGCGCTATTGCATTTGCCGCAAATCTATGGCGCGGATGAGGTCGCCAAACGCATCACGACTCGGCAGGCGCAGGATAACTTGCTGGTGCTCGATCAGACGCAACGAATGCTTTACGGCAATGTGCAAGAGTCGCTCGCGCTCGAAGTCGGCTTGCTGAAGTTGAAGCTCTGACACGATGAAAAATTTCACCGCGTCGAAAATTTACGCGCTCGCCTTTGGTCTTTTCTTGGGGCTATGCATTTGGAAATTTGGCAACCCGGTGATTTTGGATCATAAGATCATTGCCCCGAATTCGGCCGCCGATTTTCTCCACAATCCATGGCCACCCCACTGGGCAAGCTTGATTCTATTGGTGTTTGTGATCATCGGCGTTTTCTTTATCGGGTCCCCCAAAAAAATTCTTCCAAAAAATCGCTGGCTGGTGTGGCTGCCGTTGGCATGGCTTGGCTGGCAGTTTATTTCAAGCGCCACCACCGTGGACGCACCTTTGACCGAGGTCACGCTCTGGCAATATTCCGGGTGCGTCGCGTGTTATTTTTTAGGTTTGTTGTTGTTCGCCCGGGAGAATCTGCTCCGTTGGATTTTGCCAGGAATCCTCGCTGCTTTTACTTTTTGTCTTATCCGCGCCGTCGACCAAAAGTTGATTGAGTTCCCCGCCGAGCGACAAGCCATGGTTGAAGGTCAGCGCTCAGGCTGGACGAATTTTCCGCCAGAAACCATTTTGTCGATGAAGGACGACGGCGTCATCATCACCACGAACGGAGCCGAAATCATCAATCCGGTCATCCTGAAAAAAATGGAAAAGGGCCGCGCTTACGGCACGTTGGTATATCCGAATGCGCTCGCCGGAATTATTTTGTTGCTCTGGCCGTTGTCGCTGGCACTGGCATTCGGGGCCACGAAAAATCTGAAGCCGCCGATCCGTTTTGCCGCCATCGCCCTGACAATTTTTCTGGGTGGCACAGCATTTTTTGCCACTGACTCAAAACTGGGCTGGTTGGTTGGAATGATTATAGCCGGGCTGTTTTTGCTTCGCCTGAAATGGTCCGTAAAAATGAAAGTTGCTGCCGTGTCGGTTATTTTGATTTTCGGCCTCGGTAGTTTTGCCCTCCGCTTTCATAGTTATTTCTCCGCTGGGGCAACAAGTGCCAGCGCACGATTCGATTACTGGCGGGCGGCAGTGCAGATCACCCAAGCGCATCCGCTGACTGGAAGCGGACCGGGAACATTTCAACGGCCTTATGCCCGGCTCAAGGCGCCGGATTCAGAAATGGCCCGGCTCACACATAACGACTTCTTAGAACAATTCAGCGACAGCGGAATTCCTGGCGGATTGATTTATACGATTTGGATTGTTCTGGTGCTCATTCTCATCGGGAAAAAGCTATGGCGGACCGATGATGTTCTCCATTTTGCGATCTACGCTGGTGTTTTAGCTTGGTTCATTCAAGGGTTGGGCGAGTTTGAACTCTTTATTCCAGCTCTAGCTTGGGTAGCTTTTACGTTATTGGGTCTCCAAATTGGTGAAAAGCGGATTCAAATCGACAGGAAACTCAAAAAGTATTAAAACTTGGTCATGAAGATATTATTTCTGAATGGACCGAACCTTAATCTACTCGGCACGCGTGAGCCTGATGTTTATGGTCGCACGACGCTCGCCGACATTGAGGCGCAGGTTCGGGCGCGCGCGGCGCAGCTCAAGGTCGAGTTGGATTTTCGTCAGTCGAATCAGGAGGGCGAGTTGGTGGACTGGATACAAGAGGCCAAGGGTAAGTTTGAAGCCATCGTCATCAATGCCGCCGCTTATACTCATACGAGTGTCGCTCTGCGTGATGCAATCTCCGCCATCGGTGTGCCTACGGTAGAGATTCATCTCTCCAACATCCATGCTCGTGAAGAATTTCGTCATAAATCACTCATTGCCCCAGTTTGTCGGGGTCAAATCTGCGGGTTTGGAGCAAAATCTTATATTTTGGGCCTAGAAGCGGCAGTTTACGTTAACGTGATTGAATAACGTTCTAAAAATTGCCGTTTTTAATTTTTAAATTAGGGCTTGACCCATCTGGTTTGAGCTTATAATCTCATTCGTGTCCTTAAGAAAACAGAATCGATTTCTATTGTTCGACCTGTTTTTGGAAATACCAAACAATCTTTAACGAAAACGCACTGTGGATTTAAAAGATATTAAGGCCATCATTGATTTGATGAAGAAAAACTCCATCACGGAGTTTGAACTGGAAGAAAAAGATTCAAAACTGCGGCTCAAACGGGGACTGACTGGCGGTTCTCAGGCGGTTCAGGCGGATGATTCAATCCCGTTGCTATTAAATCCTGTTCCAGCGATTCAGCCCGCAACTATCTCCAACGCCGTAGCTACTACCACAACCTCCGTCGTATCCGTGGTGCCAACCGGTGAAATTGATATAAAATCACCGATGATTGGAACATTTTATCGTTCACCGTCCCCAGAAGCGGGGTCTTATGCGGATGTTGGCACAGAAGTGAATTCTGAATCCGTCGTCTGCATCATTGAAGCCATGAAGGTGATGAACGAGATCAAATCCGAGGTCAAGGGTATCATCACCCAAGTTTTGGTAGAGAACGGTAAGCCGGTGGAGTTTGGTCAACCTCTCTTTCGCGTTCGTCCCCTCTGATTTCCTTCAACCGCACTTTTTGACATCATGTTTGAAAAAGTCCTGATCGCCAATCGCGGAGAAATTGCCGTCCGCATCATTCGCGCGTGCAAAGAATTGAACATCCGCACCGTCGCGGTCTATTCCGAGATTGATGCGAACTCAATGCACGTTCAGATGGCAGATGAGGCTATCTGTATCGGTAAAGCAGCTTCTTCGGAGAGTTATTTACGCATAGATCGCATTATTAGCGCGGCGGAAATTGCCGACGTAGATGCCATCCATCCGGGCTACGGCTTCTTATCCGAGAATGCTCATTTCGCGGAAGTGTGCGAGAGCTGTAATATCCGTTTCATAGGTCCCAGCCCGCGGGCGATGAGTGCTCTGGAAGATAAAGCCGTCAGCCGTGCGTTAGCCAAAAAGGCGGGCGTGGAAATTCCGCCTGGTTCCGAGGGCACGGTGGATAATGAAAAAGACGCCCTCGTTATCGCCAAGAAGATCGGCTACCCCGTCATCATTAAAGCCGTCTCCGGCGGCGGCGGACGGGGCATGCGCATCGCGCACAATGACATTTCACTCGTCAAAGGCTACCACACCGCCCGCACCGAAGCGGAGAAATGCTTTGGCAATTCCGGCGTTTACATCGAGAAATTCATCGAGAATCCGCATCACATCGAGATCCAGATTCTCGGTGATAACCGTGGAAAAATAATCCATTTGGGCGAACGCGATTGCTCCATTCAGCGCCGCAACCAAAAGCTCATCGAAGAATCTCCTTCGCCGCTGCTCGAAAATAAATTCCGCAAACTGCGTGATAAAATCGGCGCGGCTGCGGTTCGGATCGCCGAAGCCGCGCGCTACACGAACGCTGGCACGGTGGAATTCATCGTGGATGACAACGGCAACTTCTATTTTCTCGAAGTCAACAAACGCATTCAGGTGGAACATCCCGTCACCGAAGAAGTCACTGGCATTGACCTCGTGCGCGCGCAGATTGAAATCGCGATGGGCGAGCCGCTCAAATACTCGCAGCGCGACATCGTGATGAACGGCCACGCCATCGAATGTCGTATCAATGCCGAAGATCCGTTCGGTGATTTCCGCCCCAGCCCCGGACGCATCGAGATGTATTATCAGCCTGGTGGCCGTGGCGTCCGCGTGGATACCCATGCTTACGCCGGCTATACCATTCCCCCGACTTACGACTCTATGATCGGCAAGATCATCGTCAAAGGCAAAGACCGGCGCGAGGCGATTGACCGCATGAACCGCGCCTTGGGCGAACTCCTCATCACCGGCATCAAGACCACCGCCACCTTCCAGCAAGCCATCATGCAAGATCCGAATTTCCGGCGCGGCGTCTATTCCACCAACTTCGTCGAACAACTCCTCGGCGGCGCGCGGCGCGAATTGATCGAAGAAAAGTCTTAGTTGGAATACCCATTTCCAACCCCAATTCTCTCTCTCCGAAAGTCTTGGAGCGCGTCTTTTGCCCTCAAAGCACCTAAAAGGCACCATCTAGGAGTGAAGACAGTGCCCACTAGGAGTGAACCCATAGCCCTCGATGGGTGAAGACAATGCTCACTAGGAGTCAACACCTCGACCCCGAGGCTTCAGCACCTAGCCCTCAAGCTCTCCACCGCTCGACCTCACTGTGTCCACTCAGTGACCTCGATGCGTCTGGCCATAGCGAGTCAGTTTTGGCCGGATTGAGGGTGAGGAGGCAGGTTTTACCCGCGTAGCCGCTCGACGTTACTCCGCTCCAACCATTCCAAATGCGAGCCAAGGGCAGGTGGGGGGCGAGATTTGAGCGGATTCACAATCCGCTGCTACCAGTGGCTGTGCCATGCTGGATATGCCCGTGCCTGAGTGTTTCCCCATACTTGCCAAATCCCTCAAAAAAGTCCACTAATCGACATCATCATAATTGGCGATGCGACAAAAGCAGCCTTTGCTCGACAATGTGTGTCGAACCCAAAAACGGCACGAATCAGCGAAGTGAATTATTACCAGCATCACGCCGGTGCCGGAACCTATCAACGTGGCACTAGGTATGTTTGGTGGACTCTTCGCCTTTGCAGGACTCGTCAAGATCTTCGCCAGAAGCTAGCAGCCTGAAAGTTCACTGGTGAGGCAACTGAGCCTTATAAGATCAGAAGCGGGGCTGCGCCGGCGCTTTCTCATTTACGGGATGGCGAAACGGTTGGTGGCGAATCCGGTGAGCATGAGTTGGCTGCGGAAACCGCCGCTGGTCACGGTTTGCACGCTGCCATCGGCGAGGCCGATCTGCTCGAATTTAAGATGCCGGATATCCCAGTTCACCGGATCACTCGACCGTAGCTGAGCCAGCCCAGGAGGGAGTTTTTTTCCACCGAGCAGTAAATCAGAATCGCCGGTAAGAATCATTTGCGGATTCATGTCATTCGTCATATCTACGCTCACGAAATAGCTGAGGTTGGAACTGGTCAGCCCGTCAAAATCATTCGCAGTTAAATGGGCGGTATCTGCCGGGCAAAGTAATACTCTAGGCGTGCCCAGTTCATTCGACATCACCAGAAAGGCTGAGAGAACATTGCCCGTGCGCACCAATTCCATCGCGCCGCCATTCGTCACGACTACGCCCATCGGCATCAGGTCATCATTATCTCCCGCCCACATTTTAAAAGATAGACCAACTTGCTTGAGATTGTTCACGCACGTGGTTTCGGGGGAATAGCTTTTAGCGGTTCGCGAAAGAAACAGCACGGCCAAAACCAAAATGACGGCGATGACAATCCCCACTTCGAACAATGTCATGGCGGCGTTGCGGCGTTGCGATAGGTGCGGCTTCATGGCCCGGCAAAGCGATTGGTGGCGAGACCGGTTTGTTGAAGATAGGTGCGCAGGCTGACGCTGGTTGTTGATTGAACACTGCCATCGGCAAGGCCAATGTTGCCGGATTTGATATGGCGCGTCGTGCTCCACGCTACGGGATCATTCGTCCAAAATGCCGTGAGGCCGGGCTTCAACAACTTTCCACCGAGGGTCAAATCGGAATCGCCAATGAGAATCGCTTGCGGATTTAGGTCGTTCGTGATGTCCGCGCTGATGAAGTAGCTCAGATTGGAATTTGAAAAGCCACCGAAGTTGTTTGTCGGAAAATGCGCTTTGTCTTCCGAACAAAATAAAACCCTGGGTGTGCTTAACTCATTCGACATCACTTGAAAAGTAGCAGCGACATTTCCCGTGGCTACCAATTCCATCGCGCCGCCGTTAGTCACCGAAATGCCCATCGGGAAAACATCTCCATTGTCGCCCGCCCAAATTTTGATGGCCAACAAGTCTTGCTTGAGACAATTGACGCACCCAATCTTACGGGATTTTTGTTTGTTGGTTGCCAGCACTGGAAGGAGAATGACTGCCAAAATAGCCACCACTGCGATGACAATCCCTACCTCAAACAGATTCATCGCCGTGTTGCGTTTGGGGGAGAGGTGCGGCTTCATAAACCGCGAGATTTAGTGGTGTCCGCCGGTCTGAGTGAGCAGGTAAATGATTAGGCCGACGATGATGATGCCAATGACAACGCCGCCGATAAGGAAATATTTATTGGTGGTATTTTTCTTCTTGGAGAAAGCAGTTTTAGTGTCAAATCCAGTGGGGCGACCGCCGCCGTGTTCGAGCTCGTTCAAGCTCACACCGCGCGGAATGACCAGCGTATTATCCGCAGATTTCTTGACTGGCGTCGGGGCGGGAGCAGGAGCGCTACCACCAACGGGAGCCGGGGCGGGAGCGTTTGCTGCCAGCGGTTTCCCATCATCCAACTTCAATTCCACTTGACCGAAACGCAAAGTTTGGCCGGGCTTGAGGACAATCTCGGTGACTTGGTTGTTGTTGAGAAAGGTGCCATTCGTCGAGTTCAGATCGCGAACGACGATGTCGGTTCCGCGTAGAATGATTTCCGCGTGATGACTGGAGACGGAGGCATCGGCGATTTGGAAGGTGTTATCCTCCACACGGCCAACGGTGGTGCGTTCGATGTTTAAATCGAACGTGCGGCCAGTCATACCTTGATTGAGGATAACGAGTTTCGCCATGAGTAACTTTCAGGTGATTATGAAGGCGATGAGGTTCAAGTCAAACGCAAATCTTTCGGATTGATTGCGAATTTGTCGCATTGATTCTTCAGCCGCGTTTTTGAATGAGTTCGCGGAATTCGCCGAACAGCGGGGTGGAATCGTGCGGGCCGGGCGCGGCCTCAGGATGATACTGCACGCAAAACACGGGCTTCGTTTTGTGGCGCAAACCTTCCACCGTGCCGTCGTTCAGATTCACGCGATGCACCGCCACATCCGCCGGCAAAGTTTTGGCATCGACGGCAAAGCCGTGGTTCTGCGAGGTGATTTCAACTTTCCCGGATTCCAGATCTTTCACCGGCTGGTTGCCGCCGCGATGGCCGAATTTCAATTTGAAGGTTTTCCCACCAAACGCTTGGCCAAGAATTTGATGGCCGAGACAAATGCCAAAAATCGGAATGCCCGTGTCCAACAGGGTTTTCACCTCGCGGACAATGTAGCCGAGCGCAGACGGATCGCCGGGGCCGTTCGAGAGAAAAATTCCGGCGGGCTTATGCTTGAGCGCATCGGCGGCGGTGGCAGTCGCCGGCAACACTTGCACGGCAAAACCTTGCTGCCGCAGGCGACGGAGAATGTTGTATTTCATCCCGTAATCGAACGCGACAATCGGGATGTCGGCCGGCGGCAGCGGCTTCCGCACATTGCGGGCATCGGCAATTTTGATCCCGCGCACCAAATCAAACGCCGCGCTTTGCTCGTCTTTTTCGTCCCAGCGAAATTCTTGTTTGTGCGTCACTTCCTTGACGTAATCCACGCCCACAAAAACAAATTCTTTGGCGCGCTTCACGGCTTCGGCTTCGGAAATATTTTCCGTGGAGATGAAACCATTCAACGCCCCGCGGACGCGAAGTTTTTTGGTCAAGGCCCGCGTATCAATGCCCTGGATGCCGGGGATGCCGTTCTCTTCGAGATATTTTTCCAGCGAGAAATCCGCGCGCCAGTTGCTGACGACGGGGGATAGTTCGCGGATGACAAAGCCCGAGGCGTGCGGCCGCCACGATTCCATGTCCTGCAAATTTACGCCGTAATTGCCGATGAGCGGATAGGTCATCGTCACAATCTGGCCGCGATACGAGGGATCGGTGAGGATTTCCTGGTAGCCGGTCATGGAAGTATTGAAACACACTTCGCCACTGGCCGACGCGTGTGCGCCAAAACCAGTGCCGTGAAATACCGAACCGTCTTCGAGGGCCAGAATTGCTTTCATCAAAATTTTCAAGATAGTAGGGACGCAAGCGGACGGGTTCAAGCGCGAAGCTTTCGTGAAGTGAAAAATCTCCGCGTCACAGTTCGCCGGTCGGCAGCCGATCAATCAACGTTCATTTTTCTCGCAGCGAGATTTTGAAGACGATGGCAAAATTGTTTGGTAATTTTTTTGGCTGGGAAATCACCAGCGCGTCGGCCTGTTGTTTCCACGAGATTTTTTCGCGGCTGCCAAGAAGCTGGATTTTCTTCACCGATTGCGGCAACCAATTCGCCGATTGTCCCAGCGCCTTGAGGCTCACGCCATTCGTCGGCGCGCCGAGGACAATTGCATACAGCGTTTTTCCATCTTTTGACTGCGTGAAACGAATATCTTCGGACGTGAAAGGTTTGCCTTTGCCTTCGTTAAAACCCTGCGCGCTCAACTTTGCCCCGCCCAACGCCGGGCCTTCGCCAAATACTTTCCAGGGCCTTGTGCCGAAAATACAGTCGCGATTCATCGTCATCCAGTCGCCGATGCCTTGGACGACTTTCAGTTCTTCCTCGTCGATCGTGCCATCGCCGCGCACGGGGATGTTCAGCAATAAATTTCCATTTTTACTCACGATATCACACAGCGTTTGGATAACGGTCTTACTAGATTTATAACTGTGGCGGTTAAAACGCTCGCGTTGATAATGCCAGTCGCCGATGCAGGTATCGGTCTGCCACGGATACGGCTCAATGTCATTGGCCTGCCCGCGTTCGATGTCCCACACCATGCACTGCTGCTGCGCGGGCGTGAGAATTTTTCCGAACAACACGCCGTCGTCGCCATGCAACTTCTCGTTGGTATTATAAAAGTCAGCGGCGATTTTCAAGCCAGCATCGCTGATCGGCCAAAGAGGCAGGGCGGTGTCGTCAAAATAAATCAAATCGGGATGATATTTTTTTATGAGGTCGGCAGTGCGACTGTAAAATTTGTCGCAATAGGCTTGATCGGGAACGCTCACGCCGCCGGCCCAGTTCCAGCGCCCGTGGATGGAATTTCCTTTTTCGTAGCCGGGACTGGGTGCGTGGTTTTGCGCGTAAAGTTCCTGCGGCTCGAGCCCATCCCACCATTTGCCCGCGCCATCAGCCTTCGTCAATTTACCGTCGAAATTTTGCGCCGGTTCATACCACGACCACGCGTGCGAAGCGTGGACACTCACGCCGAAGCGCATGCCATTTTTGCGGGCGGCCTGGGCCCAGCCGCCGATCAAATCTTTCTTAGGCCCGATAGCGACCGAATTCCATGACTGATATTTAGAATCCCACAGATCGAAGTTGTCGTGATGGTTGGCGAGCGCGAAGAAATATTGCGCCCCCGCGCGTTTGTAGAGCGCCATCAATTGGTCTGGCTTCCAATGTTCCGCATGCCATTCGTGGATGACCTCTTTGAAACCGAATTCCGCCGGCGAGCCATAGTGATTGGTATGAAATTTATATTGGCTGCTGCCGGTGAGATACATTGAGCGGGCATACCAATCGCCATCCTCGGGCTGGCATTGCGGTCCCCAGTGCGCCCAGATACCGAACTTCGCATCGCGAAACCATTCCGGACATTGGTATTGTTTCAGCGACTCCCAGGTTGGAGAAAATTTCCCCGCCGCCACCGGTTCCGCGCCGGTATTGACGACGACGATGGCGTTGGTTTCCGCCTTTGCCATCAGCGGTAATAACAGAGAGAGCGTGATGGTGAAAATTCTTTGCGCGTGAGTCATAACCGGAAGCTAAACCAATACCTCAAGCGCGGAAAGCCGGAATATCGCCGATGCTCATTCCGCCAAAAATTTTGCAAGAATTCACAAACGATTCACGGTGGCTCACGCGGGCCACATACTTTAATCTCGGCGCATGAAGCCAAAATTTTTGTCGGCGGCGCTGATATTTCTCTGCGTAAAAATATTTGCGCAGACGAATCTCTTCGTCGCCGCCGACGGCTCCGCCCAATTCACCTCCGTTCAGTCGGCCATCATGTCGGTGCCGATGGGCACGCGGGAAAATCCGGTCGTCATCCATATTGCGCCCGGCACTTATCAGGAACTCATCTATATCCAACGCGAAAAAAGATTTTTCAAACTTGTCGGTCAGAATCCGACGAACACCGTTCTCTCTTTCAATCTTTACGCGGGCATCACGAACTCCGAGGGCAAACCCATCGGCACCTTCAAGACGCCTTCGACGACCATTGATGCGGATGATTTCACCGCCGCGAATATCACGTTTGAAAATTCTGCTGGCCCCGTCGGGCAGGCGCTGGCCATTCGCGTGGACGGCGACCGCGCTGCGTTCCGCAACTGTCGCTTCCTCGGCTGGCAGGACACGATTCTCATCAATCGTGGCCGCCAATATTTTGAAGATTGCTACCTCGAGGGACATGTGGATTTTATTTTTGGCGCGGCTACGGCATGGTTTGAAAAGTGCCATATTCATTGCCTGCGCGATGGTTATCTCACCGCCGCCTCTACGCCGGTGGATGTGCCGTTCGGCTACGTTTTCAATCGCTGCCAAATCACCGGCGAGCCGGGGGTGAAAAGTTTTCTCGGTCGGCCGTGGCGGATTTACGCGAGCACGATTTTTCTGAATTGCGACATGTCCGCCGTCATCAAGCCGGAAGGTTGGAACGATTGGAAGAAGCCCGAAGCGCACCCGACGGCGCGGTATGCGGAATTCAATTCCACCGGCGCAGGTGCGAGTCCGACGAGCCGGCCCGATTGGACGAAACAACTTTCCGCCGATGACGCTAAAAAAATTACCGTGGAAAAAGTTCTTGGCGGTAATGATGGCTGGAATCCGACTATCCCGCCACTCGATCCGAACATTGCTGCGACGAAATATGATATTCAATACGGCGAAGCGGGTGGGCAAAAATTGTTGCTCGACGCACACGTTCCGGCGGGCACGGGGAAATTTCCCGTCGTGCTCATCGTTCACGGCGGCGGCTGGATGGCGGGCGATAAGGAGACGGATATCGTGCCAGTCTTCGCGCCGTTCGCGACGAATTTTTGTTGGTTCACCATCAACTATCGCCTCGCGCCCACGAACCGCTGGCCGGCGTGTTATGAAGATGTGCAGACGGCCATCCGCTGGGTGAAAGCGCATGCGGCGGAATACAAGGGCGATCCAAAACGCCTTGCCTTACTTGGATATTCTGCGGGCGGACAGCTCGTGACCTTGGCCGGAACACGCGGCGGGCACAGATCATTCTGGCAACGGTTGCACCTCATTAAAAACACTGACGAGCGCGTGCAAGCCGTCGCCGCGTTTGCGCCGCCCACGGATTTGGTGGCCGACAACGAGCGTCGTGGTGGCTTGAGTATTTCCATGCGGAATCTTTTCAACTGCGACTCGACAAATCTCACTGACAGCGTGCGCGCGGTGCTGAAGAAAAATTCTCCGCTCACTTACGTTAAGCCCGAATTGCCGCCGTTCCTGCTTATCAACGGCAGCGCCGATAAGACGGTTCCGTTTGGCCAGACCGAAAATTTTGCGAAAGCGCTCAGTGCGGCGAAGGTGGACTGCACCTTGATTTCCATCCCCGAAGGCCAGCACCGCATCGCCGACTGGAAAAGTTTTACGCCCGACTGGCAGGCGCAACTCGTAAGCTGGTTGGGAAAAAAACTGGCGGCGAAATGAGGCGAGCACTGTGATCGAATCAACCGTCGGTATGGAACAGGGTTGACATTTATCATCAAGTGGGAGAAAGACATGGCACCCAATGGCCTTGCTCACAATTTGTCGCAGCGTGCGGATAGTTCGTCCGCCGGGAGTTTTCATTTCCCGTTTGGGAATTCAATCCCTGAGCACGTTCGCAGTGGCCGCGATCTTAATCGTTGGAAACATTTCCCCGCTGTGTGTGCAGGCGCAAACAAACGACGGTGAAATTCGCACGGTTTCGACTATCCGCGCCCTATCCGTGGAGCAAACCAAACAGAAAATTCCGGTTCGACTGCGCGGCACGGTCACTTTTTTTGAGGACAGTCTTTATTCACGTTTCATTCAAGATGACACCGCAGGAATCTATCTGCAATTCCCCCTTAATGTCTCACCACCGATGCTAGTTCCGGGTCAGTTGGTGGAACTTTCGGGCACGGTGAATCCTGGTGAATATGCCCCGGTGGTGGTGGTGGATCAGGTGACGGTGAAGGGGACGACGCCCTTGCCCGTGGCAAAAAAAACAACTTATGAGCAGCTCGCTAGCGGGACGGAGGATAGTCAGTTTGTGGAGATTGTCGGCATCGTCCGCTCGGCTCGCCGGCTGGAGGCCTCGCAGTTTCATCAGATCGAAATCGCCACTGGCGGCGGGCGGCTGCTGATTTTTGCGAAGACACTTCCCGTGACAAAGCCGGAAGAATTGCTGGACAGCACGGTGCGGGTGCGCGGTGTTTGCTCGACGCAGTTCAATCATCAGCGGCAGCTTTTCGCGATCCGGTTGATGGTGCCGCGCCCGGAAGATTTAGAAATCAAAATTCCCGCACCCACGGATCCGTTCGCAATTCCGGCGCGGCCGGTTGGCAGTTTATTGCAATTCACACCGCAGGAAACTTATGGGCACCGCGTGAAGGTGACTGGCTCGGTGATTTATTTTGAGCCGGGCGGCGTGATTTTTTTGCAAGGCGCGGAACACGGCGTGCAAGTCCAGACGAAGGAACATGAACCGTTAACGACGGGGGATGAGGTGGAGGTTGTGGGTTTTGTCAGTCAGGGCGATTACACGCCGCAACTGCAAGATGCGGTCTATCGCAAAATTTCCAGCCAGCCGCCGCCGCGACCGCCGCGGTTGACTTACGATGAGGCTTTGAAAGGCGATTATGATTGTCAGTTGATCCAAGTGGTGGCGAAATTGATTGACCGGACGCAGCACGGTTCGGAACAATTTTTGATCCTTCAGCAGAGCAATTTCATTTTCCAAGCGAGTCTCAAACAAGCCGCCGGGCATGACAGTTTCGCCGGTCTGGAGAACGGTAGCCGGGTGGCGGTGACCGGCGTGTGCCGGGTCGAACCTGGGGAATGGGTGGCGGGTGAAAACTGGCGCGCAAAATCTTTCAGCCTGCTGCTGCGCACGGCGGAGGATGTGGTGTCGCTGCAAAGCCCGCCGTGGTGGACCTTGAAAAAACTGTTGTGGATGGCGGGTGCGCTCAGCTTCGCCACGCTGGCGGCGTTTGGCTGGGTGTTGGTTTTGCGCCGCCAAGTAGCCGAGCGCTCGCGGCAACTGGAGCGACAAATTCAGGAACGTCAGCGAGCTGAACGCGGGCGGGAGATCGAACAGGAACGTGCTCGGGTGGCGCATGATTTGCACGATGATTTAGGAGCCGGTCTGACGGAAGTGAACATCCTCGCCTCGCTCGTAAAAAGTCCGACCACCAACACTCAAGAAAAACAGCGTTATCTGGATGAGTTGACGGAAACGGCGCGACGCATGGTGACCTCGCTGGACGAAATTGTTTGGGCCGTGAATCCGCGCAATGACACCATCGCCTCGCTGGCGAGTTATTTTGGTTCGTATGCGCAACGGTTTCTGGATCTGGCGTCAGTTTCCTGCGGATTGGATGTGGCGGAAGATTTGCCGGAACATCCGCTGGACCCGAAATTCCGGCAGGAAATTTTTCTGGCCTTCAAAGAGGCGCTCACCAATGTGGTCCGCCACGCGCAGGCCACTCAGGTTCAGTTGCACATTTCCGTTAAAGACCGACAACTGCAGGTGGAACTTGCGGACAACGGACAAGGGTTTCAATTGCGCGGATACAAAGCCGGCGACGATGGCTTGGCCAATCTTAAAGAGCGGTTGAAAGCCCTGGGCGGCGATTGCACTATTGTGAGTGGCCTTGGCCAGGGAACTACCGTGCGCCTCTCGGCCCCGCTTCCCCAAAGATTATTATGATCAAAGTCGGCATCGTGGAAGACAACAAAACCCTGCGAGAAGGATTTGAGACATTGCTCAATCGCACGCCGGGTTTTCAATGTGTTTGCACCTGTGCCACGGTGGCCGAAGCGCTCAAGAAAATTCCCAAGGCGATGCCCGATGTCGTCTTGATGGATATTCAGTTACCCGATTCTACGGGGGTGGAATGCACCGCGAAGATCAAAGAAATGATGCCGAAAATTCATATCGTCATCGTGACGGTCTATGAAGATTCGGAGCGGATTTTTCAGGCGCTGCGGGCCGGTGCCTGCGGCTATTTGCTAAAGCGCGCGCAGCCTGAAAAAATTATCGCCGCGATCAAAGAAGCTCAGGATGGCGGGGTGCCGATGACGCCGGAGATCGCGCGTAAAGTCATTGGCCAGTTCCGGCAACAGGCCACGACCGCGTCGGAAGTTGAAAATCTAACTGACCGTGAGCGCGAAGTGTTGGAGCTCGTGATGCAGGGGCAAGCCAACAAAACCATTGCGGATCGCCTCGGCGTGACCGTGGCGGCGGTGAAATGGCATCTCCAACACATTTACGAAAAGCTGCACGTCCATTCACGGACCGAAGCCGCGCTGAAATTCAAACGGGGCCAGACTGCTCAAAACTAGCCGCTCGGCTAGCTAGAAAATTTACCAGCCTAGGGTAAATTTTTTCATATTCCATGCGCCACAGCCAAGAAAGTTAAACCAACTAATTAGACGGATGGATTCTAAAATACCGATAAACCTATGAAATCATTGATCAAAAGCCTTGCCCTCTGCGCCTTGCTGGGTGCCGCCGCCACTGCCAGTGCGGATACCACTAACTTGTTTCCAAA
This sequence comes from Limisphaerales bacterium, assembly GCA_025362675.1. Classification (GTDB taxonomy): domain Bacteria; phylum Verrucomicrobiota; class Verrucomicrobiia; order Limisphaerales; family UBA11358; genus UBA11358. The sequence continues at coordinate 25,438 of JANYFN010000240.1, read as the reverse complement.
CGGCAATTTTTCCAACCCCGGCCCGACAGCCGACTGGGTGGAAAACAATTGCTGCGGAAATTTTATTTACAATTATCCGACCACGGGCGGCAACCCCGGCGGTTATGGCACGATCAATAACCAGGGGCCGACGGATTATTATGGCATCTGGGTCAATGGCGATTCAGTGCCGCTCACGCTAGCTTCAATGGGTGTTGCCGCTGGCCAGACCTACACGTTTGTGGAAGACATGAAAATTATTTCCGGCCCGACGATTGGCGGTTTCAAGATTGATTTCTTTGACGGGGCTGCGGGCCTGGTCGGTAGCACGGGTGATCTGCGTCCCTCCATCGTCGGCCACAATACCACCAACTGGGAAACCTACTCGTTTCCAATCACCATTCCAGCCGGGGCCGCAGGAATGAAAATCGTCCCGCTCTGGGGCCAGTTGTCCGAAGTGGCGTTCGACAACATTGGGGTGATCATTCCCACCACTTCACCTTTGAGTGCGGCTATCACTTCTCCGGTAAATCTGGCCACGGTCCCCACCAACTTCACGATCAATGCGAGCGCCACGGTGTTGCCCGGTGCAGTGACCAATGTTGCCTTCTATGACGGCAGCACGTTGCTGGGGAATGCCACCACGTCGCCGTTTAGCTTCGCAGCCACGGGAATTTCAGTTGGCTCCCATTCATTGAAGGTCGTGGCCAAAGCCAACAACGGCGGTTCCGTCACCTCTTCCGTGGTCACCGTGAACGTCGTTGCCGATCCCTACTTATTCACCGTCGATCCCTCGAAGACTTGGAATGGTTTTATGAACGTTTTTAACACTCCGCAAGATCTGACAAATCCCAACGGTTATGTGTTTGGTCAGGCCTGGGGCACTGCCGATTTACGCGCCTCCTATTCGGGTTCATCGCTGACCCTCTCTCCTAACACGATTGGTGATCCCGCCGGCTTTTGGTATGTCAACACGGGTAATGGTTCGGTGGGCAACAAAAGTATGGATGCTAGCTTTTATGTTGAGCCCGCCGGTTCTTTGCCGGGTGTCACGATGACCTTCGCCGGAACGGTTTTGGCTAACACTTTGGTCAGTGGGTCAAACACCAATCCTGCTGGCAACGGTTGGACCTGTGTGGCCTTCATCAAAGATTTTGCGCCCGACTTCTCCTCCTCGGTGGTCGTGACCACGCCCTTGACTAACGGCACCACATTCCGCATCAGCTTGGCAACCATCAACGACCCGGCACGCCATATTCAGTATGGCTTCGAAACTATCGGCCCGTGCGTTTGGGCTACCGACTCAGCTCTCGCAGGATATGGTAATGTTCAAGTCGGCCCACTCGTCAGCACGCCGACGGCAGTTACCATCACTCCTAGCTTGAGCGGCGCAACGCTTAAACTGTCTTTCCCAACCCAAGCCGGTTTCACCTACACTGTTCAATACAAAACCAATCTCACGGACGTTTCCTGGAGCACCCTGACCGCGACCAATGGCACTGGCGCGACCGCAGTGCCGACTACCACAGCCAATAATCCGCGACGCTTCTATCGGGTTTCCATCCAATGATGGGCGATTGATTGATGCCGTTGACATAGTAGCTCCAAACAATAACCCGGCCGGGTCTGCATCTGGCGTGCAGGCCCGGCTAGTCTTAAAAAATGAAAATACAAATGCAAGCGAGCGGGATGGCATTCACCTTCATGGTGGCCCTGTATTGTTTAGCGGCTCCGCTTTTGGGGTTTGCCGCCGAAAACCCGGATCGCATCCTGACTACGGCGGCGGAAGTCCGGGCGTTGTCAGCCGAGGATGCTGCCAAGCACTACGCGGTTAAATTGCACGGGGTGGTGACTTTTTATGATGAAGCGCTTTTCTCACGTTTTTTTCAGGATCAAACGGCCGGTATTTATTTCATGGAGTTGACCAACATCCCGCCTTTGGTAGCTGGGCAGGAAGTTGAGTTGTCCGGCGTAACCGGTCCGGGCGAATATGCGCCGGTTATCGTGCCGACGTCAATCAGCGTGATCGGCGAAGGAAAAATGCCGGCACCTAACCCGGTCTCACTGGAGCAGTTAGTTAGTGGTCATGAGGACAGCCAGTTGGTGGAATTCAGCGGGAATGTCCGCGCCGTCCGCTTTGAAAAAGAGTCTGGATATTTTTTAATTGATTTCGTTAAAGGCGGCGAACGCTTCACCGTTTACGCGAAACAATTACCGGTGGCCCAGGCCGCCGACTTGGTCAGCAGCACTATGAAAGTCCGGGGCGTTTCGGCCACCATGTTTAACCACCAGCGCCAACTGTTCGGGATCCGTATCCTTGTGCCACAAGCGGATGGCCTGACGGTTGAAAAACCCGCCCCCGCTAATCCATTTGATCTACCTGTGCAGAAAATAAATAGCCTCCTGCAATTTGCCCCGGGTGGAACTTTTAATGATCGGGTCAAGGTCACGGGCACGGTGGCTTATAGCGAATCTGGTAACGCGATTTTTATTCAAGACCAGGCGGCGGGACTCTTTTGCCAGACGCGGCAGCGAGATGTGGCTCAGCCGGGCGACTTAGTGGAAGTCATTGGTTATCCGGCCAAAGGAGAATACACGCCAATCCTGGAGGATGCAGTTTTCCAGAAAATCGGCAGCGGCCCCGAACCGAAAGCAGACACAGTGGACGTGAACGAGATTTTGACAGGAGTTCATGACTGCCGACTGGTGCAACTCCCAGCCACTGTTTTGGATCGCGTGCAGCGGGGTATCAATCAATTTTTTCTCCTCCAAAGCAGCGATTTTACGTTTCAAGCTTACCTGCCGCAAAAGTCTAATAACGATGAGCTGGCAGCCATACCCAACGGCAGCGAAGTGATGGTGACAGGCATCTGCCGCATCGAGCGCGGTAACAATTGGCAAGCCGGTGAAAAGTGGCGAGCTGCCTCCTTTCAAATCTTGTTACGCTCACCGAAAGACGTTTTGGTTTTGAACCAGCCGACGACCTCTAAAATGCCCGACACACTTTGGATCGCGGTGGTGGCCGGACTGATTGCTGTGGGTTCATTGCTATGGGTAGCGGTGGTAAGAATCAAACATCGCCACTATCGATCATCTTAACATTCCAAACTAATTCCCGTATGAATTCTCCAATCAATCAAAGTATGAAAGCTAAAAATTTAACGGTCCGCAAAGGTTTCACCCTAATCGAATTGCTGGTCGTCATCGCCATCATCGCTATTCTCGCCGCGATGTTATTGCCCGCGCTGGCCAAGGCGAAGGATAAGGCGAAAGCGATTGCCGACGTCAATAACAACAAGCAAATCGGCCTCGGAATGCTGATGTATGTCGGGGACAACAACGACTTCCTTCCACCGTTGAATGATAGAAACTTTGCAACTCACAGCGCTAACTGGTGGTATAAAATACTAGATAGCGGGAACTACTTAACGAGTAGTTCACATTCTAATAATGTCTGGCGTTGCACGATGGTTGCCGATGCGGACATAGATCCAGGCACGGTAAGTTATTACAACTCTCCGTGCGAAGGGTATGGCCCGCTGGAAGATACGTCTAACCCTGAAAAGGGAGTCATTCGTTACTACTTAGACCTAGCTGGAAAGCCTCAAGGCGCCCGAAAAATGAGCACCATTAACCGAACCAGCCAGATTTGGTTGATTGGTGATGTCGGGCGCCCCAAGACCGGCGGGAACGTCAACAAGTTGCCGACCAGCTATTACACCGACGTCACCGTCATTAAGCCGGTGGTCACTCCGTCACCCGGAACGGGCTGGACGACGGTGCCGGCCAATAAACAGGCCGCTTGTCGCCATAACTCCCGAGCCAACTACTCGGCCTGTGACGGCCATGTGGAACCCGGCAAATGGGCCGACTTAAGCACTGATAAGGATGATGTCTTTGCCGTGCAGTCCTTTTAGTTAATCGGCAGCTTTGAAATTCCCAAGGTAAACACTTTTAGAGTGTGACTCTAAAAATTTCCCCTTAACGGGAATGACACATGAACTGTGCTGATAATGAAACAAGGTAATTTTTTCACCATCTCCGTGGCCCTCATTGTAGCCGTGGGCGGATTTCTGCTCGGCTTTGATGCCACGGTGATTTCCGGTGCCGTGCCGTTCATCAAAAATTATTTCCATCTGACCGGAGTTGGCGGTGACTGGAAACTTGGCTTGGCCGTCAGTTGTCTCGGCTGGGGCGCGTTGGGCGGCAACGCGCTGGCCGGTTTCTTAAGTGATGCCTTTGGCCGGAAAAAAATCCTGATGCTCACGGCGCTGTTGTTCGCCGTCTCGGCCTTGATGTCCGCACTGACAACCGATTTTTCTGTGTTCGTTCTCTCCCGTGTGCTGGGCGGCATCGCGGTGGGCGGCGCCATTCTCATCGCACCGGTTTACATCGCGGAAATTTCGCCGTCGAAGCTGCGCGGCAGCTTGGTTTCGTTCAACCAGCTCATGATTGTCATTGGCATCTCAGCCTCTTTCTTCTCAAATTATTTTCTGTTGAGCCTCGGCGATAACTGCTGGCGCTGGATGCTCGGCGTGGAAGCCGTTCCCGCAGTGCTGTATTTTGTCCTGCTCTTTTTTGTTCCGGAAAGTCCACGGTGGCTATTTACCAAAGGGCGCGAAGCTCAAGCGTTGCATATTTTCACCAAGGTGGCGGGACCCGAACATGCGGCGAAGGAAATGAGTAGCGTTCGCCAGAATGCGTCGGAACACGTCGCCGGCGTTGGCGTGACCGCGTTGTTCGGTCGCAAGATGCGGTTCGTCATGGTGATCGCGCTCGCTATCGCGTTTTTTCAGCAGATCACCGGCATCAACGCCGTGTTTTATTATCTGCCGACAATTTTCTCTCAGGCTGGCGGGGGCACCAACGCGGCTTTCAAACAAGCCATCATCGTCGGTCTCGTCAATCTGGGCATGACCTTTGTCGCCATCAAGTGGGTTGACCGTTGGGGCCGTAAACCGCTCCTTGTCCTCGGCACCGCTGGCATGGCGATTTCGCTGCTGACCTGTGCTGGCGCGTTTCACAATTCCAATTATCAGCTCACGGAAAAATCCTTCACCGTTCTGGGCGATGCCAAAGTTCCGGCTGAGATCATCGGCGATCTCCAAAAACTTGATTCGCAAGTTTTCGCGACGGACAAACAATTTCTCGCTCACCTCGACAACAAACTGGGCGCGGAACGGTTGGCACTATTCCACGATTCGCTGGCCACGGCAGGATTGCACATCAGTGCGTCGCTCGTGCTGCTGGCCATCATCGGCTTCGTCGCCTCGTTTGCCATTTCACTTGGGCCGGTGATGTGGGTCTTGCTTTCAGAAATTTTCCCGAACGCTTATCGGGGCGCGGCGATTTCGGTCGTTGGCTTCTGGAACTCGGTCGTGAGCGCGTCGGTCACGATGATTTTTCCGTGGGAACTATCGCATTTTGGCGCGGCTGGCACTTTTCTCGGCTACGGTCTATTGGCATTGGCAGCCTTGGTGTTTGTCTTGCTTGTCATCCCGGAAACCAAGGGCAAATCATTGGAGGAATTAGAACGCCTGCTGGCTGGCAACGAACTTTCCACCCCAAAATAAATATATGAATCGCACAAATTTTTTTCCGATTAAGTTGTCGCTAGTGCTGTTGAGCTGCGCCGTTGTTGCCGGCAATGTCACAGCGCAAACAGACATCAAGGCGTTGGCTCCCGCCAAGGTGGAGGTTCGGCAGACCGACGGACGCTGGCAGCTTTTGGTGAACCGGAAAGCTTTTTTTATCAGAGGTGCGGGGCTTGAATTCGGCGATCAGGAAAAGTTAGCCGCAGCTGGTGGAAATTCATTCCGCACCTGGCGAACGGACAACGGCCGCGAAACCGGCGGTCAAGTTTTGGATCGCGCTTACAAAAATGGGTTGCTGGTCACGCTGGGTCTGGACATATCGCGGGAACGTCACGGATTTGATTATTCCAATCCAGAGAACGTCGCCAAACAACTAGCCGCGATCAAAGCCCAGGTGCTCCAATTTAAAGATCATCCCGCTCTGCTCATGTGGGACATTGGTAACGAATTGAATTTGAATTCGAAAAATCCGAAAGTCTGGGATGCGGTCAACGAGATTTCAAAAATGATCCATCAAGTGGATCCGAATCATCCGACCACAACGTCGCTGGCGGGCATCAGTAAAGAACTCGTGAGTGAAATCAAGAATCGTGCGCCGGACCTTGACCTGCTTTGCTTTCAGTCGTATGCCGATATTGTGAATCTGCCGCGTTACTTGCGCGATACCGGTTGGACCGGGCCGTATGTGGTGACAGAATGGGGTGCCACTGGCCATTGGGAATGTGGCAAGACGGCGTGGGGCGCGCCCATCGAAAATGATAGCACGGTGAAGGCAGAGCTTTACGACAAACGCTATAATGTCGCCATCGCTTCGGATACGAATCAGTGCCTTGGCTCCTATGTTTTTCTTTGGGGCCAGAAGCAAGAGCGCACGCCCACGTGGTATGGCCTGTTTCTTCCATCCGGTGAGTCCACGGAAACCGTGGATGTGATGCAGCACCTCTGGACTGGTCGCTGGCCGGAGAGGCGCAGCCCGCAACTGAAAAGTTTCAAGCTGAATGGCAAGACCGCCCAGCAAAGTGTGCGCTTGAATGCCGGCCAAAGTTGCGTGGCCAAAGTTGAGGCGCAATCGCCCGCGAATCTTCCGTTGACCTATGTCTGGGACATCATGGAGGAAAGCGCGGCGCAGTCCACCGGCGGCGATTTTGAAACCACGCCCCAGCATTTCCCGACGCTCGTTTCGGGCGGCGTCGCTGGTGAGGCGCAAGTCAAAGCCCCCGCCAAACCCGGCGCTTACCGGCTCTTCATCTATGTGCTCGACGGTCACGGAAAAGCTGCCCACGCCAACATTCCGTTTTATGTGGAGGCAAAAACTGCCTCGGTTGCATCGCAGCCATGACTCAGGTTGGCCATAATCTCGGATGAAAAAACTTTTCCTCGGCAACCATCCGTTCCGGTCGGGAGTTGGAAAAATTTCAGGCGGGCAGGTCGTGGTGGCGGGCGAAGATTTTTATCGGATCACCAACAGTGACGCGCTCCGCCCATTTTTTTTGAGCATCGTCAGCAGTGCCGATCACTGGATGTTTATCTCCAGCAACGGCGCACTGACCGCTGGCCGGCGCAATCCCGACCTCGCCCTTTTTCCCTATTACACGGACGATAAAATTCATGACTCGGCGGAGATCACCGGCCCCAAGACCATCCTCATCATCGAGCGGGGCGGCAAAAAATATTTGTGGGAACCATTTTCCGAACGCGGGCGCGGCCGCTATCAGATTTGCCGCAACCTCTACAAAAATTTCCTCGGCAACAAAATCATCTTTGAAGAAATCAACGCTGATCTGGGCCTGACCTTTCGCTCCGGCTGGGCCAGCAGCGAGCAATTTGGCTGGGTGCGGAAAGCCTCGCTCGCGAGTTCCGCCGCCGTCAAAGTCCGCTTGCTTGATGGGCTGCAAAATATTTTGCCCGGTGGCCTCGGCAGTCAGTTTCAGCTGGAGAAAAGCACGCTCATCGACGCCTACAAAAAAAACGAACTGCTGCCAGAATCGGGATTGGGACTATTTCTATTAAGCTCGATACCGGTCGATCGTCCGGAGCCGGCGGAATCACTTCGTGCCACCACCGTTTGGTCCGCCGGTATTCAGCGGCGTAATGTGCTGCTCTCTTCCGTGCAGTTGCAAAACTTTCGTCAAGACCTGCCGCTCAAAACGGAAACGGATGTGCGCGCCGAACGCGGCGCGTATCTCGTCGAATCTGAATTCACCTTGCGCGCCGGTCAGTCGCGTGAGTGGCTTATAGTCGCCGATATAAATCAAGGTTCGGCGCCGGTGGCCAATCTGCGCTGCGCCTTGCGTTCCCCGCTATTGCTGCAAAAAAAAGTCGCGGCGGACATCGCGCACGGCACGACGGAACTCTGGCGCATCGTGGCCCGCGCCGACGGCTTGCAAAAATCGGCGCGGCCCTTGGGCGACGCCCGGCATTTCAGCAACGTGCTTTTCAACGTGATGCGCGGGGGAATATTCTTCGACGGCTACCAGGTTGACACCGCCGATCTGCGCGCGTTTGTAAGGAAGGCAAACTGGGCGGTTACCGCGCGACACACCGCCTTTTTTCGCAAACTTGGCCCGGGTGCATTACGCGAAAGAGTATTAACCCTGGCCCGCGCGACCCAAGATCCCGATCTGGAACGGCTGTGTCAGGAATATCTCCCGCTCACGTTCAGCCGGCGGCACGGCGATCCGAGCCGACCCTGGAACCGTTTCGCCATCGCCACGCGCGGCGCGGATGGCCGACGTGTTTTGAATTACGAGGGCAACTGGCGCGATATTTTTCAAAACTGGGAGGCACTCGCAGTTTCTTTTCCCGGTTTCGTCTCTGGCATGGTCAGCAAATTCGTCAACGCCTCGACCGCCGATGGCTACAATCCCTATCGCGTCACGCGTGATGGGATCGACTGGGAAGTGCCCGAGCCGCATGACCCGTGGTCGCACATCGGTTATTGGGGCGATCATCAGATTATCTATTTACTGAAGCTGCTGGAGAACTTGGAACGGCATCAACCCGAGGTGCTGCGCGATTTTCTCACGCGCGAAATTTTTGCGTTTGCGAACGTTCCCTATCGTATCAAGCCCTATGCAGAACTGCTGGCGAATCCGCGCGCGACGGTAAACTTCGATTCAAAGTTAGATCAACTCACGCGGGAGCGAGTGCAAAAAGTTGGTGCCGACGGCAAACTCGTTTGGGACCGCCAAGGCCGCGTGCGTCACGTCAACCTCACCGAGAAACTCCTCATTTCGTTGCTCGCGAAATTTTCCAATTTCATTCCTGGCGCGGGCATTTGGCTCAATACTCAGCGGCCGGAATGGAATGACGCCAATAACGCGCTCGTCGGCAACGGCGTCTCGATGGTGACGCTCTATCAACTGCGCCGGCACCTGGCGTTTTGTCGGCAACTATTCCTGTCGTTCAATGCGGACGAGGTGCCGCTCTCAGCCGAAGTGGCGAAATGGCTCGCTCGCACCACGCAGATTCTCAAACGCCATCGCTCCGAAAAAGTCGGCGACACCCAACGCCGCCAGATGCTCGAGGCGTTGGGCCGCGCAGCGGAAAAGTATCGCCGGCAGATTTACGCGGGTCATGCTGCGGGTCGCAAAACCGCCGTGACGAAAACCCGGCTGCTAGAATTTTTCAGCGTTGCGCTCATCTTGACGGATGAATCGATTCGCACCAACCAACGGCAAGATGGTTTGTATCATTCTTATAATCTAGCTGAGTTTGGCGAGCGCGGCGTGATTTCACTGCGGCGCTTACCCGAAATGCTGGAAGGCCAAGCCGCGATTCTGGGCGCGAATGTTCTTAACGCCACTGAATCGCTCAATCTGCTGATGGCACTTAAGCAAAGTTCCATCTATCGGGCAAACCAACATTCCTATCTGCTCTATCCCGACCGCCGACTACCGCGCTTTACCGAGAAAAATTGTTTACCGCTGGCCTTCGTCGCGCGCTCGCCGTTGCTCCAAAAACTCCTGGCCGACGACCACCGTTTGTTGATTGAGCGAGATGCCACGGGTGTCTGTCACTTCCATCCACGCATCAGCAACGCCGGCGATGTGGAAACGATTTTGCGCGAGCTGGCCGCCGCTGGTTACGCGTCCTTAGTAAAACGCGAATCCGCAGCGGTGCTCGCACAGTTTGAAAAGATGTTCGATCATCGTTCGTTCACCGGGCGCTCAGGAACATTTTTTGGCTACGAAGGTTTAGGCTGCATCTATTGGCACATGGTTTCCAAGTTGCTCCTCGCCGCGCAGGAATCATTTCTCTCTGCGCCCGCTTCACCGGTCGCCGAGCGGCTGGCGAAATGTTATCACGATATCCGCGCTGGCATTGGTGATTTCAAGACGCCAGAAAACTACGGCGCGTTTCCAATGGACCCATATTCCCACACCCCCGCGCACACTGGCGCCCGGCAGCCGGGACTAACCGGGCAGGTGAAGGAAGACATCCTTTGCCGTTTCGGCGAACTAGGCGTGAGCGTTCATGGCGGACAAATTTATTTCCAACCCCGGCTCTTGCGTTTGGCTGAATTTCTCGCCCAGACAAGCAACTTTTCCTATCTCGATGTCGCCGGCGTCGTGAAGAAAATCCGGCTCAAGGCTGGCGCGCTCGCGTTCACCTATTGCCAAGTGCCGGTGGTGTATCTGCTCGCGCCGAAACCGTTTCTGATAGTTGAATATTCCGATCGCCGCCGTCGTCGGCAGGCGGTGTTGGCTTTGGATAAGGCGAATAGCCGCGCCATTCACCAACGCACAGGCATGGTCAAATCAATCATCGCAGGCATACAATTGCCTACCGAAAAATAAACCTTATGAAACGCAAAGTCCCAGCCGCGCCGAAATTATTTGGAGTCTTACTAAGCCAACTGTTGTTGCTCGTCACGTGGATCAACAGTGGTTATGCGAGCTTGAATGCTTACGAGCCGTTTAATTACAGCACTTCGATCCCAAATGCTACCACAAGCACCGCGACAGGGTTTGCTGGCAATTGGGCGTGTGGAATGACTCCCTCGATTGTCTCCGGTTTGACTTACACCGGACTCACTGTAACTAATAACTCATTAAATTCCACGAGTGGCCGGCAAGTAGCGAATCTCGCCGCCCCACTGAATAGCGGAACTAAGTGGATCAGCTTGCTGTTCAATTTGACCGGGAATAACGGCGGAAATTATTGTGGCGTTATCTTTCCGAACGGCGGAACGGGGCTGTTTTTTGGTTATGGTTTAGCGCCAATCTCGGGGACCAAAGGGGGGCTGGGTCTGGGTTCTATAAATACCTTTGGGACTGCTACCCAGGCCGCAACTTCATTGGCCAGTTCATTTGCGGGAACCTATGGCCCGACTCCCTACTTAGTCGTGATCAAAATCGATTTCAACACTTCGGGCACTAACGATACGATCACGGTATATCTCAACCCCACCGTCAATTCGTCAACGCCTGGCATCGCGGCAACTTATAGTATCAGCACATTTGATGTAGGAACAATTACCGGGATTGGATTTCAAAATTCCGGTGGCGGATTTGCCATCATCGCCGATGAGATTCGAGTAGGCGACAGCTACGCCGATGTGGTTGGTGGGGGCAGTGTCGTATTACCAATCGGGCCGGTCATCACGGCTGTTACTCCTGGAACAGGACCGACCAATGGTGGCACGGTTATAACTATTAGCGGCTCCAACTTCCTGAACGGAGTCATGGTAAATTTGGGCCAATATGCCGCAACCGGCATCACGCTGACGGGTTCAACCAATATTACGGCAACCACGCCGACAGGTGCACCCGGTGCGGTCAACGTAGTGGTAGCGAATACGAACACGGTTTCGGTGACCAACCTAAATGGCTTCATTTATGTGCTGCCGCCACCGCCACCGCCGGTGCCACCAACGATTGTTCCGGGCAGCGTAGTAAGGTCAGGCACAAATCTTAGCTTCGCCTGGCTCGGCGGAAGCAATACTTCCAGCGTGTTGCTCACCTCCACGAACGTTGCGCCGGGCTCAACTTGGACACCGGTGGCTACCAATTTATTTGGTGTGGACGGCAGAGCCACCAATAGCCTGCCCGTAAATCTGGCGGAGCCGAAGCGTTTTTACGGGCTGTCTAATCCGTCTGAAATCGTCTCGGTGCTCGCGCCCACTAACTTGCACACCATACCGTCAGGTTTCACCAATGCTACTGGTCTAGCGTGGACGGCGAGTCCTACCGCCGGTGTCATTGGTTATCGCGTTTTCTATGGCACTAATGGTTTAAACCTGACTAATTCGGTGGACGTGGGAAATGTAACTTCAGCCATTGTCTCCGGTTTGATTTCAGGACAAACGTATTACCTTGCAGTCATCGCTGTTACTGCCAGCGGACAAAGTCTCGCGGTTGACGCTACCATTTCTGCCCAGACAGATTCGAATGTAGGCATAGTTGCGCTCTTCGATGCCTTCACCCCACTGGAGCCGGAGACCACAGTAGAAACGCCTACGAATCGGATTACCTACTTAGCCGACCGAGCGCGCGACCGCCATGCGCGTGAGGATGTTTTTCATATCTACGACCACTACCTAAGTTGGTATTGGGAGCAGCGGGTAGCGAATATTCAAATCATTGATCGCGTAGCCAAAGGTGGGACGAGCATCACGTTTAACTACACCACTCAAGATCGGTTGAACCCCGCCGAGTTCCGCACTTTTTTCGGCGGCATCACTACCGTGGCCCAATACAATAATAATCAGATCGCGACCCTCGTCTCTACAAACGCCTCCGCCACCGCTGGGGAAATTGATTACAATTATAGCGCCACCATTAGTCAGAATGCCCAGTTCGGCAACCGTCCGCTGACTAATGGCGACCGTGTCGAGGTTGAGATCAGCCAGTTCCTGAATGCGCCAAGACACGGTCGCAACAATTACTACGGCACCGTGCTGCTCTACATTGTCGGACAAGGGATTGTCCCGTGGGGAGAAGGACAGGACTTGGGCTTCAACGGCGGCATCATGGGTAGCGTCAACCAGAGTCTAGACTCCTATCCATTACCCACGAATGCCTGGCTCGGCGGCCAAACCACATTGCCGTATCAATACTCGAATGAGCCGGAGCATCGTTTTAAACAGATGGCGGGCAACATCTCGCCTAGGAACGGACAGCAGTTCATGTTGGGGCGGCGATTACATCATACGGACTTTGGCGACGGCACACATTCGGAACCGGATAATCCGATCTACACTGAGCAGGTCGGTAAGCTCGGACCAAAATTTATCAATCGTAGTTGCGTCGCATGCCACGTTAACAACGGACGTGCGCTCCCATCCGCCATCGGCGCGCCGATGCTCCAATCCGTAGTGAAGGTGGGTAGCGATGCGAACGGTTCCGGACATCCACTACTTGGTTCGGTGTTACAACCGCAGGTCACCGTGGGTTCAGTCGAAGGCAGCGCAACGATTGCTAGCTATACCATCGTTAGCGGGCAATACGGAGATAACACAGGTTATTCGTTACAAAAACCAAATTATACTTTCTCCGGCATAACCCCGACTTTTTACTCCGTGCGAATAGCGCCGCCACTAGTAGGTCTCGGTTTGCTGGAGGCAGTTGGCGAAAGCACCATTATGGCTTTGGCTGATCCTAGCGATACAAACATGGACGGCATCTCCGGACGCGTTCAAACTGTGTTAGACCCGCAGACTGGCCAGCAACGGCTTGGACGTTTTACTTATAAAGGCGGGAAGGCGCGCATCAGCCATCAGATCGCTGGCGCACTTAATACTGATATGGGGGTGACGACCTCAATATTCCCAATTCTCGACGGTGAAACTACGGGCGGCCCACCTGAACTCAGCGATGATGAACTCGATAAAATGACGCGCTATATCGCATTTCTTGGAGTCAGTGCGCGGCGAGATTTAACTAATGCTCAAGTATTACAAGGTGAACAGATTTTCGCGAGTGCCAACTGTGCGAAATGCCACGTGCCCACCCTGACTACCAGCGCCTATCATCCCATGGCCGAGCTCCGCAATCAGACCATTCATCCTTACACTGATCTATTGTTACACGATATGGGAAGCGGCCTGGCGGACAATCTGGGTGAAGGAAATGCTGCCGGTTCCGAATGGCGAACTGCGCCGCTGTGGAGCATTGGCTTGACCGCGGGGGTAAGTGGCGGTGAAGCTTATCTTCATGACGGACGGGCCAGGACTCTCGAAGAAGCGATTCTCTGGCATAGCGGTGAAGCTGAGGTTTCAAAGGAGATTTTCCGGACTATGTCAGCTGCGGATCGCGCCGCTCTTGTAAAATTTTTGAAATCGTTATGAATACTGGTCCAAGACAAACAGGGTGGTTCTGGTATGTTCAAGATGGGTTGAATCAAAAAACAATTAACCGACAGCAAATCAATTCTATGAAGAAAATAAGCCTCATTCTAGCCGTGTTCATGATGCTGGGTTTTGCCAACGCTGCCGTAACCAACTATTTTCCGAATGGTAATTTCAGTTTGCCGGGCGGAACAAACTGGGTTGAAGTATTCGGCGGCGGCACCACCACCTACAGTTACCCAACCTCCGGGGGTAACCCGGGCGGTTACGGGATCATGAATAATTCCTCCGGTTGGGGTATTTGGGTTGGTGGTGATACGGCTCCTCTCACCCTTTCTTCCTATGGGCTCGTCGCGGGTGGCTCTTACACCTTTGTCATGGATATGAAGAACATTGCCGGCACGGGTATTGGTAAACTTAAAATCGAATCGTGGGCTGGCGGATCTTTACTGAGCGACACGGGCGACATACCGGCCAGCTCACAGACCGCCTCCTGGGCAACTTATTCCTTTCCCGTCACGCTGAACGCGGCAGCGACGGGCATCAAGGTCGTGCCGGTAGCGGGAACGGCTTCCCAAATCGGTTATGACAATCTCGGTGTGATCGTGTCTGCCTCGCCGCTGACCGTATCTATCACAAGTCCGGCGAACGGCTCAGGGGTGATCTCCAACTATTCGATTGATGCCACGGCTACCGTCAGCCCTGGCATAGTTACTAACGTATATTTCTTCGACGGTGCCACGCTGTTAGGCAACGATGCCACGCCTCCTTATAGTTATGCTGTGACCGGGGCAACATTTGGCGCGCACGCCTTAAAGGTGGTCGTGCGAGACAGTAATGGTAACAGTGCGACCTCGTCGGTGGTCAGCATCACTATAAGTAATCTTCCTTCTATTCCTGGCTGGCAATTGGTCTGGAACGACGAATTTTCCCAGCCATACGGAAGTTCACCAGATTCCTCAAAATGGGGCTATGACATCGGCGGTGGTGGCTATGGTAATAATGAACTCGAATCCTATACAAGTCGCACTAACAACGCCCGCATTGAAGGTGGCCAACTGGTGATCGAAGCCAGGCAGGAAAATTACACTGGTTCCGATAACATTGCTCGCAACTATACGTCCGCCCGCATGTTGACCAAGGGTAAATGGTCCTGGACTTATGGTCGTATTGAGGCGCGAATTAAAATTCCGAAAGGTCAGGGAATTTGGCCCGCATTCTGGATGCTCGGCGCTAATATTGATTCAGTCAACTGGCCTAGCTGTGGGGAGATTGACATCATGGAAAACATAGGCAAGGCCAGCGAGCAAGCCAAAGTTTATGGCACAATTCATGGGCCACAGTCTGGCGGTGACTATAACGGAGGCGCGGGAGTGGGTGGAAACTATACGCTGCCAGTTGGAGTCTTAGCGGATGACTACCACGTCTTTGCCGTGGAATGGACCACGAACCTGATGAAATGGTATGTGGACACTAATCTTTATTTTACAGCTTCGCCGACTAATCTTCCGCCCGGCGGAACTTGGCCATTTACGCTGCCGCAATTTCTGCTCTTGAACGTCGCGGTTGGTGGTAACTGGCCGGGTAATCCCGATGGAACCACTGTTTTCCCCCAACAAATGCTGGTGGATTATGTGCGGGTTTATACTCCCGTAGTGGTTGCTCCCACAGCGCCAAACGCACCCATTGGTTTGACCGCCAGCCCAGGCAGCGCGAAAGTTTATTTGAATTGGAATAGTTCTGCCGGCGCTACCAGCTACAACATCAAACGGGCTACGGTTGCGGGCGGACCTTATACGACGATCGCTAATTCCTCTGCGGTCAGCTATACCGATACTGCGGTGGCGAATTGCTCGACTTATTACTACGTCGTCTCGGCTACTAACTCCGTTGGCGGGAGCACGAATTCTAGCGAGCAGGCCGTAGTCCTCGGCGCCTCCGCGCTAGCCGTTAAGCCAGGCGGTAATCCAATTGGCAATTTCGTTTTAGATACAGCTTATGCTGCCGGTGGCACTATCGGATCGGTGTCCACGGCCGCTATCGACACTTCTGGATTGGTCGCACCGGCACCGCCGGAGGTTTACCAAGCAGAACGCTTTGGGAACTTCACTTATACCTTCGGCGGTTTGAGCTCCGGGTTGAGTTACAAGGTGCGATTGCACAATGTCGAGACCTACTGGACGGCGGTTGGACAACGCCGATTCAACGTCCTCATCAATGGCACTCAAGTCCTTACCAACTGCGATATCATTGCTCTCGTCGGAGCCGCGAATAAGGCGCTGATTCAGGAATTCACGGTCACGGCTGTTGGCGGGCAAATTGTCGTCCAATATGTCAGCGTCACAGACAATGCGCGGGTTAGCGGCATTGAAATTCTTCTAGCTCAACCGGTGGCTCCCACGGGTTTGACACCTGCCACCGGAACTTCCCAAATTAGTCTGACTTGGAATTCCTTAGCTAGTGCGACTTACAACGTGAAGCGAGCGTCGGCTAGTGGCGGTCCTTACACCGCTATAACCACCGGACTGGCGGCTACCAATTACACCGACATAGGATTGACGAATGGAGTGAATTATTTCTATGTCGTCTCCGCTGTAATTCTTGGTTGCGAAAGCACTAACTCCACGTTTGTCAGCACAACGCCCGTCTGCGTGCCGCCAACTGCGCCGACGGTTGGCAATAATGGCCCGGTCTGGATGGGCATGACCTTGAACCTCGCGGCTGCGAGTATTCCGGGCGCGACGTTTAACTGGACCGGTCCGAACGGTTTTAACTCCACCAATCAAAATCCCTCGATCGTCAATGCTTCCACGAATTTATCTGGACAGTTCAGTGTGACGGCTACCGCTGGCGGTTGCACCTCTACTCGGGCGGCGACAACTGTGACCGTTAATCCGCCGGCCCGCATTACGGCTCAGGTGTTGGGAGGGAGAATTATTTTGAGCTGGCCCGTCGGCACTCTTCAATCGGCTACTAACCTCAGCGGTTTCTGGAATGATGTAATCGGAGCCGCGTCCCCTCGCACCAATTCTATGGCACCGTTGCAAGAGTTCTATCGGATCAAACTGCAATAGAACGTGTTTATCGCCTCGCCTAAGCAGCACTGAAGGTTTTTAAGCAAGCTTGGTAGAGGTGAATTCCACAATTAGTAAGCTGTGTCCTCCCTTAAACCAGGTGTCTGTCTGAAGTTTGTATCTGCTTGCTTTTAAGGATAGACGAGACGCAGAAACACCCCGCCATTCGTAGGGTTGATAAGGATATTGGTGGAAATCACATTTATAGAATTTTCCACCGTAGCCCAATTCGTCGAGAGGCCTGCGCTCAAATCATTCGTCTGGATTTGCAACCGCCAGCCGAGATGATCCTGTGGCCACGAAAGCTGTATTTGATTGGGTGCGGTCACTTGCAGCCCCAGATTTGTCGGCTGTTTGGACGGCAGCGGAACCGCGCTGGCCGGCAATGAATTCGTGCTTTCAAGCCCGGCCAACGCGCTGACAACGTAAAAATAATTCACTGCGTTCGTCACGCTCGCATCGAAATAATTCGTCGTGGTGAGTCCGCTGAAAATCGTTGGATAAATTCCGTTCGCGGTGCCGCGTTTTAAATTATAACTCGCCGCGCCGCTGACGGTATTCCATTTCAGATTGATCTGTAGATTAGTTGCAGTTGCCACGAGATTTGTTGGCGCAGCCGGAGCGGGGACTGATACGACTAAGTTGACCTGTCCCGCCGTGGCCGTATTGAATGCGTAATTATAACCCGGCGGTGTTGCGCCCAAAAACGGTGGCGAACCGTTCAACGTGCCCGTGTAAGTCATCAGCAGGTAAGTGCCGTTGGTAAAACTGGCACTGGCGAAAATGTTGTTCGTGCCGCCGAGCGAAAGATTGCCGACGACCGCGAGTTTCGCCGGGTTGGTGCCGAGCGTGAAATTTAAAACGGTGTTCGGGAATAGCGTCAGGCTGTTGCTCACGGTGAAGGTGCTGGCGGATAGCGTGAGCGGGCCGTCGTCAAAAGCGTTGGTGTTTTTCAACGAGCCGAACGCGTTGTAAAATGCGAGCGAACTGCCGTAGCCATTGGTCGTCAGGCCGTCGAAAGTGAAGAGCGTGTTCGTCGGTGCGCTGTTAGTGATGACGGCTTGCGCATTGAACAGCGCGAAGGTGGTGGTGCTGGATGACGGCTTGAGGTTGCAGTCAATGAACTGCGCGCCGCTGACGTTGTAGAGGCAAAAATTCCGGTCGCCGGTCACTTTGACATTTTTGAAGACAATGTTCGTCGCGGGCATTTCCGGGCGCGCCCAGATGATGCCGATGGGATAGCCGCTGATGGACGTGGCAGTGATGTTGCTGAAGCTGATGTTGCGAAACGTCGGGGTGGTGGTCACGGCGGCGACGGCTTGCGTGGCGGCGTAGTAAGGCGAAATGCTGCTGGGCGTGCCGACCAGATTGTAATACGCGTAAATCTGAATGGGAAAATGCACGTTGGTGATGGCGATGTTGAAGTAATTAATATTTTGCACGAGACCGCCCCGGTCGTTGTCCGACTTGATGCGGATGCCGTTGTCCGCGCCAGTGATGGAACAGTTGATGACGGTGATGTTTGATACGCTGGGCGAAGTGTAACTACCGATGGAAATGCCGTGGCCGTTGCCATAGACGTTATTGGTGAGCAACACGTCCGAAGTGCCGCCGCCGCAGGTGAAATCATCGTCGCCCACGCTGATGTTGCAATTTTGCACGAGGATGTTGGTGCCGCTCACATCGCACGCGTCGGTGTTATGCGACGGCTGCGGGCTGGCGCTGGATGACGGCGAAAAAATCGTGACGCCCTGCACCGTGATGTTTCCCTTGCTGCTGCTGAACGACAGATGAAACATCGGCGAATTGGAGAGCGTCACGTTCTGGATCAACTGCCGGCTGCAACCTTGAAAGCGCACCATGATGGGCCGGAGAAATGCAGAATTCGTATCCAGCGCGTGCCAATACGGCGAGCCTTGGCCATCAATCGCGCCGCCGCCAGTGATCGCCACATCGTTCACGCTGCTCGCGCTGATGAAATTGATGGACGCACCGTTGGCATTGGCTGAACCCGGGTAAGTGCCGAATGGCAGCATCCGCAAAATCGCGCCGGCATCCACTTGCAGATTGATGCTGCTTTTCAGCGCGATCGGCCCGGACAAAAAAATTCCCGCCGGAATTTCCACCGTGCCGCCCGCCGCGCCGTTCGTCGTGCCACCGGCAGCGGCCTTCACAATCGCATTGGAAATCGCCAGCGTGTTGTCCGTCGCGCCATCGCCGACCGCGCCGTAACTCGTGACGTTGACGATGTTGTTCGTGTTGATGACCGGCCACGTCGGAGTTATGTAACCAAAGGCCGGCGTAACGAAATATATTCCTGCGGCAAACAACAGGTTGACGGCGATTTTTTTCACGAATTTTATAAAAGGTAATTCACTTTACGTTTTCCAGCGAACAATCCACCAGCTTCACGTCCGCCTCAATGACTTGGTCGGGTTTCTTGATCTGCTCGAAACTGGAATTGTAAATCCGCACATCACGGATGCTCGCCGCCGGAAAGCCGCGCACGTTCAACACCCGTGGTGTCTGCGCCACCTTGATGTTTTCCATCACCACATTTTTGGCGACGGGCTTTTGCTCGCCTTTCGCACCTTCTTCGTAAAGAAAATCAATCTGCAACACCGAGTCTTTTACCAGGCCAACATTGATGTTGCGCATGAAAATATTTTCCAATACGCCGCCGCGCATGGCGTTGGATTTCAATCGCAGTGCGCAGGTGAGGTCAGGGCTGCTCATCTCGCAATTCTCCACGAATACGTTGCGGCAGCCGCCGGAAATTTCGCTGCCAATCGTCGTGCCACCGTGACCGTCGCGCATCGTGCAATCACGAATGATGATGTTCTGCGAAGGGATGGCGATGCGCAGGCCATCGCGATTGCGGCCGGATTTGATGGCGATGCAATCATCGCCCGTATCGAAAATACATTTCTCAATCAGCACATCGGTGCAGCTTTCCGGATCGCAACCATCGTTGTTCGCGCCGTGCGACCTGATGTCCACGCCGCGCACAATGACGTTCGTGCAAAGCAGCGGATGCAATTCCCACATCGGCGAGCGGCGGATTTTTACGCCTTCAATCAGAACATTGCGGCACAAATTAAATTCCACAAACGGCGGGCGCAGAAAATCACCTTCGCCAAAAACGCGCTGGCACACCGGCACGCCGTCGTTGTTCATTTTATCGAGCCGCGCCCGCGCCACCCGCTGCGTTCCGTTGGTCGCGTTTTTTTGTCCCTTCCACGCGAGCCAGTTAGATTCGTCCGCCTGTCCATCTAACGTTCCGAGACCTGTGATCGCAACGTTCTGCTGCTCGTAGGCATAAATCAGCGGGGAATAATTGTAGCATTCCATTCCCTCGAACCGCGTGGCTACGACGGGTAAATATTGTTTTGGATCCGTGCTGAATTTCAAAACGGAATTCGTCGCTGCTAGATGCAAATCCACGTTGCTCAACAAGTGAATTGGCCCCGTCAAAAATTCTCCCGCTGGCACCACCACGCGGCCGCCGCCTTTTTTGGCGCACGCGGCAATGGCCTTCGCAATCGCCGCCGAGCAATCTGTCTTCCCATCCGCCTTCGCGCCGTATTTGGTGATGTCAAACTCACGCGTGGGAAATTTTGGCGGCACGATCCGCGCCAAAATTTCCGGCACTGATTTCCACTCCGGCACCTCGGCGTGAAGCGCGGGCGCGGATAATAAAACTGAGAGGCAAATCAAGCGCACGGCACGAACGAGATCATTTTTCATTTTGAATCGGGATAACAAAGTTCACTTCGCCACCGGTAGGCCAGACACTTCCGCGTCCTCCAATTTGAACGGCTCGCCCGTCGGCACGGTGACGGAAACATTTTCCAACTTCACGCGTTTCGCATGAGTGATGCTGAACGGTTTCGCAGCGGTGATGTTCACGTTTTCCAAAATCACGTTCTCAATGCAGCTTTCAGACAATCCTAAAATCAAGCCCGCCGCCTTCGGACACGTCGCCGTCAGGTTCTTGATGCGGATATGGTGAAAAACCGGAAGGTTCCCGCCGCTCGCGGAATTCGTTTGCGTGCCTTCCGTTTTTTTGTCACCCGCCGAAGTGCCTTGGTAAACACAGGTCAACGTGACCGCGGGATTCACGTTTTTCATGGTGATATTGTCGCAGAAAATATTTTCCACCACGCCGCCGCGCCGCGTGTCCGACTTGATGCGGATGCCGTTCTCCGTGTTCTCAAACGTGCAGTTTCGCAACGTGATATTCCGCACGCCGCCGACAGTTTCGCTGCCGATGCTCATGCCGTGGCCGTGCAGAAACGTGCAGTCGGTGATGTTGAAATCTTCGCTCTGAAAGCTGCCGTCCGAATTTTTCTTGCCCGCCTTGATCGCGATGTTGTCATCGCCGACATCGATTTTGCAATGCGTAATGAGGTAACGATGCCCGCTGGGGTCGATGGCATCCGTGTTCGCCGCGCGTTCCGGCGCGAGAATCGTCACGTTGGAAATCACCACGTCATCACAATCGCTCGGCACGAGATGAAACTTAGGCGAGTTTTGCAGCGTGATATTTTCAAAGCGCAAATTTTTTGAGCGTTCGATGCCGATGAGGTTCGGGCGCGGCAAAGTGTAGCCGGATTTTTTCTGGCGCGCCTTTTCCGCTTCGCCCCACCAAACAGAACCGTTGCCATCAATCACGCCCGCGCCGGTAAACGTCACGTCAGCCAAATCTTTCCCGCTGATGAACGGGATGAAACTCGCGCCCTTCGCCAGCCAGTCGCCGGGCGTCTTCATAAAATCCATCTGGTTCGTGCTGGCCCACAACGTCGCACCGGCATCGAGTTGAAAAGTCGTTTTGGAATAAATCTTCAGCGGCTGGCTCAAATAATTTCCCGCCGGAAACTCCACCGTGCCGCCGGCTTCCTTGCAAGCGTCGAGCGCCTTTTGAATCGCGGCGGTGTCAAACGTTTTGCCGTCGCCGGTTGCGCCGAGTTCGCGGACGTTAAAAACTGTTTCAGCGGCGGCCAGCCGGCCAGCGCAAACAAGGCCGAGCAAAATAACGGACGTGGATTTTTTCATGTGTGAACTTAAGGACGAAAGCAGACGTTCAAGGTTACGGGCCGAGCAGGATTTGATAAAACCGCTGCGGAACATCGGCGGTGGACTCCTTCCAGCCGAACGGCAGCGCGGGCGGATTCGTCGTGAGCAGCGGCGTCCAGTTCACGAGGTTCGTCGAGACACGGATAAGGTAGTCCGGGCCGAGGCTGCCGGTCACGGAAAAACCAAACTGCGACGCGGTGAACGGCCCCGGCACCAGCAGCGGGCGCACAGGATTCAGCACGCCGATGGTGAACGATTGCGTGGCACTCAAGTTCGGCGAGCCGCTGTCGGTCACGATGATTTTCAAACTGTTCGTGACGCCGCCCTGCGCGAT
Organism: Limisphaerales bacterium; assembly: GCA_025362675.1. Taxonomy (GTDB): domain Bacteria; phylum Verrucomicrobiota; class Verrucomicrobiia; order Limisphaerales; family UBA11358; genus UBA11358. The sequence continues at coordinate 3,091 of JANYFN010000240.1, read as the reverse complement.
GACAGGACGCCAGTTAAAAATTCCGTTGCTGGAATTCACGGCGGCGTTGGTCGGAAAATTTAGGCCGGAAAAGGTCAGCGTCTGCGGCGGCGCATCGGTGTCGCTCGCGGAATTGGTGAACGTCACGGTCACGCCCGCTATGACGGTGCGGTCGGAAATCGCCGCGAGCGTTGGCGGCGTGTTCACGGCGGCGACGATGACGAGCGCGGCGGGCGAACTGGTGACGGCACCGGAGAAATTCGTGATGACCACGAGATAATTTGTCGCGTCCGCCGCGCTGATGTTTGCGAGGACGAGCGTGGCGTTGGTCGCGCCGGAGACATTGCCGCTATTAAGCAAGTTGGTGCCGCTGCGCCGCCACTGGAAAAATAAATTCGCACTGGCCGCGCCGACGGAAAATTGCGCCGCGCTGCCGGGTGCGTTGGTGGTGCTGGCGGGTTGCGCGACGATGACGGGCGGAAGGTTCGTGATGAACAGCGTCACCAGTTCCGGGCCGAACGCGGAATGGTTCACGGCGTTCGTGGCGCTGAAAGTGAAATAGGCAAGGCCGATGAAATTGGTCGCGGGCAGAAACCGCGCGGTGAGGCCGTCCGGCGCGAGCGTGATGCTGCCATTCGTCGGATTGGCGACGGTGAAAATTTGATTCGTATCGTTGCCAGCGAGCACGCGGAGGTCGGTGAAATTCGTCGCGTTGACCGGGCCAAAGTTGTGCGAGGCACTGAGAAAATTCAGATAGTCTTCGAGGTCGGTGTAGCCGCTGGTGTTGGTATGGTTGTTGTTCGCCACGCCCGGATTCAGGCCGAGATTTTTTTCCCAGTAGTCGGGCATCCCGTCCTGATCGGTGTCGAGCGGCGCAGTCAGCGTCACGAGCGCGGGCCACGGATTCACGCCGATGTAATCGTAATAGTTCGTCGTGATGACTCCCGTCCCGGAGTTGGTGGTGTAGGTGTAAGGAAGCGTGTTGGTGACATAATCGCCGGTGAAACTGCTCGTGGTGATGAAGTCAATGATCCTGCCGGTGTGGGCGCGCGTGGTGCGGATGACGCGCGCATCCACCGCGTCGCGCGACAGCGACGCGCCCACGAAAGCCAGCACGCGTTCGTAGGCGGTGAGCGGCGGATCAGTGGTGATCGCTGGCAACGCAGCGTAACGGCTGCCGAGCTGCGTGTAAGGCGCGGCGAACGACGCCCAGCCGATGTCGCCGCCGTCGAGCAAAGTGTTTTTATTGCTGTCCATGTAATTGCCCGCCTGAAAAATCTGGCACTGCAATGAATTCGTGACGCCGGAATCAAACGCGAGGCTCTGATGGCTGCTGGTATTTGGCCCGGCCACAAAACAGTTGCTGACGTAGTTGAGGATGTTCGTGAAATACAGACCGCCGTTGGCCAGATTGTCCGGCGTGTCATCGCCGTTGTAGCCGCAAAAAAATCCCCAGTCATAGGCGACGTTGTTGACGAAATCGAGTTTCATGCTGTCGCCGGGACGCGGGTTGCGGCTGGAGTTGTGCGCGTAAAGATTGTGGTGCAGGCTCACCATGCCGTTACCGTAGCGCATCAGCGTGCCGTAGCCGTGCTGTCCCTTCACATGGCAGGAATTGTTCATGCTCTCCGCGATCAGGCACCACTGCACCGTCACGTTCGTGGACCACGTCGGCGAAAAACATTCGTCCACGCTCCACGTCGCGGAGATGTGATCGGCGATGACGTTCGTCGCGTTCACGAAATCAAACGAGTCGCCTTGAAACGAGGAGCAATTCACGTCGCCGCCCCGGCAGCGCAGATGGCGCACGATCACGTCGTGCGTGTTTTCAATCATGAGCGACCGGCCCTTGATGCAGATGCCGTCGCCCGGCGCAGTCTGCCCGGCGATGGTCAAATTGCTCACGGTGATCTTCAGATCGGACGCGAGATTGATCGTGCCGGAGACATCGAAGACGACGGTGCGGTTCGCCACGCTCACACCCTGGCGCAAACTGCCCGCGAGTGAACTTGAGCCGTTGTCATTCGTGATCGTGACGTGAAACACCGTGCCGCCGCGTCCACCCCGCGCGTTCGCGCCCGCGCCTTCCGCGCCGGGAAAAGCGGGCAGCGCCAGCAAACGGCCGGCGAGCAAACAAAACAGCAAGGACGCGGTGAATCTCATTTTTGGTGTCCGCCGAAGATGCGGTAAAACGCGCGGTTGGGCTACGCGGATTTTGAGCAAACCGCATTGAGATTATTGCACTGAAGCTCTGACGAGTGATGCGTGATGCGTGAAAAATTCCGGCGGCATCCACCGTTTTTTCACGCATTACTCGTCGCGCATCACGCCCTCACTTCACGCCGGGGAACGCCATGTAGTTCTTCGCGTTCTCGTAGCAGATGTTCTTGATCATCGGGCCGACGAGCTTTTCATCTTTCGGAATTTCGCCGTTCTCAATGTCTTTGCCAATGAGGTTGCAGAGCGTGCGGCGGAAATACTCGTGACGCGGATAGCTCATGAACGAACGCGAGTCCGTGATCATGCCGATGAAACGCGAGAGCAAACCGAGGTTTGACAGCGCGTTCATCTGCATTTCCATGCCCTCTTTCTGGTCGAGAAACCACCAGCCGGAGCCGTATTGGATTTTGCCAGGAATGGTGCCGTCCTGAAAATTTCCGATCATCGTGGCGAAGGCGTAATTGTCCGCCGGATTCAAGTTGTAGATGATTGTCTTGGGTAAAGAATTTTCCGAATCCAGTTTGTCCAGATACGCGGCGAGCGATTGCGTCTGCGGAAAATCGCCGATGGAATCAAAGCCCGTGTCGGGGCCGAGCTGCTTGAGCAAACGCGTATTGTTGCTGCGGAGCGCGCCAAGGTGAAGCTGCTTCGTCCAGCCGCGCTTGGCGTCAAGATGGCCGAAGAACAACATCATGAACGAAGCGAATTGCGAATACTCCTCTGCGGTGACGGCAATGCCTTTGCGCGCCTTGTCAAAAATTCCGGCGGCAACTTTCTCGCTGCAAAAATCCGCGAAGCAATGGTTCATGCCGTGATCGGACAGGCGGCAGCCTTGGTCGTGAAAAAAGTCATGGCGCTTTTTCAACGCCGACGTGAACGCGCCAAAGCCGTT
>JANYFN010000235.1 GCA_025362675.1 Limisphaerales bacterium | reverse complement strand
AAACGCTCGCAAGTCATGTCCCGCATTCGCGGACACGGCAACAAAGACACTGAACTTGCCCTTGCCAAACTTTTTCGCGCTCACGGCATCATTGGCTGGCGACGACGCCAGCGACTGTTTGGAAAACCTGATTTCACCTTTCGGCAAAAGCGCATTGCAGTTTTCGTTGATGGCTGTTTCTGGCATGGATGCCCCAAGCATTTCAATTTGCCGGTGAACAACCGGCCATTTTTGAAAAAGAAGCTCGCGGGCAACTCGCTTCGAGATCGACTTGTGACTAAAACGCTTCGCAGTCAAGGTTGGCGGGTGCTTCGTATCTGGGAACACGACCTAACCAAAAACGCTGACCGCTGCGTGAGCAAAATCAAAGCTCTACTTCTGTATGGAGGGAAGTAGCGTCGGGATCATGAATCATGGTTGTTAAGGTATTTCGTAAATAGCATTTTTCGTTTCCACTAAATTCCGCCAACGCCAACGCAGCCTTTCTGATTGGCACATTGAAGTCCCCGCCCGTCCGCGCAAGCGGATAATCAGCTCCCCCTAAAGGTCTCCCCCAATTTTCCGTTTGCCCGGTTCGCTTCACCCCGGCTTTCCGTGACTTCTTTTTAGTGCCATCAGGCCGCGATTGGCGCAGCCCGAAAACTTAAATAGGAGACTTCACATGAATACAGACATCGAAATGACAGAAGACGAACTCGAAAAAGCCTTTGAATTTCTGCCCAACCACATGACCCCATCAGCGTGGCAACTCATTGGCAACGGCGGCGTATTTGACACCCACGGCAAAGAGCGGGAATTTGTTATCAGCCAAGACCCGCAAACCATCTGGACAGTGCTAGATGGCGAACGCAGCAGCTTAAACCTCGTCAGTGGCCTCCACTTCATAAATCGGCTTGGCTACATGATTAGCACCACCAAGGTCGAAGAAAACACCACTGTTTATTGCCACATCAAATAATTTCAACCCAATCATTTCAGGAGATTTTTATGGAAAACATCATTTACGCCTACACCCGCAAACAAGCCCTCGAAGACGGCTATCAGGTGGACGTTTCAACCACCGCCCGCGAAGCAGGCATCCGCTTTCCGGTGTTTATCACCCGCACCGCCTTTGACGCTTATGTGACCGTCCCGCCGAATGTGAGCGGGCAGGATGAAGCCGGAAGGCTTTGGGATATTGTCTGGATGCTCCGCTTTGCCATCCGCAAGGCAGCGCCGGGACAAGACCGCTTGCCGTTCGCGCTCTATGTCCGCAACGACGACCGCGCCGCCAAGCTGGTGAAGCTAATCGCCACTTGTGGCGCACTCGACATGGACGACCCGCAACCCGCCATTACAGTGATGATGCCGGATGAAGATTGATTGCAGACTGTCAGTTAAACTGTCAGTGAAAGCACCGAAAAGTAACCAAAAAAAGTGACGAGTTAGAGCGAATTCAGCTTTATTTTATGCGGGATTTCACTATTTTATGAATATCTGAATCGGTTTGCAGACCGCGCCCATCCGTGGTTAAATTCATCTCCGGCTGACACCACCCTTTGCGTATGGCTCCAAAAAGATTTTCCAACGATCACCTCGTCTTGATCGTCATCGCCCTGGTCTTGATCGTGCCGTTCGCACTGACGCTCAACACCGTTTTCCAGCCGCGCGCGCTGGTGGATTTTCAAACCAACCCCACGCCGCACGGCTACACGTGGAGCCTGTCGTTATTCATCGTTCCCGTCGCCGTCCTCGCAGTGTGGCTCGGCTGTCGACGCGAAAATAAAATCCAAAATCGCGCCTTCTGGCTCACCACCTTGTTCGTTGCGCTCGGCGGATTTTGCCTGGACACGTTTTTCGGACTGACCTTCTTCACATTTCCGAACCACGCCGCCGCGCTGGGAATTTATTTCTACGGCTGGTCGTTCACGGACGGCTGGCAAAAGGTTTTGCCGATCGAGGAAATTTTTTTCTATTTGTTCGGCGCACTGGCCACGCTGCTCGTTTATATCTGGGGCGATGAATTCTGGTTCGCCGCCTACAACGTGGACGACACCGCGCGCAAACAACTTCGCTTGCGCCGCGTCTTTTCGTTTCACATTGAGTCGGCGGTGTTCGGGGTCGTGATTTTTTTCGCCGGCTGGCTTTGGAAAAAATATTCCCCGCACGCCGACCACGCCGGATTTCCCGGCTACTTTTTATTTCTCACCCTCGTCGCGCTAACGCCGAGCATCGTCTTCTTTCCCGTCGCACGACCTTTCATCAACTGGCGCGCGTTCAGTCTCTGTTTTTTATTCATGTTGCTCGTCAGTTTGTTTTGGGAGGCGGCCATCGCCGTGCCGTATCAATGGTGGGGCTTCCAAAAACCGCACATGCTCGGCCTCTTCATCAACGGTTTTTGCGGCCTGCCCCTCGAGGAGCCGATGTTGTGGATAGGCATCACCTGGGCCACGATCATCATTTACGAAACCGCCACCACGCTGCTGCTGATGAATCGGTCGCGGTAAAATTCAGCAGTTGAAAAATAATTTCACGCGGTGCGCTGAAAACCGTCGCGCTTTTTGTTTTTCATCTGTGGCCATCTGTGAAAATCTGTGGCTAAATAATTATGAAACCACGCGTTCGCTTTGCTCCTTCGCCCACCGGTTACCTGCATATCGGCGGCGCGCGCACCGCTTTGTTCAACTGGCTTTACGCCCGCCACACCGGCGGCACGTTCGTGCTGCGCATCGAGGACACCGACGCCGCGCGCAATTCGCAGGAAGCCGTGGATGTCATCCTCAACGGCCTCCGCTGGCTTGGCCTTGATTGGGACGAAGGCCCCATCACCGGCGACGCCACCGGCCCGAGCAAAGGTGATCGCGGCCCGTATTTCCAATCACAGCGGAAGGATAATTATTTGAAGCGCGTCGAGGCGTTGCTCTCCCGCGACCTCGCCTACGAGAAAGAAGGCGCAATCCGTTTTCGCATGACGCGCGAACCGATTCTCATTCCCGATCTCGTCGTCGGCGATGTGTTGCGACCGCTCACTGACCGCGAAGAACTTGATCCCGATTGGGTGCTCGTCCGCAGCGATGGCCAACCTGTTTTCCATTTCGTCAACGTCGTGGACGATTTGGAAATGGGCATCACGCACGTCATTCGCGGCGAAGATCATTTGAGCAACACCGCCAAGCACATCGCGCTCTTCCGCGCGTTTGGCGTCGAGCCGCCCAAGTATGCGCACATCCCGCTCATCCTGAACGGCGACGGCTCCAAGATGAGCAAACGCGACAAAGGCGCATCCATGACCACCTACATGGACGAAGGTTTTCTCCCCGAAGCCGTGAACAATTATCTCTGCCTCCTCGGCTGGTCGCCCAAGGATAATTTGGAAAAAATGCCGATGAAGGATGTCATCGAACGCTTCGACCTGCCGCAGATTCTCCGGCACAACGCCAAGTTCGACATGGAGAAACTCCTTTGGTTGCAAGGCGAATACTGCCGCGAACTCCCCGCCGACCGTTTCTACGAACTCGGCGTTCACGCCTTCGCCAAGGCCGGCGTGGATACAAATAAATTTGATACCAGCTACGTCAAAGCCGCGCTCGACACCTGTCGCGGCAAAATAAAAACCTTCAGCGAACTGCCCGCCTACGCCGGATTTTATTTCAAGGACGATTTCAGCTACGACCCCGAAGCCGCGAAGAAGGCGTTCGTGCCCGAAAACAAACCGCGCGTGGAAAAACTCCGCGACGCGTTTGCCAAACTGGAAAAGTTCGACGCCGCCAGTATCGAAGCCGCGTTGAAAGCCACCGCTGCGGAACTCGGCGGCAAGGTGGGCATCCTCATTCACCCCACGCGCCTCGCCACCACCGGTCAACCGCACGGGCCGAGCTTGTATCATTTGCTCGAAGTGCTGGGTAAAGAAAAGACGCTCGCGCGGAT
>JANYFN010000216.1 GCA_025362675.1 Limisphaerales bacterium | reverse complement strand
CGGCTCAAGCAGCCGGTGGTGCTGGGCTATATCATCGCTGGGGTGATCATCGGGCCGCACACGCCGCCGTATCCGCTCATCCACGATCAGGATACGATCAACACGCTGTCGGAGATGGGCATCATCTTGCTGATGTTTTCACTCGGCTTGGAATTCAGTCTCGGCAAACTGCGGCGCGTGGGCGCAACGGCCGTCATCGCGGCGGCGCTGGAAATCCTCTTGATGCTGGGCATCGGCTATCAGATCGGGCACTGGTTCGGCTGGAGCAAGATGGATAGTATTTTTCTCGGCGCGATGCTTTCCATTTCTTCGACCACCATCATCGTCAAGGCGCTGGCGGAACTCGGTAAAAGCAAGGAGCGCTTCGCGGAACTCATCTTCGGCATCCTGATCGTGGAGGATATTTTGGCTATCGCCATCATCGCGTTGCTGTCCGGCATCGCAATGACGGGTTCGCTACATTTCGGCGAAGTGGTGGAGACCGTGAGTCGGCTGGGAATTTTTCTGGTGGTCGCATTGGTGCTAGGATTATTGCTGGTGCCGCGACTCATCGCCTACGTCGCCCGCTTCAAGAGCAACGAGATGCTGCTGATCACGGTGCTGGCGCTATGCTTCGGCTTTTCGCTGCTCGCGGTGAAATTACATTACAGCATGGCGTTGGGCGCATTCGTCATCGGCGCGGTAATTGCGGAGGCGCGGGAAATTCACCTCGTGGAAAATCTGATCGCGCCGGTGCGGGACATGTTCAGCGCGATTTTCTTCGTAGCCATCGGGCTGCTGATTGACCCAACGATGCTCGTGCAATACTGGCTCCCCATCACCGTCATCACCATCGCCGTCGTGGTCGGAAAAGTTTTGACGTGCTCGTTTGGAACCTTCGTTGCGGGCAATGATACGCGCACTTCGCTGCGCGTCGGCATGGGGCTCGCGCAGATCGGGGAATTCTCTTTCATCATCGCCGCGCTGGGCTTGAACCTCAACGTCACGAGCAAATTTCTTTATCCCATCGCCGTGACCGTGTCCGCCATCACGACGCTGCTCACACCGTATCTCATCAAAAGTTCCGACGGCCTCGTGACCCGGTTCAGCCGCAGCGCACCGAAGTCATTTATCAACTCGCTCGAACTTTACACGCAATGGCTCGGTCACAAAGGCGCTGATCCGCAGAAAAAAATGGCCGGGCAATTCATCCGCAAGTGGACATTTCAAATCGTGCTGAACGCCATGTTGATCGCGGGCGTTTTCATCGGCGTCGTTTTTCTGGCGCGCCAGAATCCCGCTTGGCTGAAGCAGGCCCCGCTAGGCGAATTAAGCCTCAAGGCGCTGCTCTGGTTCGGCGCCATGTTCCTGTCGCTGCCGATGATCATCGCCGCCTACCGGAAACTGGAAGCGCTGGGGATGTTGCTCGCCGAACTGCGGGTGAAACAACTTCCATCCACCGCGCGCGCGAAAGAAATTAAGGCCGTTATCGCCACCACCGTGCCGCTGGCGGGCGCGGTGGGACTGGGCGTGCTGGTATTTTCCCTGAGCGCGCCGCTGCTGCCTTCGGGAGAAATCCTCATCGTGCTGCTGCTCATCCTCGCGTGCCTGACGTTTCTGCTGTGGCGCTCGTTTGTGAAAGTTTATTCCAAGGCGCAGAATGCCATCCAGGAAACGCTCGCCTCCACGCCGTTACCGACCGGACACGCCACGCCCGCGCCGCTGCAAAATCTTTTGAAGGATGCCAAGCTGCTGGTGTTCGCCATCACGGAATCATCGCCTGCCAAAGGCCGTTTCATCCGCGAACTCGAATTGCGCACCAAGACCGGCGCGAGCATCGTGGCTATTGAACGCAACGGGATTAATCTCATCAACCCCGGCCCGGACGATGAACTACTCCTCAACGATCAAGTGCTGGTGCTCGGCAGCGAAACGCATCTGGAAAAGGCCCGGCAACATCTCCTGGGCGAAGAATAATTTTTCAACTGCGGCACTCAACTGCCGCGGTAGGTGCTGTAACTCCACGGCGAGCACAGCAGCGGCACATGATAACCCGCGCCCGCATCAGCAATCCCAAAGCGCACCGGAACTTTATCGAGGAAACGAATCTTGGGAAGATTGGCGGACTTGGCGGCAAAATAATCGCCCACGAAGAAAATGATTTCGTATTGGCCCGTCTGCATTTCATCTGCCGACAGCAAGGGCGTTTCCGTGCGGCCATCGGCATTCGTCTTGGCGGTGACGACGAGCGTGCGCTCCTCGCCGTCGAGTGACCACAGTTCGATGCGCATTCCCGACGCCGGGCAGCCATGCGCGGTGTCGAGGACGTGGGTGCTTAATTTGGCGGGCATAAATTATCCTTGAGTTAAATCTCGCAGGCGCAATTCCGCAATCTTGAAAATTTCTTCCAGCGCGGTTTTGATCTCCTGCGCGGGCGAATTTTTCAAACGCCGTTCAAAGCCTTTCAAAATCGCATCCTTTTTATTCAGCCGCGCGCAGATGACGAACGGAAAACCAAACTTATTTTTGTAAGCGGCGTTTTGATTTTGGAACAACGCCACTTCGCCCGGAGTCAACTGCGTCAGTCCCGCGCTCGCCTGTTCGTTGGTGGATTCACGCGTCAGTTGATCGGCCAGCGCGAGTTTGCCCACGAGGTCAGGATGTGCGCGGATCAAGGCGAGCTGTTTTTCTTCGCTGGAATTTTTCACGGTTTCACATAGCGCGCGCTGGAGATTTTCAAAATCAGCGAATGGCCTTTGTTCACCGGCGATTTCTGCGATCCACGGCGAATGTTCAAACACCTGGCCGACGATTCGCACGAACTCTTTTGGCGGCAGCGCGTTCAATTCTGCGAGCGAAATTTTTTTATTTTCAGCCATGAAATTTTTGGCGTGTCATCCTTAAATCTGCGTTTAAGATAGGATTTTTAACAAGGAAAGCGACATGAAACTCATCCGACATCAATATGGCAAGGCGCGCGTGCGCGTCATGAAAATCACCCGCAACGGCCAGCAACATTCCCTCAAGGAACTCGCCGTTGAAGTCGGCCTGTCCGGCAATTTTGACGCGTCCTACACGAAGTCAGACAACCGGCTCGTCGTGGCGACGGACTCGATGAAAAATACCGTCAATATTTTCGCCAAGAAAATACTCGGCACTGAAAACGAAGAGTTCGGCGGCGCGCTGGGCGAACATTTTTTGAAGACCTATCCGCAGGTTAAACGCGTGGAGATCAATTTAAGCGAACGTTGCTGGGCACGCATTCCGGTCGGTGGCAAGCCGCACGCGCATTCGTTCAGCGAGCAAAGTCCGGCGAAACCATTCGCGAAAATTATCTGCACGAAAAAGGCGACGCAGATCGAATCTGGCATCGAGGATTTGCTGATCCTAAAATCCACCGGCTCCGGCTTCGAGAATTTTTTGCGCGACGAGTTCACCACGCTGCCGGAAACGAGCGACCGCATCTTCGCCACCAAGCTTAAGGCGACGTGGACTTACACCCGCAAACCCAAAAACTATTCCGCCACGAATGAAAAAATTCTTGCGGCGATGTTGGCGACCTTCGCCAAAAATTTCAGCCCGTCCGTGCAAGTCACATTATTCCAGATGGGCGAGGCGGCGTTGAAAGTCGCCCCCGAAATCTCCAAGGTTCACCTCGCGATGCCCAATAAACATTGCTTATTGATTAATCTCACGCCGTTCGGTCTGGAAAATAAAAACGAGCTGTTCGTGCCGACGGACGAGCCGCATGGACAAATTGAAGGCACCGTGGCGCGGTGATTTTGACCGAGAGCGTTATCATCGCGCATTAGTTCCCTCGCCCCTGTTAGGGGAGAGGAAGCCGGAGTGCCCCGAATTTATTCCACGCTCACAATTTTCGTCGCGCGCAACTCTTTCCCAATTTTTATCTGTGGTTTATCGCCAGCTCTTTTCCCGGCGAGCTGTTCGCCGAGCGGTGACTGCGGAGTGATGACGAGAATTTCCTTTTTATCGTGGATCACTTCGGTCCCACCGGCACGCGGGCCGAGATAGTAAATAATATTTTCGCCACCTTGCTGCAGTTCGATGAGCGCGCCCAAAGCGATCGCATCACCGGCCGCAAATTTACGCACGCCCACCTTCTCAAATTCCACGATGGCCGCTTCCAGTTCCGCCGCCTGCTTGGACTGGCCGCGCGCGAGGTAGGAGGCCTCCAGGCCACGCGTGTCGTATTTGTTTTCGGCCTTGTTGGATTCGTGCGTGGCTTCCGCGCGGGAAAACTGGGCGGCGCGGAGATAGATCGCCAGTTCTTCCGTAAGTTTGGCGGTGATTTTGTTGATGATGGCGCGTTTGTTCATGCGGCGACGGCGACTGTATTTGCCGCCAGCCCATTCGTCCAGCGAAGTTTTTCCGTGAAAAGAATTTCGTGCCTATTCATTCGATTCGTGCCTTAATTCCCTGCATGAATATTCAAGTGGCCGTGCTCTGCGACGCGGCAACGGATGACAATGGAAAATTAAATCTGCTCGGCGCGTTCGATACTATTTACGCGCCGCAGATGCCGGCAATCCATCCACAATGTGCCGTCGCGCTGCGCGTCACCTTCATGCCCGGCGACGAAGGCACGCGCAAACTGGTGCTCAATTTCATCAACGCCGACGGCCATCCCATCATGCAAGCCATCGAACTGCCCGTGCCCGTGGCGTTGCCGGACGACGCGCATTTTCTCACGCGCAATTTCATCATCAACATCCAACAATTGAAGTTTGAAGAGCCGGGACTCTTTTCCGTGGATGTGCGGTTGGACAACGAAACCGAGGCGAGTATCCCCCTGCTGGTGAAACTGGTGGATCAACGGCCAGCGTGAGTATCCAAACAGAAGTGCTAAATTCATTACGTGGCCGATTCCATTTTCCATTCCCTAACCGCCGCCGCCCGCAACGATGAACCCGTCGCGCTCGGCATCATCACCGGCGCGAACGGATCCAGCCCGCAAAAAATCGGCGCGAAGGCGCTGTTTTATCCTGACCGCAAAATCAAAGGCACGCTCGGCGGCGGCTGTCTTGAAGCCGAAGCGCAACGACTGGCGCTGAACTCACTGAAGACCGGTAAGCCCGAGACATTCGAACTGGTCCTCGATCACGATTTCGGCTGGGACGACGGCTTGATCTGCGGCGGAAAAGTTTTGGGCGTGCTGATTCCCAACGCGCAAACGCTTGGCGAACAATTCTGGAACGAACTGGCCCAGCGCGACGCAAAAAAAACTTGGGGCGTGAAAAATGATTTTTCAATCGTCCGCCTGGAGTCCGCCTTCAACCTTCAACCTTCAACCTTCAACCTTGCCGACTGGCTCTACACCGAAACCATCACGCCGCCGTGCGCCTTGTGGATCGCCGGTTCCGGCCACATCGCCCAAGCCGTCGCGCCGCTCGCGCTGTCATTAGATTTTGCTGTTTCAATTTTCGACGACCGCCCAGAACTAGCGAACTACGAGTTTTTTCCAAAAGCAGTTTCCATCCACACCGGCAATTGGGGCGAGATTTTATCCGTGCCGATGCCCAGCGCCCCGACACTCGGCCTCATCGTAACACGCGGACACAATCACGATGCGCTCGTGTTGGAATCGTGGATTCGTCGTCCGTTTGGATTTCTCGGAATGATCGGGAGCAAACGCAAATGGCGGATGATTTCCGAAAAATTTCAGCACGCGAAGATTGCCACGGCAGAAGAGCTGGCGCGCGTCGCCTGTCCGGTGGGAATCAAAATCGAATCGAAGTCCGTGCCCGAAATCGCCGTGAGCATCGTGGCGCAATTCATAGATAAGCGCGCGGAAATTCTTCGGGCGCGTGTTTAGCTTAGATTTTTCAAAAAGCGGGCCACGATTTTGGAGGCACCGGATGAATCCGCGAGGTCTTGGACTGCGGTGGCAAGGCGGGAGCCGCGACACCGCTTTTGCGCGGATGGAAAGCCATCGGATTAAGAAAACCTTCCGTGCGTGCGAAAGCGGCGTGGCGCTCCGCTTCCCGCCGCACTCCAAGACGCGGTGCGCGGATAGAGCAACCAGCGTATCTAACAACGGCCACAGGATTTCTTAAACCGCCAAACTCCAATTCACCCCTTCAACTTCCGATGCACCGCCATGAAACGCTCCACGCGCTTCGCATCCACCGTGTTCGCCCAATTGCCGCCTTGCTTGAATTCCGAGCCAACGATGAAGCCATCCGCCGCCGGGAAAAATGATTCCAGATTCGCCGCCGTCACGCCGGAGCCGAGATAGACCGGCAAGCGCGTTTTCTTTTTCACAGCGAGCACATCGGCGGCTTGCGGCGCGTCGCCGGTGACAAGGCCGGTCACGATCACCGCGTCACCGCGCATGAATTCCACCGCGTGCGCCGTCTCGCCGATGTCCACGTCCGCCGTGATCGCGTGCGAGCTGTGTTTCTTTTTCACATCCGTCCAGACCTGCACGTGATCCGCGCCGATGTTGCGACGGAACCGCAGCAACTCCGCCGCCGACGACTGGATAAAACCTTCATCCGCCACATGCGCGAACGCAAAACCCTCGGCGCGGATGAAATCCAAACCCGCCGCGAGCGCCACGGCCATCGCTTCGAGATTCGCGCCGGCGAGAATCTGCACGCCGCACGGGAGCTTCGCCGTTGCCTTCACCGCGCGCCCGATGATGGCCATCGCCGCGACGATTTCCGGCCCGACGCGCCCGCGCAGATACGGCGTGTCGTGCATATTCTCGATCATCAACCCATGCACGCCCGCGTCGCGCAGCAACGTCGCCTCGCGCACGGCGAGCGCCTCGATGGCCGACAACGGCAACTCACTCGCCGGCGTCCCCGGCAACGCGCCAAGATGAATCATGCCGATGACTGGCTTACGGGAAGGGAAAAGATTTTTAGTCGCCATGGGAAAAAGTTTAGCGGGCAAAACTTGAAAGCCAAGCGCGCCTGCCGAAAAGCCTGTAAGGTTGACAGATAATAGCCCAGGGCAACGCCCTGGGTTAATCGTCAAAAAAGATTTCAAGCCCTGCAAGGGCGGCAGAAAGCGCTATAAACTACCCAAGCACAGGGATGCCAAGGCCAGTGAGGTAATTGAAGGTCGAATCGTAGTATGCGGAAGCCCGGGTAGGATCTTGAGGTTCGCCCGGTGGAACGAAAAGCACCATTCCTTGCCGTGCGCGCGTAAGCAAGACGCGATAGGCATTACGAAGATAAATTCGGTTTTGCGGGTTCGAAATGTTTGTCCAGCGGTCACCGCGAAAGTCGTGAAAGCTCCAGCCCGAACTAGTAAAACGAAAGTCGCCGTCCCAATTCACGCACACCCAGTCGAGCTCAAGACCCTGAACCTGAAATTCTGTCGCGGCGTCTTCAAGATAATAGCTTGAGCGTGTGTCTTCCTTGTCGTTAAGAAACCAATGCACTGGATTCACATCAACGCGAATATCAATCGCGTGAGGTTTCAATCGTTGAGCTTTCGACGATGCCACCATGCCAAATCGCTCACTCCCTCTTGCGTGCTCACGTATCCACTGTTTTGCGAGATTCAAATTGCGCGTCACCGCAATCGGATAACGGCTGGACAGTTTTGCGAAAGCTTCGCGTGCTTGTTGCTTTTCACAATCGAGGAGGGCTTTGACGAAAGCGGAAACATTTTCGGCTCGGAAAGACCTCATGGAGACGGCTAGATGTAAAGAATCGTCCAAATGAGAATCACGACGTTGACGAACATGATCCAGCGCCCGGCCTGCTGCATATTCACTGTCGGTGAGTTTTGACGAGATATACATGTGCCAGTTCGGGAAGGAAGCATTAATGGCCTCCAGCCAAGCGTCGATTCCAGCTTCGCCGGTGTTAATCTCTTGCCCACCTCCAACGAGACAAATGATAACGGCCCAATCTTTGTGTCGGTCCATGCAGGAAATTAGGAACTCCGGCTCGGATTGAGAAAAGCCAGGACGCTTTTTCTTCCGCTGCATAAAGTTTGCCGTCTGCTTCAAATTCCATGCGCGTTGTGCTTCGTCAAAGATCACAACGTGTTCGATCGGTGCGCCAGAATCAATCAGCGCATCATCACGAAAGTGATGAACGTTTTGAATGAAGGCTTTGACACTCTCACCAACTTTTGCCTTCCGAACTTTTTCGCCCTGCTTTTTGCGCCGAGCGACTTCGTCGCGGGTGAGTGCTTCGTGCAGCACGGCGACCAGAGGGCCGTTGCCGGAAAGGAAAACTGCATGGGTCGGTTGATTTATTTCTCTGCGACGAGTTGCAACATTCAAACCCACCAACGTCTTGCCTGCGCCGGGAACGCCGGTGACAAAGCAAATAATTTTGCGCCCTTTTTCTTTAGCTTCGTCTACCAAGTCTTCGATGCGGCGCGAGGTGACGCGCAGATTTTCTCTCCCGGCATCGTAGCAGGCAATAGCTTCAACCGAATGTTGAGCATACAGCGACCGCGCAGCCTCTACGATTGTGGGTGTCGGGTGATATGGCGCTCGCGACCATTGTTGGTCGTCAAGCGCCGAGCCAGTGATGATTTGCACAGATAAATCCACCGCCTTGCGAAAACCATCTGCGTTCACCGAGATTGGATGATAAACTTTGTCCTCGTCCGGTTGTAGTTTAGTCGGGGCGGATTCAGCAGCTTCAGTTGCGATGAGGATTGGAACAATCGAAACGCCGTGGCTAGCTTCATGAAAATTCTTCAGGTCCAAAGCATAATCCCAGACTTGATCAATCGCCGCGCGGTCAAATTCCTTTTCTCCAACCTTGAATTCAACAACAAAGACAATCGGTCCGATTAGCAGCACAACGTCGATGCGCCGTCCCATGCGCGGGATATTAAATTCTAAAAAAATCGAGCCGCTTAAACCGTTCAAACTGGTTCGCAAGAATTCAATTTGTGCCATCCACGCATCGCGTTGAGTCGGAATGAGAGCAAAGTCACTATTTGCTGCGAGTCGCCCAAGAATGGCGTCTGATGAATCATTGAGAAAATCGGCTACTGACGCGTCATACCAAGCGCGTGAAGAAACGTTTGCACCTTGGACGTTCTCGCTGGGTGATTCCATTTCGCACAGAGTGCCACGTCGTTTAGTTTTCGCAAAGGATTCTGTCGCCCTTACAGGGCTTGGGAATTTTTTGGACGATTAACCCAGGGCGTTGCCCTGGGCTATTATCTTTCGGGCTTACAGCCCTTCCGCCTGCGTTACAATTTCGGCGAGACAAGTTGAATTTACGTTCGCGTGTTTGGCGTGGTTCGCGGTTGAAAATTCTTTGCGCCGCTGTGGTTCAGATGGTTTTCACTTTTTGAATCGCCATCCAAATTGCCTCGCACGTCGCCGGTGACGCCAGCGCCACTTCACCTTTGCCCGCACCGAACGCCGCCACCGCATCGCGGATCGCTTCGCGCACGGAGATGGCGAGCATCAACGGCGGTTCGCCCACGGCTTTGCTGCCGTGCACGACGTTTTTCTGCGCGGCATCCGGCAGCAGCGTGACGTTGAAAATTTTCGGCGCGTCGCCGATGGCAGGAATCTTGTAGGTGTCCGGCGAGTGCGTGAGCTTTACGCCCTGGTCGTTCCACAACAGTTCTTCCGCCGTGAGCCAGCCCATGCCTTGGATAAAACCGCCTTCGATCTGGCCGCGATTGATCGCGTCGTTCACCGAGTTGCCGACGTCGTGCA
>JANYFN010000211.1 GCA_025362675.1 Limisphaerales bacterium | reverse complement strand
GTTGGCACTGGCTCGCGGTCGGTGCGCCGCAAAATCAAACCAACGAAATCGAGTTGGTAAAAAATCTGTTGCCCGGTAAACGCGAGTATCTGTTATACCTGCCACTTTATAACGGAACCAAGTTGGTTGAACTCGGTATTTCGCCGACGAACATCATCGAAAAAGCGCCCGCTTGGGGCGCGGGCGAACGCAAGCCGATTGTGTTTTACGGCACATCGATCACGCAAGGCGCGTCCGCGTCGCGGCCCGGCATGGTTCACAGCGCCATGCTCCAACGTAAATTTAATTGGCCGGTGATCAACCTCGGTTTCTCTGGCAACGGCAAAATGGAACCGGAAATTGCCGATCTCCTCGCGGAACTTGATCCCGCAGTGTATGTGATTGATTGCCTGCCCAACATGGATGCGGAGGAAATCAAAGCGCGCACCGAACCGCTCGTCGTCAAACTTCGGGCCGCGCATCCGAACGTGCCGATTGTCCTCGTCGAGGATCGCACACTACAGGGCGCTTTTCTCACCCAGGGTCAGATGGAATGGTATCATTTGAAGGATCGTGCCGAATTGAAGGCCGCCTTCGACCGCCTACAAAAAGATGGCGTGAAAAATCTTTTTTATATTCCCGGCGAACAGCTCCTCGGCGATGATGGCGAAGGCAGCACCGACGGCTCGCATCCCAACGATCTCGGATTCTTGCGTCAGGCGGAAATTTTCGCCAAAGTCCTGGAACCACTTTTAAAAGCTAAATAATAAAATGAAAAAAACTCACGCCCTAGTCCTCGCCATTTTCTTAACCACCACTATGACCCAAGCCGCCCCGCTGTTTTCTGAGCACGATAAATCCGTCGCTGCCTTACTCGCGCAGATGACGCTCGATGAAAAAATCGGCCAGATGGTGCAGGCCGATTCTAGCGCGCTGAAAGATAAAGCGGACGTTCAAAAATATTTTCTCGGCTCGGTGTTGAGCGGCGGTTCGTCCAATCCTACCAACGGAAATTCCGCGCAGGACTGGTTGAACTTCGTCACCGAATTCCAGAATCAAGCCTTGGCCACGCGCCTGAAAATCCCTTTGATCTACGGCATTGATGCCGTTCATGGCCATAACAATATTGAGGGCGCGACGATTTTTCCACATCACATCGGACTGGGAGCCACGCACAATCCGCAGCTCGTCGAACGCGCTGAACGCGCCACCGCCGAAGAAGTCGCGGGCACCGGAATTCGCTGGGCCTTCGCCCCGTGCATCACCGTGCCGCAGAATCCACGGTGGGGGCGCACTTACGAAGGATACAGCGACCACACCGCGCTCGTGTCTAAATTGGGGGTCGCCGCCACGCTTGGTTTTCAGGGCAAAAAACTTTCCGCCGCACCCGCTTCGGTGCTCGCCTGCGCGAAACATTTTATCGGCGATGGCGGCACCACCAACGGAATCGATCAGGGCAACACCGTTTGCGATGAGGCGACGTTGCGGAAACTTTATTTGCCGCCATATATCGCCGCGATCAAAGCCGGCGTCGGTTCGATCATGGTTTCCTACAGCAGTTGGAACGGCGTGAAAATGCACGGTCAAAAATATCTGCTTTCCGACGTGTTGAAAGGCGAACTCGGCTTTCAAGGTTTGTTGGTTTCCGATTGGGCGGCGATTGATCAAATCTCGCCGGATTTTAAATACGACATCGAGCAATCCATCAATGCCGGATTGGACATGATCATGATTCCAAACGGCATTGATAAACCGAATAACTACGTCGAATTCATCACTGATTTGAAACAGCTCGTCGCCGAAGGCAAAGTTTCGCCAGCACGGATTGACGATGCCGTTTCGCGCATACTCCGCATCAAGTTTGCGCTCGGACTTTTTGAATCCACCGCCACCGATCCCGCGCTCACCGCTGCCATCGGCTCGCCAAAACATCGGGCCGTCGCGCGTGCGTGCGTGCGTGAATCACTCGTGCTGTTGAAAAATGAAAAGCACGTGTTGCCGCTCTCCAAACAAATTAAAACCCTCGGCGTCGTTGGTTCGGCGGCGGATGATTTGGGTATGCAATGCGGTGGTTGGACGATTGACTGGCAAGGCACCCGCGGCAACGTGACGACCGGCGGCACCACGCTGCTGGCAGCTATTCGCCAAACCGTTTCGCCCGCAACAAAAATTATTTTTTCAACGGATGCGAGCGATTTGAAAAATGCCGATGCCATCATCGCCGTGGTTGGCGAGTTACCTTACGCCGAAATGAAAGGTGACCGGGACGAACTGAATCTCTCCGCTGAAGATTGCGCGCTCATCGCAAAAGCCAAATCCACCGGCGCGCCAGTCATCACGATTTTATTTTCCGGTCGCCCATTGCATCTCAATTCAGCGCTCCCGGACAGCGCGGCGTTGGTCGCGGCGTGGTTGCCCGGCACCGAAGGTTTGGGCATGACGGATGTATTGTTCGGCGATCATCAATTCACCGGCAAATTATCCCGCGACTGGCCGGCGGCGGATCAAGCTGCCAAACCGTTGTTCCCGTATAATTTTGGACTAAAGCCATAAGGAAGGATGGGCGCCCCGCGCCCCGTCGTCGCGAGCTGAGGTGCGTTTTTTCCTACTTAACGGCGCGCGGGATTGAAAAGAAAGATGCCGTTCCTAGCGGAACGGCATCCTATTTTCAGTAGTTGGAAATGAGTTTGGATTAAAGCGTGTTTTTGCCGGCCGCTTTTACTTTTGCCCAGCGAGCCTTGGCCGCCTCAGCGATCCGGGCGCGTCCCGCGGCACTCATGGTGTGTTTTTTTGCGCCAGCAGGTTTGGCCGCAGCTTTCACTGCCGGTTTGCCGGCATTGATTTTTGCCCAGCGCGCTTTTTGAGCGGCGCGGATTTTGGCGATGCCAGCAGGGCTGATGACTTTCTTCGCCGACTGGCCAGCGGCAACGTGGGCCGCCGAACCACCAAGGATAGCAGTTAGTTGTTTTTCCAACGCGGTGATCTGATCTTTCAACTGGGCCGCTCGGTTAAGTTGTGATGATGTTAGAGATAATAAGTTACTCATAGGAAAGTAAGTTTAGCTAAATCTTCAGAAAAGGCAATAGGTTCATTTAAGTCGAGTTAGTAACTAAGACGCCGCACGGCGGCTGACCAACTTTGGGACACTGCGTTTTTTTAGGCTGGGAGGAAAAGTTCCCGCGAACCAACTTGGCCATTTCAAAATTTTATGGTAGTTGTAGGACGTGAATTTTTTCATCCAACACAGTGAGTTGCGCGACATCTATGAAAAAGTTGTCGCCGGCGAACGCATTTCTGAAACGGATGCGCTGCGCCTGTTTGAGACCAAAGATCTGAACGCTCTGGGTGCCATCGCTGATTTTGCGCGCGCGAAGAAGGTCGGTAACCACGCCAGCTTCATCCTCAATCGCTACATCAACTATTCAAATTATTGCATCCTATCCTGTCAGTTCTGTTCCTTCGCGCGCAAGAAACGAGATGGCGATGGCTTTGAACTGACGACCGCGCAGATTGTCCAAAAGGCGCGCGAAGCTCTAAGCCTAGGCATCACTGAATTGCACATCGTCGGCGGGCTGCATCCGTCACTGCCGTTCAGCTATTATACGGATATGTTGCAGGCTTTGAAAAATCTGGATGCCCGACTGCAATTGAAGTGTTTCACGGCGATTGAAATTTTGCACCTCGCCTGGCTGGCTAAAAAAACTACCGAGCAGACGCTGACGGAATTGAAGGATGCCGGCCTTGCCTCGCTCACGGGCGGCGGCGCAGAAATTTTTCGCAAGGAAGTCCGCGAAAAAATCGCGCGCGGCAAAGAATCCGGCGAGGAGTATCTCGAGGTGCATCGTCTCTGGCACAAGCTCGGCCAGCGCAGCACTTGCACCATGTTATTCGGGCATGTCGAGACGGTCGCAGATCGCGTGGACCACCTGCGCCAACTCCGCGCGTTGCAAGATGAGACGCATGGTTTCACCGGCTTCGTCGCCCTGCCCTATCAACCGGAAAACAACGGGATTCCCGTGGATCATCCGCCGACCGGTTTTGATTCGCTCCGCACGCTGGCGGTTAGTCGGATCTATCTCGACAACTTCGATCATATCACCGCCTATTGGGTAGGCTTGGGCATGAAGCTCGCGCAAGTTGCACTGAGTTATGGCGCCGACGACTTACACGGCACCATCATTGAGGAACACATTTTCCACATGGCTGGCGCCGACACGCCCCAATTGCAGACGGAAGCCGAAATGATCAAAGCCATCCGCGGCGCGGGCCGCACGCCGGTGCAGCGGAATACTTTCTATGAGCCGATCAAAGTGCTCGCCGAGGCACCGGTGACTGAACAACAAGACAATTCTACGCGCTCGAAAGTATTGGAAGACAATCTGGCCACCGCGTGATTTCTTAGGAGTAATGTTCCAGCCTTCTTCATTAAAAATGATAAGGATGAAATAATTCCAATGCGTTACCTTTGGCCAATGGCTCCCTCGCTGCCCGCTTGCTTTAAAATCATCACCCATGGCTGACGAACCTCACACTTTTCGCATTGGCTCGGTGCCCTTTCTCAACGCCGCGCCGCTCACGCGCGGGCTGGATGGTGAAATCATTTATGCCACGCCCGCCAAGCTGGCCGTCCTGCTGCGCCAGGATGAACTCGACGCCGCGCTCGTCAGTATCACCGAGGTGTTGCTCACGGATCGCTACGACATTCTGGACGGCGTGGCGATTGCCTCGCTCGGCGAAGTTTACAGTGTTTTTCTCGCACACAAAAAACCGCTGGCCGAGGCGATGGAAATTTTTTGCGATCCCGCCTCGCTCACCAGCGTGAACCTGTTGAAAGTTCTCCTCGCGGAGAAAAAATTATTTCCGAAATTCACCCCGCTGGAAAATTACGCGGCGGTGGCCGAGAAAGATTTTGTCCTGCTCATCGGCGACCGCGCGATTGCGTTTCAGCGCAGTCCACACACGCACGAAATTTTCGATCTCGGCTCCGCGTGGCTAGATTTGACGAATCTACCCTTTGTTTTCGCGGTCTGGGCGCTGCGCCGCGGCGTGGAGAATCGCGAACTGCGCGGAGAACTTCGGGCGGCCAAAAATTTTGGCCTGGCAACGCTGGATCAAATCATCGAGACCCGCGCGGAATTCGACCAGGCCTTTCGGCGCGATTATTTCGAATGGCATATCCATTTTCATCTGGGCGAAGATGAGAAGCGCGGCATTGCGAAATTCTGCGAACTGCTCCGTAAACACCAATTCGGCCCGGTGTTCGAACCGAAGTATGTGCGGTGAACTTTTCAGCTCAAGCGGTGAGGCCATTTGAGTTTGCGGCCGGCGGTTTTCCAACGCCCGCAGCCCACACCCGGCTTGCCGTAGTCCATCGCCGAAAGCATAATTGAAATGATGGTTGAAAAATCAAATGCCTTGCCCCGCTCTTTCTGGATCGGCTCCAGCCTCGCGTTCGGCGTGCTTGGTCTCGCGCTGCTGGTTTCGCTGCTGCAAAATCCCCGGCTAAAAATTTCGCCGTTGCCCGTCATCAGCCGCATCGCTGATTTTACTCTGACGAATCAGGATAACCGGATCACGACGCTGGCGGATTTGACGAATCGCGTCTGGGTGGCAGATATCATTTTCACCAGTTGTGCCGGGCCGTGTCCGCGCCTGACGATGCAGATGAAATCGCTGGAAGAAAATCTGCCAAAAAATAGCGGGGCCAAACTGGTGACGCTCACCACCGACCCGGAACACGATACCCCGGAAGTTTTGAAAAAATACGGCGGGCGCATCAACGCTGATTTTAGCCGCTGGAATTTTCTCACCGGCACCAAAAAGGAAATCGCCGCGCTTGGTAGCGGGAGCTTAAAACTAAGTTCGCAACCGGTGAAGCTCGAAGACCAAAAAAGCGTCGCCGATCTTTTTATCCACAGCACCTTGTTTGTCGTGGTGGACAAACATGCGCAGATGCGCGCCTATTTTGAGACCGATGGCGCGGATTGGACTAACGGTGTGCTGCCAAAAATTCTTATGACCATCCACGCACTGGAGAATGAACCATGACCACGCATGATCTGCCCGCTGTCAACGCGACGCTCAACGGTTTGAGTGCCGTTTTTCTCGCAATTGGATTCGTCTTCATCAAGCGCGGAAATAAAATCGCGCATCGCAATTGCATGATTTCGGCGTTCAGCACCTCCGTAATTTTTCTGGTGTGTTATCTGACGTATCACGCCACCGTGAAAACTGTGACGCACTTTGTTGAGCCGGCCTGGTTCCGCCCGATTTATCTCACAATTCTCATTTCGCACACCCTGCTTGCGGTGACCATCGTGCCATTGATTTTGATGACGCTGAGTCGCGCGCGAAAACAAAATTTTGAAGCGCACAAAAAAATTGCCCGCTGGACGTGGCCGCTGTGGATGTATGTCTCGGTGACGGGCGTGATCATCTATTGGCTGCTCTACGTCAAATTTCCGCAACCCTGAGTCAGCCAAGACTTCGCTTGCTGCCGCGATGAAGCGTTCTTAAGATCGTCGATAGCTTGATGCGTTGCTTATGAGTGAAGAAATAAAATCCACGAACGCGGCGGTCGCCGCAGAGGCGGACCAGACGAAGCAAAAACGCTACATGCGCAGGCTGATCCTGCTGATCGTTTCATTGGTGGTGGTGGTCATCGGGTTGAACGTGGTGGCAGCCAAAGTGTTTTGGGAGCACGGTAATTTTACTGATTATTTCAATTCGAAGGCGTTTGAGGGGTTGATCATCTCCCTGCTGATTCCGCTGTTGTTGTCACTGATCGAAAAGATTTTCAAAATCGGCGATAAAATCGAGGCCGATCAGGACCAGCGCAAACGCGATCAAATGGAGGCGCAACGGCGCGTGGATAATGAACGACGCCAACGCCAGACCGATACCATAAAAAAAACGAACGAGATGTGGAGCGAACTCTATGGCTTATCCACCGAAGTTGCGTATTTCAAAGCCGGGCAAGGAAAAGTTTCGATTCGCGACCTCCGAAAAAAAATTGAGTGCCTGACCAACAAGGCCGAAGAGATGCTCAATCTCTGGTATCTCAATTTTCCCCGGGTGGCGTTAGAGGTCCAAGAACAAGCACTGCCGGGACTCAACCTGTTTTTACTCTCAGCCTTGACGGTGGCGGACGTGGTCGAAGATGAACTGGAGCAGGAGGCTGAGATCAAGTCCATGCAAAACTATCTGCTGGTCATTCAGGATGGGATTCGCTTTGGCTTGCATTATCCGTTGATACAAATTTTTCATTTTGCGATGGATAACAACACCTTTGAACTTAAAAAAAGCCTGAATGGTTTGCGGGGTTGGGGCGGCCTATTTAAAAATCTATTGAGCGACCAACGCCCCAATTTGCCGACTGATAAAACCACGGTCATCGCCAATCAAAAACGCGATGCGTATCTGGCGGACTACCAGAAAAAATGCGCCGAGCCCAAGGCGGCGCTGATGGAACTGGCAAAAAAATTGACGGCCACAGACCTCGCGGACAAAAAGAATCAGAGCCTGCTTTCAGCCGAATCCGATGATGCCATCGAAGCCTATTTCAAGGCGGAACGATTGACGGAGACCAGCAAAACGGAATACGCGAATGCCCTCGCGAATTGTCCACCCAGTCTGCTCGGGCTTTCCCGGAAGCGCATTTTTTCCAACGAACAGATCAAACGATTCACGACCGAGTTGTATTTTCAAACCGACTTGATACGGATGCAGTCCGTCGTTTGAAATTGTGATTGGCATCGCTGGCACGCTAACATTGCCGAGTGTTGAGCGTCGCCCAAATCACAATTGATCCAAGCCAGTTTCCCGAAAACGTCCGGCGCGATTTGTTGACCTCACTGCGCACGCGGCGCGTGAACCACAAATTTCATTACGACAGCCTCAAGCAAACCCAGAAGTGGCTCGCGCTGCACGAGGCGCATTCGCCGGCGCGTTACGACGATGATTGCCTCGCCATTTATGACCGCGCGTTTGTCGCGACCGCCGGGAAAATCAAGGCCAAATCCGTTCACGTCCTCGGCCTCGGCTGCGGTGGCGGGCAAAAAGATGTGGCGTTGCTGAAACAATTATCCGCGCGCGGCAAAAATATTTCCTACGCGCCGTGCGATGTCAGCACCGCGATGGTTTTGGTCGCGCGGGCGGCGGCGCTAAAAATAGTGCCGGATGAAAAATGTTTTCCGTTTGTGTGCGACCTCGCGACGGCGAACGATTTGCCGACGCTGTTCAATTCACGCAGCCGGCAGCACGCAGCACGGTTAGTCAGCTTCTTCGGTATGATTCCGAACTTCGAGCCGCAAGCCATTTTGTCCAAGCTCGCCGTGCTCGTGCGGCCAAAAGATCTTTTGCTCTTCAGCGCCAATCTCGCACCGGGCACGAACTACGCCGCCGGCATGAAACGCATTTTACCGCAATACGACAATGCGCTGACGCGTGATTGGCTCACGGCGTTTCTATTCGATCTGGGCGTGGAAAAAAGCGACGGCGAATTACGTTTCAGCCTTGAAAACATTGCCCAATCTGGTTTATCACGGGTGCGCGCCGATTTTCATTTTCGGCGTGAGGTGCCGATAAAAATCGAGGACAAAACCTTCACCTTCCGTGCGCAGGAAACTATCCGGCTTTTTTTCTCGTATCGCTACACGCCAGAACGGGTGCAAAAAATTCTCGCGCGGCACGGGTTGGAAGTCAGCGAACAATGGATCACTCGCTCGGAAGAAGAAGGTGTTTTTCTTTGCCGCCGAAAATAAATTCAGCGATTTGAAATGGGCACTTTGCGATCGAACCACGCGCCAGCGTCATGGACTGCGGTGGCTGGCGGGGAATGGGGCTGATACCGCTTTCGACCGGGCGAGGCGTATTCAATTTTCCAACCCGCTCAGTGCGCCTGAAAGCGGCGTGGGTGCTCCGCTTCCCGCCGCAGTCCAAGACGCTGCGCGCACTTTGCAAATCGCCGGATGACACGCAAGCACCTGTGCCCTTCTGTCCTTAAAAAACTTTCAACGTATCCAACACGGCTTTGAGGCGCGGAACTTCGTGCGTGCGGAATAAATCCGTTTTTCCCAGCGCAGCGAGCACGGCAAAAAACGGCTCGGCACAGCGCACTTCGTCCTGAAAAAATTCAAACGCATGCGGCAACGCCTGGCAGACGGGGAAACCAAGGTCGCGCAGGCGAAAGGTGTTTAGAAAAATATTCATCTGATGCCGCACGCGCACCGCGCTGTCTTGCAAATTTTTGTAATAAAACCCGAGGCCGGGATCGATGAAGATTTTTTCCACGCCGTTGCGTTGGGCGACTTCAATTTGTCGTTCAAAAAACTCGCGCAACATCGGAATCGGGTCCGCGCTCAAATTAAAATCACCGACCTCGCGGACGTTTTTTCCGGCAACATAACAGATGATCACGGCGGCCTCGTGCGCGGCAACCATTTTGAAAATTTCATCCGAAGCGGTCGTGCCGGTGAGGTTCAGAACATTCGCTCCGGCTTCCAGCGAGGCGCGGGTGACGGCGGGCGAATAGGTCTCGACGGACACGAGAATGTTTTCGGCACGCAAGCCTTTGATGACCGGAATCAATTGTGATTGTTGCCCCGCATCATCCACGCGCGCGGCGTGGGCGAGCGTAGATTCCGCGCCGACGTCGATGATGTGCGCGCCTTGCGCGGCCAGAACGGTGCCGCGTTGAATCGCGGAATCGGCCGATAAACAAACACTTTCGCGATACCACGAATCGGCGGAGAGATTCACGACACCCATGATGGCGGGCGAGGTATTGAAGCTAAAATTTTTGCCGCCAATGGAAAATTCTTTGACGCGCGCGCTCGCGGCGACGCGGTTTTTTTCTAGTAATCCAGCCAGGTGTTCGAGGGTCAGCATAGAAAAGTCATTTTAAGAACGTTTCCGGCAAAGAGCCTTTTTCGGTGCGGAGGACGGTGCCGGATTCGATGTGATGCCGGGTGAACCAGCCGTCCGACGTTTCCAATACAAACCGGATGTTGGTCGTCACCGCCTCGACGCCGTTGGTGTCGTTTTTTTCGAGGTGGTGGATTTCTTCGATGACGCCATCGGGATTGATATAGGCGGCGGAAATGGATTCAGGACAATTTTTCATCCAGAAATTCGCGCGCTGGTTGTAAGGCAGGACAAACAGCATCGCGTCCGTGTCCAAAATATTCGTGCGATACATCATGCCGGTCATTTCTTCATCGCGCGATAGGGCAAGTTCAGCATCGAGGGTTTCCGCGCCCAGGTAAATTTTCATCGTGCGCAGTTTCGGCTGGGCCTGCTTGGGCAACAGGTCGTCAATCGAAGTGGTGGCGACCGGGGTTGGTGCCGGGGTCGGCGGACTCGACTTGCGGCAGCCGACGAACAGACCGGCCGCGAGCAGCAGGGCAAACATCTTTGCAAACGTCATACTGATAATTTGCCGGAAGCCGCTGTGGTTTTCAATCAAACTGCGCGTGGCAATTCACCGCCAATAAATCGCAAGCCGCCGTCAGCAAAAGGCGCGCAGGCCGGTTATGCTTTGGATCGCCCGCTCAAACCGCAGGTTTGACTTGGCTGCGAATAGATTTATTTTGCGACGATGTGAACACTCCTAAACCAGCTCCGGCGACGGTGCGGCTTGATGAATTGCCGCCGCGCGTGTGCGCCGTGGTGCGCAGTGTGGAGACGGATGACGAAGACACGCAGCGTTTGAAAACGCTCGGGGTTTGTCTGGGCCGCCGCGTGGAACTGGTGCGGGTGGGTGATCCGCTCATCCTTAAAATTTTCGGCTCGCGCCTCGGCCTCTCCGCCGAGCTGGCCCGCCGCGTGCGGGTGGAAGTTTGTTTGCCCGATCATTGCGCCTTGAAAGAAGACGCCGGCCCATGAACGCCGCTTATGACAACGGTCCCGCGCCGGTTTCGCACCACGTGTTCACGCTGGCGCTGGTCGGCAATCCGAACGCCGGCAAAACCACCTTGTTCAATGCGCTCACCGGCCTGCGCGCCAAGACTGCGAATTTTCCCGGCACCACCGTCGAGCGCAAAGTCGGCCGGCTGCACCTCGACCACAAACAAATTATCATCATCGATTTGCCGGGGCTTTACAGTCTCGATAGCAAATCGCCGGACGAAAAACTCGCTGCCGATGCCTTGCAGGGAAAGTTCGAACACACCGCGCCGTCCGCCGCGCTCATCGTGGTGGACGCGACTAATCTCGAACGCAATTTATTTCTCGTCAGCCAGATTTTGGAATTAAAAAAAATTCCCGTCGTCGTGGCGTTGAACATGATGGACATGGCGCGACGCGATGGCATCCGCATTGACATCGTGAAGTTGCGACAGGAACTCGGCTGCGTCGTGGTGCCCGTTTCCGCGCGGCAGGGCGAAGGTTTGGACGAGTTGAAACAGGAGCTAAACCGTTTGGCTGAGGGCGCGATGCCCGAGTCGCTCGACCATGCCGATCCGAGCTGCGGCGGCTGCACGGGCTGCACGTTTCAGGCGCGCTACGAATGGACGGAAAAAATTTCCACGAAAGTTATGGACGCGGCCGCGCCGCAGCGCTCCGCTTGGACGGATCGCCTTGATGACATTTTCACCCACCCGGTTTTTGGCGTTATCGTTTTTCTCCACGTGATGCTGCTCGTGTTTGCGCTGATTTTTTGGGCCGCGAAAATTCCGATGGACTTGATTGACCATCTGTTCACGACCATCGGCGGCTGGGTCGGAACCCAATTACCCGATGGCGATTTACAAAGTCTGCTCGTCAACGGCGTCATCGGCGGCGTAGGCGGCATCCTGGTTTTTCTCCCACAGATCTGCATTTTATTTTTTGCGCTCTCCGTTTTGGAAGATACCGGCTACCTGTCGCGCGCGGCGTTCGTGATGGACAAAGTCATGCGGCGGTTCGGCCTGCCGGGCAAAGCCTTTGTGCCCATGCTCTCGGCGCACGCCTGCGCGATCCCCGCGATCATGTCCACCCGCGTCATCGAAAATCCGCGCGACCGCCTGGTGACGATTCTCATCACGCCGCTAATGACGTGCTCCGCGCGCATTCCCGTTTACGCCATGGTCACGGCGTTATTGTTTCCCCATTCCCCACTGAAAGCAGGATTAATTTTCACCGGCGCCTATGCGTTCGCCGTGGCCACCGCGCTGTTGATGGCCTTGATTTTTCGCGCCACCATCCTTCCCGGCGGCAGTAAGCCGTTGATGATCGAACTGCCGCCCTACCGCATGCCCGGACTGCGCGTGGCCCTCTTGCACACGTTCGACCGCGCGATGATTTTCGTGAAACAGGCCGGCACCATCATCCTCGCGATTTCACTGATTCTGTGGGCGCTGTCGTATTATCCCAAATCCGCGCCGCCCGCCGCCGCCATCGCGCTGACCACGCAAGCCGCGCAATTGGAAAAAGCCGGCGACACCTTGCATGCCTTGGCCCTGCGTTCCGAAGCCAGCCATTTAACCTCGCAAAATTCCCTGCAACTTTCTTACGCCGGAAAAATCGGCCATCTCATCGAACCCGTCATCGCGCCGCTCGGCTACGACTGGCAGATCGGCATCGGCATCTTCAGTTCGTTCGCCGCGCGTGAAGTTATTGTTTCCACGCTGGCGATCGTTTACGGCGTCGGCGAAGACACGACGGACAACAACCGCAGTTCACTCTACGATTCGCTGCGCCGCGCCAAGCGCTCCGACGGCACACCGATTTTCAACACCGCCACCTGCGCGAGCTTGCTCGTATTTTACATCCTGGCGGCGCAATGCTTATCCACTACCGCCGTCGTCCGGCGCGAGACCGGCGGCTGGAAATGGCCGTTGTTTCAGATCGCCTATATGAGCGGCCTGGCATATCTCGCGGCGCTCATCGTCTATCAAACGCTCCGCCACTTCGGCCACACGTGAGGGTTTGCCCTAAGCAATTTGATTGATTTCAAAATGCGCGGCAGGGAGACTCACGGATTAAATGTCATCGCCCATCGTCATCTGGATCTGGTTCTGCGCCTATCTCAATTGCGTCGGCTGGACACTCTCCGCCCTGCATCAACTCAATAAAACCGGTTATGCGGTCGCCTTCGCCGTGGGTTTGGTCGCAGTGTGGATCTGGAAAAAACAAACCGGCACACACCTGCTGCCGCACATTCATTTCCAAAAATATCGCCGCCGTTTTCGCCGCACGTTCCCGCTCGCGTTTTTGATTTTAGCGGCGCTGGCCTTTCTCGGCGGCGCGTTGTATGCGCCGACGAATTTTGATGCGCTAGCTTACCGCACACCCCGCGTGTTGCACTGGCTTGCAGCGGAACAGTGGCAGTGGATTCACACCGATTTCCAACGCCTGAACACGCGCACAGCGGGTTTCGAGTGGCTCACCGCGCCGCAGTTTTTATTTTTTCGCACGGATCATCTGGTGTTTTTGTTGAACGTCGTTTCGTTTCTGTTGCTGCCAGGAAGAATTTTTGCCGTGCTGACGCGGCTCGGTATCCGTCCGCGCGCGGCATGGTATTGGATGTGGCTTTTCCCCAGCGGCTACGGTTATGTGTTACAAGCAGGTAGCGTGTTGAACGACATGTTTGGTGCGGTGCTAACATTGGCGGCGTTTGAATTCGCGTTGCGGGCGCGACAGCAAAATAATTTCTCTAACACGAGCGCCGCCAGTCTCGCCGCGGCGCTGATGACAGCCGTCAAAGCCTTCAACATCGTGCTGCTGTTGCCGTGGGCGATCGCCATTTTGCCCGCGTGGAAACTGTTGCCGCGCCGGCCGCTCGCAACGCTGGCGCTCGTGCTTTTTGCCGCCACCGCTTCCATGCTGCCGACGGCGGCGGTGAACTGGAAAGCGTGTGGCGACTGGACGGGATTGAAAATGGAGCAGGCCACCATCGGCGGCGTGGCCATGAACGGTCGGGTGGAATCGCTGCGGCTGCTGGCGAACGTAGCCGCGTTGCTTGCGTCTAATTTTGTGCCACCCGTATTTCCCTTCGGCCATCAATGGGATGCGCTGATGATCCGGATCACGCCCACGAAATTAGCCCGTGATTTGCACGCGAACATGGAATCCGGCCTCGCGGAAAACAAACTGCCGGAATTGCAAACCGAGGAATTCGGTGGCCTCGGCGGCGGCTTAAGCGCACTGCTGCTCGGGATGTTGCTTTGGAAATTGCTCTATTTCCGGAGCTGCCGCTGGCCGGGGCTTTCAGGGATTTTTCGGTTTGAATTTATTTTTTTTGCGGCGCTGTGGGCGGGCGTGGCGGTGGTGATGATGAAGTCGGGTGCTAGCGGACCGGCGCGATATTTCCTCCCAGTGTATCCGCTGCTGGTGTTACCGCTGCTGGATGCGGGGACCAACCTCCGGCGCGGCGTTTGGCGTGTGGCGGCGCTGGTGATTTTTCTTGTGGCCGCACTGCTCGTCGTGGTCGCGCCACAACGTCCGCTCTGGCCCGCGATGGCGGTGCTGAAAAAATTGGACGCGGAACATTCGGAAAAATTCCTGCTTCAGCGCGCGTGGACCGTCTATTCAGTTTACTCGCAGCGCGCGGACGGCTTTGCGTCCGTGCGCGAAAAATTACCGCCCGCCGTGACTCGTTTGGGCTACCTCGGATTTGATGAACCCGAGGGCGCGCTGTGGCGTCCGTTTGGTTCGCGGCAGATCATTCATATTTGCCGGGATGATTCCGGCGCAGTCATCCGCGAAAAACAAATTCAGTATGCGCTCATTAGTGCCGATTACTTGGGACAGGCGGGTGCAGGTAATTTTGACCGCTGGCTGCAAGACCGCGCCGGCGAGACGCTGGAAATTTTTGAATTGAAGCTGCGCGCCGGTCGTCCGCCCGAAAAATGGCAATTGGTGCGGTTTCCCTGAAAACGACGCTCGCCACTTTCGCTGCGGTAATTTAATCTGCGGCCCTTGAATCCGATGAAGCTGACCATCCTGATGCCGTGTCTGAACGAGGCGGAAACCCTCGCGCAGTGCATTGAAACGGCGCACGCCGGACTCGCGCGCGCGGGCGTGCCGGGAGAAATTCTCATCGCCGACAATGGCAGCACCGACGGCTCGCAAGCCATCGCCGAAAAACTCGGCGCCCGCGTCGTGCCCATTCCGCAAAAAGGTTACGGCAGCGCCCTGCGCGGCGGCGTGGCGGCAGCGCGCGGCGAGTGGATCGTGATGGGCGACGCGGATGACAGCTATGATTTTCGCGAGGTGGACCGCTTCGTTGGCAAATTTCAACAAGGCGATGAACTCGTCATGGGCTGTCGCCTGCCCGCTGGTGGCGGCACGATCGTGCCCGGCGCGATGCCGTGGAAAAACCGCTGGATCGGCAATCCGGTGCTCTCCTTCATCGGGCGATTATTTTATAAATGCCCGGCGCACGATTTTCATTCCGGCTTGCGCGGCTTCACCAAAACCGCGTTTGCCAAAATGGATTTGAAAACGACGGGCATGGAGTTCGCGTCGGAAATGGTCATCTCGGCCACTCTAAAAGGACTAAAGATTTCTGAAGTCCCGGTGACGTTGCGCAAAGACGGCCGGTCACGTCCACCGCATTTAAAACCGTGGCGCGACGGCTGGCGACATCTGCGCTTCATGCTGCTGTTTTGTCCGCGCTGGCTGTTTTTGGTGCCTGGAATTTTTCTATTCGCTTTCGGGCTGCTGGCCGCCACCGCGCTGGCGGTAGTGCCGCAACATTTGTCCGGCGCGGTGTTGGACGTAGGTTCGCTGCTCGTCGCCAGCATGATGGCCATCATCGGTTTTCAACTGGTGACGTTCGCATTTTTCACGAACGTCTTTGCCATCGCGGAAGGGTTGCTGCCGAACGACGAAAAATTTTCCCGGCTGTTCAAATTTTTCACGCTCGAAAAAGGCATTGTTTTCGGCCTCCTCGTGGCTTTTTCCGGATTCGGATTACTGGGTCACGCCGCGTGGATCTGGCGACAGGCCGGTTATGGCGTGTTGGATTATCCAGAAAATCTCCGGCGCTTGATTCCCGCCACCACGTTGCTGGTGCTGGGCGTGCAGACCGTTTTCGCCAGCTTTTTCATGAGCGTGCTCGGACTTAAAACCACCACGCGCCAGCCGCCAACGCTGCGGGAAAACTCCAGTCCCGCCGCCCAATCATGAAATACACAGATCGCCTTCTGCAACGCTGGCGCATCGCCAAAGTTTCCCAAGAACTTCGCCCTGGCGCCCGCGTGCTCGACATCGGCAGCGCGGATGGCGCATTGTTTGCCGCGCTCGGCCCCAAGATCAGCAACGGCAGTCTCGGCGTGGATCCGACCTTGCGCCGGCTGCACGTCGTCAACGGCTGCCGCCTGATTCCGGGAACTTTTCCCCAAGCCGTCCCGCCCGGCACCGAGCCATTTGACGCCGTGACGATGCTCGCGGTATTGGAACATTTTCCGCCGGAAGCGTATGAAGCCCTGCGCACTGGCTGTGAAAAATATTTAAAACTCGGCGGCAAACTCCTCATCACCGTGCCGTCGCCGCACGTGGATAAAATTCTCGCGCTGCTGCAATTTTTACGACTCGTGGACGGCATGTCGCTCGAAGAACATCACGGCTACGATGTCAGCATCACCCCGGATATTTTTCCGTCGCCGACGTTCAAGCTCGTGCGGCGAAAAACGTTTCAGCTCGGCTTGAACAATCTGTTTGTCTTTGAACGCACCGAGGCAAAATGAATTTCCCACCGCGCCGCCGACTTAAATCCGCACTGGCCAGCAAACCGTTTTTCCGCCAGCATCCATGCGTGAATTTCGCGTAACTTATGGCCGATGCGCTTCCAACCAAACCCAGTGTTGCCGTGGTGATTCCTTGTTACCAGGAAGCGCAAACCATCGGGAAAGTCATCGCGGATTTCCGGCGCGAACTGCCCGCCGCAACCATTTACGTCTATGACAATAATTGCACCGACGGCACCGCCAAGATTGCCGCGCAAGCCGGGGCGATCGTTCGCCGCGAAAAACGCCAGGGAAAAGGTTACGTCGTCGCCGCCATGTTCGATCAGACGGACGAAGACATTCTCGTGATGGTAGATGGCGACGATACCTACGAAGCCAGTCACGTCCATAAATTATTGGAACCGATTTTGCGCGGCGATGCGGATATGACCGTGGCCACGCGGCTCACGAACCACGGCGACAATTCTTTTCGCCCGCTGCACGTCGCCGGCAACCGGCTCGTCAGCGGCATCATCAACTGGTGGGCGGGGGCTAATGTCTCAGATATTTTTTCCGGCTACCGCGCTTTCACGCGCGACTCCGTGCGGCACATTCCCATCACCGTGCGCGGGTTTGATGTCGAAACGGAATTGACCTTACAAGCCTTGTATCGCGGACAGGTGATTCAAGAAATCCCCGCGCCCTATCGCTCCCGCCCCGCCGGCAGTTTTTCAAAACTGAATACTTTTTCCGACGGCTTTCGCGTATTGCTGCGACTGTTTCTGATTTTGAAATCCTACAAGCCGCTGACTTTTTTCGGCGGCCTCGGCTTACTATTATTGTTGCTGGGCACGGCCATCGGCTCATGGCCCGTTTATAGTTTTTTTACCGACCCGCAACATACGGTTCACCATTTACCCAGCGCGGTCCTCGCAGCGACGCTGGTGTTGCTCGCATTCTTCTCGCTCGGCGTCGGCTTGATTTTGAACAGCATCAACCTGCGCCTGCTTGAACTGGAAAAAATGGTGACCAAGTCAGGAAATCAAAATTTGAAATGAGCCACGCCGCCATCATCGCTGAAAACATCGGCAAAAAATATCTGCTGCAACACCAGCAGACGGGGCGTAATTACAAGGCGTTGCGAGATGTGATCGCTGGGAAAGCGAAGTCGCTGGTAACCATTGGCCGCGAAAGCAACCGGCCGCCGGTCGAAGAATTCTGGGCGTTGAAAGACGTTTCGTTTGAAATCAAACACGGCGATGTCGTTGGTATCATTGGCCGTAACGGCGCGGGGAAAAGCACGCTGCTGAAATTGTTGAGCCGCATCACCGAGCCGACCACTGGCAAAATCCGTTTGCGCGGACGCGTGGCCAGCTTGCTAGAAGTCGGCACGGGCTTTCAC
>JANYFN010000207.1 GCA_025362675.1 Limisphaerales bacterium | reverse complement strand
TTGGAGACATATATTTACCGTGTTAAACCCCAGCTCCAACCGTTTAACCTCCATTTTTAACGCCGTTAAACTCTAGCTCCAACCATTGGAGCCACATTTTGAAGGCGTTGGAAACCTAAGGGCATCCAATCAATCCACGCCCCGCCGGAAAATCGGGAGCCGTCGCCAGCGGTTAACGTTGGGTTTTCCGATTGCGGGTCTGGCGCGGCGGGTTTATCGTGAGCGCGTTCTAAATCCAAAATAAGCATGACCTCAAACCCCGCCGCTGCCATTCGGATGCTCGTCATCTACTCGATCTGCATTCCGCTGGCGGCGCTCGTGGGCTGGATGGCCACGAACGATATGGATTTCGGAACGCTCGGGTTTTTCGGTCTCATTGCCGCGCTGCTGCTTTCGCCGATTTTAATCCGGTATCACTACCCCATCTTGGTTTTTGGAATAGGAGTGCCGATCTATTGCTTTTTCCTGAAGGGTAATCCGCCGTTCTGGCAGGTGATCACCATCTTAAGTTTGGGCATCGCGATCATTGACCGCACGTTGAACAGTGAAAAAAGATTCATTTCCATCCCCTTGATGACGTGGCCGTTGTTATTCACCCTAGCGGTGACATATATGACGGCGGAACTGACTGGGGGCATTGGCTTACATACGCTGGGGGCCGGCTTGGGCGGCGGGAAAAAATACCTCGCACTATTCATCGGCATCGGGATGTATTTCGCACTCACCAGCCACCCGATTCCTAAAAACCAACGCAAACTTTACGTGGCGCTTTTTTTTCTGGCGGGGCTGCCAGCGTTCATTGGCGATTTATTTCCTTTTTTGCCCGCCCCGCTGAATTACATCAACCTGCTCATTCCACCAAGCAACAATGGTTCGGCGGGTCAGGGTGGAGATAGTTCGCTCAGTGTAACGCGCTTCGGGGCTTTATCCACCTCGGCAAGCGTGCTTATTAGTTATATGTTGGCGAGATACGGGTTGAGGCAGATTTTCACCATTAGTCGCCCCATTCGCCTGCTTATTTTTTGCCTCATGTTTGCGCTCACTATGATTGGGGGGTTTCGTATCGTGCTCATTGGCTTTTTGTCCATCTTCACAATGCTCTTCTTCTTGGAGGGACTGCATCGAACTCCGATGGTGCTCGTGCTGCTTTTTGGCTTGGTCATCGGCAGTGTTTTGATTGTGCCTTTTTCGGATAAACTCCCCGCA
Source organism: Limisphaerales bacterium (assembly GCA_025362675.1). Taxonomy (GTDB): domain Bacteria; phylum Verrucomicrobiota; class Verrucomicrobiia; order Limisphaerales; family UBA11358; genus UBA11358. The sequence continues at coordinate 8,622 of JANYFN010000207.1, read as the reverse complement.
ACCTTCCAACGCGCCATATCTTTCATCCCCGGCTTGAAAATAGATCCGGAAGTGATGATGAATGCTGAAGGCAGCAAAGAATGGCGGCTCGCTATCTGGCGGGATACGTGGCCAAAAGTTCCGCAATACCTGCTGCTGGGTAAAGGCTACGCACTAACAGCGGAGGATTTTGAAAGCATGGGCGAGGGCACCTTTGCCAACGGCATTGAATCAAAATTGGATCAAAGCCGGGTGGCGCTGGCTATTTCCGGGGACTACCACAGCGGCCCGCTGTCCACGCTGATGCCATTTGGCATCTGGGGGGCTATCGCCTTTTTATGGGTATCGCTCACCGCAATTTTCATTCTCTACCGAAATTATCGCTACGGGGATGCTGACCTCAAAACGGTTAATGCTTTTTTATTGGTCATTTCGGCCCAACGATTTATAGGATTCTTTTTTATCTTTGGAGCTTATTCCAGTGATATTGGTGAGTTCGCAAAAATTGCCGGCTTCAGCATCGCCTTGAACTGGTGCATCTGCGGTCCGCCCAAAGCAGCGCGCGTGGTGCAGCGGATCAATCGGATGGGACCGACGCAACCGCTGCCCGCGTGATACCGTGAAACCCCGGTTGCTCGTCCTAGAATTGTGGGGGCTTGGCGATCTAGCCATCGCCACGCCATTTTTACGAGCCGCCGCTGAAAAATACGACGTCACGTTGCTCGCCAAACCTTTCGCACTAGAACTGCAACCGCGTCTTTGGCCGCAGGTCCAGGTCATCCCGTTCACTGCGCCGTGGACTGCCTTCCGTGGCAAATATAAATTGTGGAATTGGTCTTGGCGATCCATGCGCGAAGTGCATCGCCAGTTGCGGGCGAGAAAAATTGATTTCGCTGTCTCCGGCCGGTGGGATCCGCGCGACCACTTGCTGATGAAATTTTCCGGAGCCCAGGAACGGCTTGGCTTCTCGCGGCTCAAAAGCCGGCATTATCTCACCCGCGAATTGTTTCGCCCGCCGCCACTGGCGCATCGGCAAGAGAACTGGCGCATCGCCGGCGCGGCGCTGGGCCTGGAGTTGCCAGCTACCGAAAACATCGTGGCCCCGAAACATCCATCGCGACGAGTTATTCTCATCCATACCGGTGCCCGACTGGCGCTGCGCGTGTGGCCACTGGAAAACTTTGCTTTACTCGCCGCCCGGTTGCGCGAAAAAAATTACGACGTGCAGATCGCCTGTGACCCGGAGCAACTCGGCTGGTGGGAACAGCGCGGCGAAAATCCGGCCTGTCCCAGCAGCGTCACCGCGCTCTTTCAATTGCTCGATGATACCGCGCTCTTCATCGGCAACGACTCTGGCCCCGGCCACATCGCGGCCATCAGCGGCGTCCCCACCTTCACGCTGTTCGGACCGCAGCTTTACGAATGGTTTGCGCCATTGCATCCCGCCGCCGAGACCGTCGAAGGTCACGCCTGTCCCTACAAACCTTGCTCCGATTACTGCCGCTTCGCTAAACCTTTTTGCCTCGAAGACGTGACGCTCGAAGACGTCTGGCCGCGCGCGGAAATGTTTGTGCGAAAAAATCTGCCCGCCGCGTTCGCGCCTTCAGCGCCCTGATTGCTCGCGCACGAATAACGCCAGCACGGCGGCGAGCAACATGAAGAACCCACCCGCCATCACCGCATAGACGAGATTGCCACCGAGATAATTTTTCACCAGCGGTCCGAACGTCAACGCCGCCAGAATTTCTGGGAGCACGATGAAAAAATTGAAGATGCCCATGTAAACCCCGATCCGTTCTGGCGGCAGCGCGCCCGCGAGAATCGCATACGGCATCGAAAGAATCGAAGCCCACGCCACGCCGCCCGCAGCGAGCGCGACGAGTAAAAAGTTTTTCTGTTCCTCACCGTGGATGAATCCCACCGCCAGCAAACCAAGTCCGCCGAGCGCGAGGCAGAGGCTGTGAATTTTCCGGCGATCAAACTTCCGCGCCGCCGCCATCAGCGCGAATGCCGCAATAAAAGTGACCGCGTCCTTCACCGAATAGCAAACGCCCGCCCACTCCGCGCCGCGCTTGAACAGCTCCGAGTTTGGATCGCTGCTGCCAAACACGACGGGAACCGCATTGGAAAAATGCAGCCACATGCAGAACAAACCGAGCCAGGTAAAAAATTGCACGAGCGCGAGCTGCTTCATCGTCGCGGGCATTTCCTTGAGCGCAGAAAAAATTTCAGCGAAGAAATTTCCCAGGCCGGCGTGCGCGATTTTTTTGCGGCGAAATTCCTCCAGATTCTCCGGCGGATATTCTTTCGTGGAAAAAACTGTCCACAGCACCGCGCAAAAAAATGCCGCTGCACCGCAGTAAAACGCGATTTTTACATTCGGCGGAATCGCATTGCCCACGCTAGTTTCGCTGCTGACGTGAAACCAGTTTTTCAAAATGTAGGGCAACATTCCCGCCACCACCGCGCCGACGCCGATGAAAAAACTTTGCATCGCGAAACCCGTGCCGCGCTGTTGTTCCGGCAATTTATCCGCCACGAACGCGCGGAACGGCTCCATGCTCACGTTGATGCTCGCATCAAGAATCCACAGCAAACCCGCCGCCATCCAGAGCGTGCTGCAATTCGGCATCGCCACCAAAGCGAGCGAACTCAGGATCGCGCCGACAAGAAAATACGGACGCCGCCGGCCGAGCGGTCCCCAAGTGCGGTCGCTCATCGCGCCGATGATCGGCTGCACGAGGAAACCCGTAAGCGGCGCGGCGAGCCAGAGCAGCGGGATTTGCGAATCGGAAGCGCCAAGATATTTGTAGATCGGACTCATGTTCGCCATCTGCAAGCCCCAGCCGAACTGGATGCCAAGAAAGCCGAAACTCATGTTCCAAATCTGCCAAAAGGAAAGCGTAGGTTTTTGCATGGGATTTTGAATATCAGGATTTTGCTCCGCCCGCCGTGCCGACGCAAGCCGCACAACCATGCGATTTTTTGGGTGGACAGGCTTCCAGCCTGCCGTTTCGGGCGTCGCGCCCGAAACCGTCTGTGAATGTGAATTTGCTTCAGGTTTGCACGCAAAAAAGCTGCCTTGTCTCCCCACGAAATCCGGCGCGACGCCGGATTTGACGGGCGCGACGCCCGTGCTACCCAAATTAAAAACTCGAAATTCACCCGCTAAAATTTCAAAGTGAACCGTGTCTGTCATCCAGCGTCAAATCGAAGTCCGTTGGCCGTTGCGTGTTTTCTTCACGGAAAATATTTTTGCGCCGGACAATTTGATTCTTCGTGATGCGCTTGCCGACCCCGCGCCGCGCAAAGTGCTCGTGGTCATTGACGATGGCTTAGCCCAGGCGAACCCGCACTTGGAAAAAAACATCGCCAATTATTTCTCGCAACACGCAAAAAACTTCTCTCTGGTCCGTCCGCCGCTCGAAGTTCCGGGCGGAGAGGCCGCCAAAAATTCCTCCACGCTGATCGGCAATCTCCTGGAGCAGATGCACCGCCATCACATGGATCGCCATGCCTATCTCATCGCTATTGGCGGCGGCGCGCTGCTGGATGTCGCGGGCTTCGCCGCAGCCACGGCGCATCGCGGCGTGCGCCATGTCCGTATCCCGACCACGACGTTGGCGCAGGCGGATTCCGGCGTCGGCGTCAAAAATGGCATCAACGCGTTCGGCAAAAAAAACTTCATCGGCACGTTCGCGCCGCCGTTCGCTGTGTTCAACGATTTCAATTTGCTCGCCACATTGAAGCCGGAAGACAAACGCGCCGGTTACGTTGAAGCCGTGAAAGTCGCCTGCATTCGCGATGCTAAATTTTTTGCCGAGCTCGAAAGCAACGCGGACAAACTGATTTCCTTCGACGCGACCGCCATGAAACAGTTGATCCGCCGCAGTGCCGAATTACACCTCGACCACATCGCCACCGGCGGCGACCCGTTTGAAACCGGCTCCGCGCGCCCGCTGGATTTTGGCCACTGGGCCGCGCATAAGCTGGAGCAGGTTTCGAGCTTTCAGATTTCTCACGGCGCGGCCGTCGCCATCGGACTCGCGCTGGACGTAGTTTATTCGCGGCACGTCGGCTTGCTCGCGGCACCTGCCTGCGAACGTATTTTACAATTGCTACAAAAACTAGGCTTCCATATTTTTGCGGACGCCTTGTTGAACGCCGACGACACGAACCGGCTCAACATATTATCTGGCCTCGAAGAATTTCGCGAACATCTTGGCGGCGAACTGACCATCACGTTGCTCAATGAAATCGGGCGTGGCGTAGAGGTTCACGAAATGGATTCTGTGAAGATCGTCGCGGCCATTCACGAACTGCGCGACAGAAAAAATGATTAACCGCGAAATACCCGAAATGCGCGAACAAGTAACCGGGCAAAAAAATATGGCTGCATTTTCTTTTTTCTGGTTCGAGTATTTCAGGTATTTCGCAGCTGTAATTTCCCCATGAAACGTCTTGCTGTCATCAACGTCGTCGGCCTCACCGAAGCGCTCATCGGCGAACACACACCGCGCATGGCGGCGTTCCGGCAACGAGGAAAATTTGCGCACATCGCCCCGGCCTTTCCTGCCGTCACTTGCACGGCCCAGTCGAACTATCTCACCGGCAAACCACCGTCGTCACACGGTATCGTCGGCAACGGCTGGTTCAATCGCGAGCTGTCCGAAGTCCATTTCTGGAAACAATCCAATCACGTAGTCCATGGTGAAAAAATTTGGGACGCGCTCCGCGCCGCAACCCGAGATCCAGCGCCCCAGACCTCAGACCCGTTTGCAACCGCAAACTGTTTTTGGTGGTTCAACATGTATTCGAGCGTGGACTACGCCATCACCCCGCGCCCGATGTATCCTGCCGATGGCCGAAAATTTTTCGACATTTACTCGTGGCCGTATTCCATCCGCGAAGAAATCAAAAAGGACTTGGGCGAATTTCCGTTCTTCGGTTTCTGGGGACCGGCGGCGGGAATTGATTCGCCGCAGGGAAAATCCGATTGCGTCTCGCGCTGGATTGCGGACGCGGCAAAATGGATTGAAAAAAAATTCTCGCCCACGCTGAATTTAATTTATTTACCGCATCTGGATTACAATTTGCAACGGCACGGGCCTTTTTGCGCTGGTAGGGCGGGCAGTCCTCTGCCCGCCGCTCTTGCCAACCATCGCATCGAGCCGCATCCCGACGGCGCGCACGGAGTGACGCGCCCTACCAACCCCAAAATCCACCGTGACCTGCGCGAGATTGACGCCATCGTCGGCGACCTGATTGATTTTTATTCCGCGCGCGGTGTGCAGATTGTTTTACTCTCCGAATACGGCATCACGAACGTGGACACGCCGGTTCATCTCAACCGCATTTTTCGCGAGCAAGGCTGGCTCACCGTGAAAGAAGAACTGGGCCGCGAAATCCTCGACGCGGGCGCGAGCAAAGTTTTTGCCGTGGCCGATCATCAAATCGCGCACATTTATTTGAACGATGCAGCGCTGGAAAAATCCGTGCGCGACGTTCTGAAAAAAACTTCCGGCGTGGAAACTATTTTAGGCGCAGAGGAGAAAACCATTGCGGGCATTGACCATGCTCGCGCCGGAGATTTAATTGCCGTCGCCGCCGAGCACGCGTGGTTCACTTATTGCTACTGGCTCGACGATGCGCGCGCGCCGGATTTTGCGCGCACCGTGGATATCCATCGCAAGCCCGGCTACGACCCGGTGGAATTATTTCTCGATCCGAAAATCAAATTTCCGAAGCTGAAAATTGCGCGCCGCCTGCTCCAAAAAAAACTCGGCTTCCGAATGTTGATGGATGTCATCCCGCTCGATGCCACGCTGGTGAAAGGCTCGCACGGCCGCCGGCCAACTGACAAAAAAGATTGGCCGGTTTTCATCACGGATCAACCGGGGTTGCTCAACCCGGGGCCAATTGATTCTACGGATGTTTTTGAAATTTTACGGCGCGCGCTGATTTGAGTTTCACCCGCACGAAGCGCGGCCAGTAAAGTTGTGTGTTGGTCATCAGTTGCGAGAACGAAAAAGAATTGGCCGCATAGGTCACAATCAATTCGTCCGGTGCCGTCGCCAGCATCGAGTGCGCCTTGGCGGAATAACAAAAAACCTTTCGGTCGCCCATCATCTCCGGGCAGCGATAAACCACCGTGGCTGCGCTCCACGGCCCCCACGGTTGCGGTGCGGTGCGCAACATGATTTTTTCCGACAAGCCGTTGGCCGTGCAGATCAGCGCGTATTGTTGCGCCGCCGGCAGCCAGGAGACGGAGTATTCGCTCGCCATGCCGCTGCACAAATCGGCCATATCAGCGGCATTCGTTGTCCAATGATCATGTGCGCGAAACTGCCAGGCAGCGAAACGGCCCAAGTCCGCCGCTGGTGCCCGCGCCAAAATCATTTTTTTGCCCGCCCCCCTTATTTCGTGCGTGCCGAAGACGTAGGCAAAACCATCGACCATCAGCGTGGCGGAGCCGAAGGAACTATTTTCATTCGTGCCATGCCGCTCGAAAGGGATTTGTTTCTGGGAGATCTGCCATTGCGGCGGCGGCGACAGCGGATTGGAAACCTCGCCCAGCCAGGTGCCGATCTGGCGGAAACCAAACGCGCCCTGGTTGCCCGTCGGTTCAATTTGGGCGAGGAATAAAAATAATTTTCCCGACGCCATCACGCTATCGAACAACCAAAAATATCCTCGGCCATCGGCGGGCGAAAGCAGCGGCGCGGGTTTTCCGTCGGCAGAGTTACCGTAAAAAAATTCGACGTGGGCGCTGGCGGGATCAAGGCCGTGTTGCCACGCGGCGGAATTATGAATCATCGTGGCGCGCTCGCGGTGGCCGGCGCGAATATCGCCGAAGAAGGTATCGCTGAAGAGCCACAGCGTGAGACCGTTCGTGAGGGTCACGGCAAAGTTTCCGTCCGCGCCGATCCAGCCGTTGGTCCGTTGAAAAAGCTGGTCGTAGGCCGGAAGACTTTCGCCATTCCACTCTGCACCGCGCAACTGCACTTGCACCAGGAGCACAACACAAACAACTCCCGGAAAAAATCCGGTGAATGAACACCGGCCCAGGCTTCGGAACAATTTCGATGCTGCCAGCAGACGCATTTTATTTTTTGCTTCAACCACGGGAACGGGTTCACGGCGCGAACGCTGCCTCACCGTTTATTTCAACGGCGAATAATCCGTTGCCGACAGGAACACGGATTCGACTTTCAACACGATCTTTCCGCTGGCTTCTGATTCGGTGCGCGCCTTTTTCCATTCGGGATCGGCGCTGAAATCTTTCCATGACTGCGCGGCGGCTTCACGGCTGGGATAGGCCAGCAGATAAACCAGTTTTTCTCCGGCCGCCGGCTGATCCGTCGGCAGCCAGAAGCCGACCATCTCCATGCCATGCTTCTTGAACAGCGCGCAGGTGTGGTCGCGGAAACGGGCGTTCAACGCCTCCAGCTTGCCGGGCGCGGTGTAGTAGGTGCGCAGTTCAAAACAACGCGAACCGGGCGCGATGGACGGACTGGCCGGAACCGCGTTGGTCTCGGCGGCGAAATTGACGAGGACGCTGGCGGCCAGAATGGGTGCGGACAGAAATGCTTTCATGTTTTTATCGTAAGGGTATTCCACTTCGGCTTCAACTGCGGGAACAAGATCACGTCGCGGATGCTTTCTTGGCCGAGGAGCATCATGCACAGGCGGTCAATGCTGATGCCGATGCTGGGTGGCAACGTTAGGTCAGGGTAAAATTATTGCATCGGTAACATCCAAACCACCAAGGTAGAACGTGCCGGAATCACTCTTTACGATTGATTGTTTTTCCAATTCGATGACGAGCTGTTTGCGTCCGCCAACGATAAGAACCTGAATATAATCATGCGGCTGGGAATCCTCGCCAATCTCATCAGACAAATAATTCCATTCCTGCGTGACTTTTATTTTGCCAAAATCAATGGTTGCCCAGATGTTCATATGTTTTTCTCTCTGTTTATTTACGTGCATATCGGATTCCCGCAGCCGATTTACACGTCTTATTTCACGTCTTTCGGGGTCATCTTCAAGTGTAGTGAGCAAATCATTTGCGGCTTGCTTGGTGAGCAACTGGTCAGGCTCGCAGCCGAACATCCTTAGATAGTTCAACTGCTTCTCAGTTGCTGGTTCTGTGTCCCAACTCATTTTGGTTTCAATTGTGGAAAAAGAATCACGTCACGAATACTTTCTTGACCGAGGAGCATCATGCACAGGCGGTCAATGCCGATGCCGATGCCGCCTGCGGGCGGCATGCCGTGTTCGAGCGCGACGAGAAAATCTTCGTCCAATTTTTGCTGCTCGCCGCCGGCTTGATGTTCCAGCGTGGCGCGTTGCGCGATGGGATCGTTCTGCTCGGTGTAGCCGGGCGAAATTTCCTGGCCGTTGATGCAGCACTCGAAAACTTCCACCGTCGTCGGATCATCCGGCGTGAGTTTCGCGAGCGGCACGAGTTCCTTCGGCAGATGCGTGACGAACGTCGGATTGATCAGCGTCGGCTCGATGAATTTCGAGAACACCGCGTTCGTGACTTCGAAGTCTTCAAACTCCTTGCCAATTTCCGCGCCCATGTCGTGCGCTTTCTGACGTCGTTCGGCGGCGGAAATGGTGAACCAATCCGCGCCG
>JANYFN010000200.1 GCA_025362675.1 Limisphaerales bacterium | reverse complement strand
GTCACCACCGCCGTCCAGTTTTTCGAGACGTTGGCTGCCTGCTCCACGGCTTCGTTGCGAAAGCTTCATCAGTTGGCGGGCAGCGCCATATTTGTAGATGAAGCGCACGCCGCCGTTCCGCCCGCCCTCTGGCCGCAAATGTTCCGTTGGTTGCGTGAACTTTGCGAGGATTGGGGTTGTCACCTTGTGCTGGCTTCCGGCACGTTGCCGCGTTTCTGGAATCGTCCCGGTTTCTTGCAGGAAAACGAGCGCTGCGAAATTCCCGATCTCATCACGTCAGAAGTCAGGGCAGAAACGATGGCGTTCGAGGATAAACGAGTATCAATTTGCAGAGAGCCAAAGGCTATGTCCGTTGAACGTCTCGCTGATTTAGTTCACAACAAGCCCGGCCCACGACTGGTCATTTTCAACACTGTTCAATCGGCAGCCGTGTTCGCGCAGTATCTTCGGGAAGACTGCATGCTCGGTTTGAATGTGGAGCACATTTCAACTTCACTGACGCCGCGCGACCGTTCCCAAACAGTGGCGCGGGTGAAAGAACGTCTCGCCGCGAAAGAAGCGAATTGGACTTTGGTTGCCACTAGTTGCGTGGAAGCGGGCGTGGATTTTTCTTTCCGAACCGCATTTCGGGAAAGTTGGGGGTTGGTGAACTTGCTGCAAATCGCCGGTCGCGCCAGCCGTTCGGGCGAATATGATAATGCCGAGGTTTGGGATTTTCGGCACGACGCAGACACTGGTTTCTCCATTCATCCACAAGCCAAACTGTCGCGCCGTATTCTGGAAGAGATATTTGCAGAGTGCGCTGGCAAAAATCGTCAGCCCGCTCCAGATGATTGCACAGATGCCATTCAACGCGAAATTTTCCAAGACCACGGTGAAAAGGCGTCGCGGATGGATGATATTTTTCAGGCGGAAAATGTCGCGGATTATCCGCAGGTCGCAAAGTTATGTCGCATCATTGACGCGGCGACACATACGGTTGTGGTCGAACCGGGGTTGATTGAACGGCTAGAGAATCCCGACCGCAGCCTATGGCCGGACTGGCGTGAGATGATGCTTGGAAGCGTGCAGTTGTGGACGGGCAAGGAACGAGAATTCGCTTTGCCGGAACTGCGCGGATTGCCCGGTGTTTACCGCTGGAATTTGGAATATGATTCGTTCGTTGGTTACATGGCCGGCGTGCTGCGATTGTTGAAAGCCGGTCAGAAAGGTTTTGAACCATTGTGATTCAAAATTATTGCAAACTGGCAATTAAAATGGGAATGGATTATCTATTGAAACTATGAGTGCGAAAGACATTTTGTTGGAAGTCGCGGAAAAGTTGCCGTCGGATGCCACGCTTAACGACGCAATCTATGAATTGGAATTCCGTCAGGCCGTTCAGCAAGGGCTGGACGAACTGGATGGCGGCGAAGGCATACCGATTGAAGAGGTCAAAGCCAAAATCGCTTCATGGGCTGGCAAGTAATCATCGCTCCCTCGGCGCAAGCAGATCTGGCGGACATTGTCCGTTACGTTGCGCAGCATAATTCCGATGCGGCTTTGCGGCTGGGTTATGAATTGATCACGCGGGCCGAGAGCGTGGCTGCGTTCCCAGAGATCGGCCGGGTGGTGCCGGAGTTTCGGCAGCCGGATTTGCGCGAGGTGATTTGCCGGTCGTATCGCGTCATCTACCGTCTGCGGCGCGACGACCAGCGGATTGACATTGTGCGCTTCTGGCACGGGGCGCGCGGGTTTCCACACATTCCCAGCGGAGGATGAAATGCGTGAACCACTGGCGCTTTCGTTGCTGAACGATTTTCTCTACTGCCATCGCCGGGCGGCGTTGAAAATCGTCGAGGGTTGGCGTTCGGCTAACGCGCACACGGCGCGCGGCGACATCGTGCATGAACACGCCGATCTGCCGGGTTACGAGGTGGCCAAGGGCGTGAAACTTCTTCGGGCGTTGCCAGTTTTTTCAGACCGACTCGGTTTGAATGGTAAATGCGACATCATCGAGCAACGTGCCGACGGCTCCCTTTTTCCGGTCGAATTCAAAGTGGGCAAACGCCGACAATGGGAAAATGATGACGCCCAGCTTTGCGCGCAGGCATTGTGTCTGGAGGAAATGTTTCACGTCGCCATTCCGCGCGGCGCGGTGTTTCACGCGGACAGCAAGCGCCGCCGCGAGATTGAATTTACATCCGACCTGCGCGCGTTGACGGAAAAGACCATCAGCGATCTTCACGCTTTGCTGGATTCTTCGGCCATTCCGCGCGCCGTGTTTCGCGAGGCGTGCGAGGAATGTTCGCTCTACGAAATTTGTCTGCCGCGCGTGACCAGCCAGCCAGCGGCGTTTCGGCAGGCGGCGGAAAAATTGTTTCAAACTTGATTCGGGAACTTCAAAACCATCGTGAACATTCAACAAAACACCCTGTATCTGACCACGACTGGCAGTTATGTCGCGCGGGATCATTTGACGCTGCAAGTCGAGGTGCCGACGTATCCGGCAGATTTACCCGTGCCGGAACGCACGCGCGACAAGGCTGATTGGCGCAAACTTTCCATTCCGATTCATCACTTGGAATCCATCTGTGTTTTTGGGGCGATCACCATCAGCCCGCCCGCGTTGGATTTATGTTGGGAACATGGTGTGTCCGTGAACTACCATAGCGAGTTCGGTTATTTACAGGCGCGCATGACTGGCGTGGCGGATACCAGCGTGACGTTGCGCCGGGCGCAATTTCGCGCGGCGGATGAACCCGCCAAATGCGTCGCCATCGCGCGGCAAATCATCGCGGGTAAAATTCAAAATTCCCGCAACAGCCTGCTCCGGGCCGCGCGGGAAAACGATAACAAGGCGGAGCAGGAAAAATTGGCGGAAGTCATCGAGGCACTAGCGAGGCAGCTACAATCACTCGCTGGGCAGACCGACATGGAGAAAGCGCGCGGCGCGGAAGGCATGGCGGCGCAACTTTATTTTTCAGTGTTCACCTTCATGCTCAAACAGCAGCGAGATAGTTTTACTTTCAATATCCGCAGCCGTCGTCCACCGCGCGACCGCGTCAACTGTCTGCTGTCATTTTTGTATGCGCTGGTGCGGCATGACTGTGTGTCCGCGCTCACTAGCATCGGGCTTGACCCGTTTGTTGGCTTTCTTCATGTGGATCGGCCCAATCGTCCATCGCTCGCGCTGGATTTGATGGAGGAATTTCGCCCGTGGCTCGCGGATCGGCTGGCCATCACGCTCATCAACCGGCAACAAATCGCGCCGGAACATTTTTTGGAACGCGAGGGCGGCGCGGTGGAATTCAGCGAGACCGGGCGCAAGCTCGTCATAAAAGCCTATCAGGAACGCAAACAGGAAACCTTGAACCATCCGGTGCTGGATCAAAATCTGCGTATCGCGCAGATGCCGTATATCCAGGCGCGGATTCTGGCGCGGCATTTGCGCGGCGACCTTGCGGAATACGTTCCGCTCGTTCCGAAATAATTTCATCATGCTCATCCTCGTCACCTACGATGTCTCGACGGTGGAAAAAGCCGGTGTGCGCCGGTTGCGTCGGGTCGCGCAAGCGTGTGAAGATTACGGCACGCGCGTCCAGAAAAGCGTGTTTGAGTGTCAGGTTGGAAAAACCGAATGGGTGCAGCTCAAAGACCGACTTTTGCGCGAAATAAAAACCGATGCGGATTCATTGCGGTTTTATTATTTGGATGAAACCGCCCAACAGCGGATTGAACATCATGGGGTGGACAAACCCATTGATTTGACGGCACCGCTGATTTTATGAGGACCCTTCCGCGAACCATGAGTGACGGCTTGGAGGTTAGGGTTTCGCGGTGCTGCGGAAGCTCAATGCCCGCAGATTATTTTCCACGTTCTTTGACATCTAATACATTTTTTCACGAGAACAATTGGCAGGTTGGCGGAAATGCGCTACAAAACTCTTGCGGCTTCGCCAGTTAGGGAGGTCGCTGTCGCCCCGGTCGCGTGACCGGGGCGCGGATTGAAACAAACCTCTTGTGATGAACGGACAGGACGGCTCGCGTCGCCCCGGTCGCGTGA
>JANYFN010000194.1 GCA_025362675.1 Limisphaerales bacterium | reverse complement strand
CGCAGCAAGATTGACTCGCTGCGTGGCTTCAAGGAAAACGTCATCATGGGCCATATCATCCCGGCGGGCACCGGTTTCGACCGTTACCGCAAGGCGACGCTCAAGCCGCTCGTCGAGCTGCCTGACGAACCCGAGCCGCAGGAAGAAGAAGTGACGGAAGCCGAAAATCCGTTGCTCGCGTAAGCAAAAAATAAATTCATCACCGGCGTCCGATCGCAAGATCGGACGCCGTTTTTATTTGGACGGGAAAATTTTTTTTCGGCTGTGGAGTCGAGGTGACGAGACTCAAACAACCTCAATTCGGCTTTATAAATGCTCGTCGGATCAAATCTGCTCGCAGAATTCATCCACCGTGATTCCCGCCGTGCGAATCAAACTGCGCAGCGTGCCTCTGGCGATTTCGCCGTCCTTGACCATGATGATGTGACTGCCGCTTTGACGCCCGAGTTGCCAGCCGAGATTTTGAAATGCCCGGACAGCTTTGCGACCGCTGATGACCGGAAGCGATGGCATCAGACCTGAACTTCGACTTATTGGGTTTCCACCGTGAGCGGCAATCCGCGTTCCGCGCGCACTTCGAGACAAAGCGCGATGGCCTCTTTGATATTTTTCAACGCCAGCAGCTTGGTTATGCCCTGACTGACGCAGCCGGGAATGGACGGACACTCGGCAATCCAGATTCCGTCCTCGTCACGGTCAAGGGTAACAGAAAGTTTTATGATTAACGTGTAACCGATGCCGGAACAATTTTCAAGCGAACATCCAGCCAGCGCTGCGCCCTGTGACAAAAATCTCAATATGGCTTTTGGAATGAATACGTTTATCCAACTCGAAAAACTCACTTCGCTTTTTTTATTTTGTATTTGTCCAAAACTTTGTTGAACGTGGCGGCGGGAGAACGACTCGTAAAGAAACCGGTGGCAGGTGTAAAACCATGCGCTTGCACTTGTAGGCACTCAAAACAAATAATAAAATCATTCGTGGCAGATTTGGTGACAACCCTCAATCCGTGGCGTGGGTCAAAACAATCAGCTCCAAATTGACCGCTCTCACGAACGCCGGTCGCCAAGGTTTCCAACAGATTGGTTTTTTCGTGAAAAGGAACGATTTCAACTTTGCCTAAAACCGGCATCCAGTGAAAAGATTTATCGGAATTTTCCGGAAGTTTTTTCTCAAACCGGTTCGCATCATGCGGATCTAGCGAATAAAGATACAAGCGAGCTTGTGCGGCGGGAATTTGTTCGATGGCTTTGGCAATTGTTTCTTTTTCGGACTTGAAAGAGTTATCCGAACCGTTAGCTCTTGACGATAGCAAGCAACCAATCAGGAGAAATTGTGGTAACCATTTCATTGAATCAACCGCCGATCTGCTTCTTATAATCCTCCGGCGAGAGCAGGGCGCTGACTTCGGCGGGATTGCTCAATTTGATTTTGTAAAACCAGCCGTCGCTATCGGGGGCGGTGTTCACCAGCGCGGGATTATCCACCACGGCGGCGTTCACGGCGGTGATGCTGCCGCTCACGGGCGAGTAAATGTCGCTCGCGGTCTTGACGGATTCCACCACGGCGCACGCTTCGCCGGCTTTCACCTGACGGCCCACGGTGGGAAGTTCCACGAAGACGATATCGGTCAATTCATGTTGCGCGTGGTCGGTGATGCCGACGGTGGCGGTGTCGCCGCTGACGCGGATCCATTCGTGTGATTTAGCGTATTTGAGATCGGCGGGAACGTTGGTCATAAAATTGTGCGGAAAGATTACGCAGCTTGGCGCGCGGACGCAAGGCGAAGGCGGCGGGCAAAACAATTTTTCAGCAAATTAATTTTGATAGCCAATCAAATTTTTTAATGACCGGTGCGAACAGCGCGACAAAAGCCAATTGTCCCAACGGGACAAAGCGAAAAAGCCCGGCGTTTCAATGCCGGGAACCGGTTACCAGACAAACAAGTCCCGCAGGGACGGCTGAACGAAACGCATTGCAGTCGTCCCTCCGGGACTTGATTTCACTTTCATTTTTGCCCCGGCATTAAAATCCCGGGCTATTTTCGGATGTTCCTTTGGAACAAAAAAACACGTTTCAAAGTTTTTTCAGTTCCGTGCTGGCGAGTTGGATCAAGGGCTTGATGGTGGCGGCATCGAACTGGAATTTGCAACCGGCGGCGGCGAACAATTCTGGTAGCGGTCGCGAGCCACCGAGGGCTAACGATTTTTTGTAATCGTTCAAGGCTTTCACTTTGTTGCTACGCGAATTGGCCCACACTTGCAAGGCGCCGAGTTGCGCGATGCCGTATTCAACGTAGTAAAACGGATGGAGAAAAATGTGGAGCTGGCGATGCCACGAGTGCGCGCGGACTTCCTCAAAGCCGGAGTAATCCACATCGCCGCCAAAACGATCCATCAATTGAAGGTAAGCGGCTTTGCGTTCCGCGCGCGTGTGGCCAATATGCGTGTAGATCCAATGTTGGAACGCATCGACCGTGGCCATCCACGGAAAAAATCCGATGATGCCTTCGAGATGCGTCTTGCGCGCGCGGTTCGCCTCGGCGACGGGATAAAATTCCTCAAGGAATTCGTTGCCGAGCAGTTCCATCGCCATCGAAGCGACTTCGCAAAACTCGATAGGCGCGCCACGATAGGCATACAAATCTTCGCCACGCGTGGCTTGCGCGTGAAACGCGTGGCCCGCCTCGTGCAAGATGGTTTCCACATCGCGTTGAAGCCCGATGGCGTTCATGAAAATAAACGGCACACGCGCTTCGGAAAGCGTGGACTGATAACCGCCGGGCGCTTTGCCTTTGCGATTATCGAGATCGAGCAGTTTCAAATCCTGCATCTGCTGAAAACCGGCGGCGAGTTCGGCGTCGAGGTGATTGAAAATTTTCTGCGTGCGCGAAACCATTTCGCCAACTTCGGAAAAGGGTTTCAGTGCGGCGCGATTCTGTGGATCGACGGCGAGATCCCACGGACGAAGCTTCTCCAATTTCAACTGGCGCTTGCGGTCGTTCTGGATTTCGCGGACGGCGGGCATGATTTCCTTTTCGACTGCATCGTGAAACTGGAAACAGTTTTCCGGCGTGTAATCGAAGCGGCATTTCTGGCGAAACGCGTAGTCGCGATAATTGTCGAAGCCGGCGTTCTTCGCGATCTGCGTGCGGAGTTGGATGAGTTGCTCAAAAATTTCCTCGCACTTGTCCATATCCTGCAAGCGCCGCTTGGCGACGAGTTCCCAGGCCTCCTGACGCAACGCACGATCCGGTTCCTCAAGGTAGCGGCCCATTTGCACGAGCGTTTTCTCCTCGCCGCGAAAAGTCACTGTCTGCGCGCCGATGAGTTTTTGATATTGCTGCGAAAGCTTGGCCTCTTCGGTTTCGAGCGCGACATTTTCGGGGCGAAACAATTCGACGTGATTTTTCACATCGCGGTCGAAGACTTCGTAGCGGCGCTGAAGTTCAAGCTTCAGCTTGTCGGGGGCGCAGGCTAAAGCCTGAACTCCAACGCTGACGTAAATTTTTTCCAAGGCGAACTGACGCGGTTTGAGTTGCGGCTCGACGTTTTCGACGAAGTGCAGGTAAGCCTTCTCTGCGTCGGCATTGTCCGTGTGGCAGGTCATCGCGATGTAACGGCGGGACGCCTCTTCGTCGAGCGCGGCGTTGAGTTCGCTCCAATCAATCAGCCAGCGTTCGAGGTCGGCCGGAGCTTTGGCTTGATTGGCGTTTGTTTCCAGCCGATCGAACAGCGGCGCGATCTGCGGCCAGTCGCCGAGATCAAGAGTGGTTGGCACGAACGAACGGGGTTTGGCGGGCGACAGTTTTCCGAACGGCAATAAATTCATGCGCGGAGTTTAATGAAATTACGCGCGGTGAAAATCAATTTTGTTGCTGGCGCTCTGCCGCGTTCCAAGAAACACAAAAAATGTTTGAATTATCCATTTTGCTATTATTCAATTTTATATGTAGCCTTAGTGCGAAATTCATCCGAATTAAACGAGAAATAGATGTTTTTCAAAAACGTTACCCGCAACTATGAAAGAAGAATCCGTAGCGAACACAGTCAATGAAACCGTCAGCCCAGCCGTCTGGAAAGAACTGGTGCGTGAATATCAGGAGCCATCGCTCTGGCGTGCGCTCTGGCAGGTCGTCAATTCCATCGGCTCCTACGCCGTGCTCTGGTATCTGATGTATCGCAGCCTGACGATTTCCTATTGGCTGACCGCCGGTTTGACGATTTTGGCGGGCGCCGTTTTGGTGCGCGTGTTTATTATTTTTCACGATTGCGGCCACGGTTCGTTTTTTAAATCAACGGCGGCCAATAATTTTATGGGTTTCATCACCGGGCTGTTGACGTTCACGCCTTATTTTCATTGGCGTTGGGAACACTCCGTTCACCATGCCAGCTCCGGTCATCTGGACAAACGCGGCACGGGCGATGTGTGGACGATGACGGTGCAGGAATACCTTGAAGCCGGACGTGGAAAACGCTTTGCCTACCGACTTGCGCGCAATCCGGTGATTTTATTCGGTCTCGCACCGCTGGCCTTGTTTGTGGTGTTGCAGCGGTTTCCAAAATCCAAAGCGGACCCGCGTGAATGTTATTCCGTCTATTGGATGAATGCGGCGATCGTGGCCGTGGGCGCGGCGATGGCGATGTTTTTTGGCCTCGGAACTTATATTATTCTCCAGTTAGTCGTGATGCTGGTGGCGGGCAGCGCCGGCGTGTGGATGTTCTACGTGCAGCATCAGTTTGAAGATGTTTATTGGGAACGCGCCGAGGAATGGGATTACACCGCCGCCGCGCTGCAAGGCAGCTCGTTCTACAAATTGCCGCGCGTGCTGCAATGGTTCACCGGCAACATCGGCTTCCATCACATCCATCATTTAAGCCCACGCATTCCCAACTACAATCTCGAGCGCTGCCACAACGCCCACGAACTGTTCCGGTCCGTGAAACCGATCACGCTCGTCACCAGCCTCAAATCCATGACCTTCCGGTTCTGGGATGAAAAGCGCAAACGTCTGATCGGCTATCGCGAATTGCGTCAATATTTGAAGCAACAGAAAAATAGCGCAGTCTGATTTTTATCAACAAAAAAACGGGGCCGGAAATAAATCCTGCCCCGTTTTTTATTTTGCGATGGTTACGCGTGATTGCCCAACTGCAAGCGCGTGTCATTTTCCAGCAGCGTTTTTAAATTCGGCCAGCCGGCGGCGTTCATGTCATTGAACGCATTCAGATAAACCGCCACGGTTTCATGCGGAAATTTCCCGAGCAATGTCTCCACAGCCGCTCTCAATTTCGCATCTTCCACCGCGCTGGGCAGATCTTCGACGACACCCTTTTCATGCTTGATGGCAAGCGCGTCCAAAAAAGCGATCAGCATGGGCGTTTGTTTTTGCACGAGCCAAGCGCGGATGAGCGCAGCAGCGGCGGTTTCGAGATTCGGCTTGGACAGCGCGGAGACCATCGACGCATGGCGTTCCGCGCGCGGCTGGCGTTCGAGAAAAATCGGGCGGACGCGTTTGGCCTCGGCTACCGCAGCCATGGTTGCGCGATAACCTGGTTTATCCGATTCAAAAACGAAACTGAGAATGTCGTTCGCCAGTGCGGGCGACATGAAACCGAGGAGTTCGTGAGAGGTGAGCATAAAATGGATTCTTGGATTTTGCGTCTAGGGTTTTGGTTGGGAAATAGTGGTGACGGAAATTTTATTTTTGCGGGCCAGTTCCTCGCAGGTTTCGCGCTCGAGCAGCAGGGTTTTTCCCGATTCGAGCGCGAGCGCAGAAATTTTTGCGGCGGCGCAAATCTCAAACGTTTTTGCGCCGATGCACGGAATGTCGAAGCGCATGTCGTGGTTTAATTTGGCAACTTTGACGGCGACGGCGCCCCCGTTTTTGCCGGCCAGTTCGCCGCCCCTTGCGAGGCAATTATCTGTGCCCTCAAATCCTTCAACCGCGAGGACGGTTCCATTTTTTACGACGACTGTTTGGCCGATTTCTAAACGAGAAATTTCTTTCGCGATGCGAAAACCAAATTCCACATCTTCGATTTGTTCGCGGGAAAGTTTCGGGCCAAGCGCAAAACCAGTTTGCGGCATCATCGGCGCGAGCCACGGGGTGGCTTCGATAAGCTCGACGCCATCTTTTTTCAGTTCGTTCGCAATCGCGCCAAAAATACTGTGCGCGTTTTTTTCCTTCAACCGCATGAGCACGCCCATCGCGCGGAGATCGGGGCGAAGATCAAACAGATTTTTTGGCGCGACTTGACCGGCCATCACGCATTGCTTCACGCTGCGGCTGGTGAAGGTGGAAATCATTTTACCAAGCTGGCCGACGTTGAGCCACACCAGGTCGTCCACCAGCGAGGCAATGGCCGGATCGGTCTCGCCTTCCACAGCGGTGCAGACGATGCGCCGGACGCCGGCGGCACGGGCGAGGCGCGCAAAATCCAGCGGCAGCGAGCGGCTGCCGGCAATCAAGCCGAGGGATTCGAGCGCAAGTTCCATGCGAGTAGTGGCGCGGAGAGTAACCATTTGTGGCGCAGAATCCAGTCGCGATTTTCTGTCCTGAATTGGTGCCGCCATGTCCTGATTTTTTCCAGTCATATTAAAATTAAGTGAGAAATGCCCGGGAATTAAAGTAGCCACACTTGGCAAGCAGCCTGCTTTATCATGCTCGAGCTTGTGATTAAACACCCGGTTCAGGAAACATTTTCAAGTAAATCAGCCGCCCCAACTAGACTGATTATTGATGAACAATGGTCAGTGCTGTTTGACGTTGAGCTGTCGCGCGGGGTAGATAATTCATGGACCATCAGCATGAATTTCACCGCGCGGGCGAAGGCTCAATCCGGCGGGAAGCGGCCGGTTGGTGTTTGAATTTGTCGGTCAATCCTCCGTCTGGTTTTTTCGGCTGGCACGCCGAGTTTTTTACCCAGGCGGAGGATTTTTACTTTTGGATTATTAATAATGCGTAACGTGGCGGATAAAATTCGCTGGATATTCCCGTTCGCTGGTTTAATCATAACGCCATGATTGCTGCAGCCGTTCAAAAAAGTTCGTGGAGCTTAGACAAGCTCACGTTCGGCTGGTTCGATTTCGCGCT
This sequence comes from Limisphaerales bacterium, assembly GCA_025362675.1. Classification (GTDB taxonomy): domain Bacteria; phylum Verrucomicrobiota; class Verrucomicrobiia; order Limisphaerales; family UBA11358; genus UBA11358. Next base: position 7,611 of record JANYFN010000194.1, on the reverse strand, counting down.
GATTCTGATTCTTGCTTTTGGCCTTTGGCGCGGACGCAAGCGCGGGATGAGTCGAGAATTACTCCCGGTTCTCATGTGGCTTACGATTATCGCTGCCGGTGCTTTTGGGTATCAACTACTGGCGGATGAACTGGTTAAGACCGGCTATGTCCGTAAAATTTTTGGAGCTAGTTTTGTCGAGCGCACGGCTGCAAATATCACGGCTTACCTCTCCATCACCTTTATCATTTGGCTGTTTTTCGCGATCATAAAAAATCTGTTCAAAACCAAGGTCGAAGGCGCCAACGCCTTTGGCGGCAGCGAATATTACCTGGGCATGCTTTCCGGTATGATTCGCTGGACCTGCATGGTTTTTTTTGTGCTCGCCCTGATTAATGCCCCGTTTTATTCCTCCGCCGAAATTCAGGCGAAGGCGGCCTACAACAAAAAATGGTATGGCGGCGGCATTTATGACGGCAACTACTTGGGCGATATGCCATCGTTTCAGAATAGTATTTTCAAAAACTCCTTCTTCGGCCCACTCATCAAGAACAATCTTTCGTCGCTCTTGATTGATAATTACGCGGGCTCAGCCAAGAAGCCCGCCCAACACTGACTGCGGACATGGCCGGCTTTCTTTCCCCCGCCACGCGCGAACACATTCGCGCCGCCAGCGACATCGTGGACGTTATCGGTTCCTATCTTCCGCTCAAAAAAAATGGGGCGAACTTCACCGCGCTCTGTCCGTTTCACAAAGAAAAGTCACCGAGCTTCAACGTCAATCCGCACAAACAAATTTTTCATTGCTTCGGTTGTCATAAGGGCGGTGATGTGTTCACGTTCGTCAGAGATTACGAGAACATCGGCTTCATGGACGCCGTGCGGCGACTCGCTGAACGCGCGAAAATTCCGCTCGAATTTGAGAACACTCCCGGTGCGCAAGAATCGCGGCATCTCAAAGATCAGTTGCTGGAGATCCACGAGCAATTGACGCAGCGCTGGCAGAACTGTCTCGCCAATGAAGCCGCTGGGCAACTCGCGCGCGACTATCTCGCCAAGCGCGGAGTCGCGGAGGACGCGATAAAACTTTTCCGCATCGGTGCCGCGCCGGAGTTGTGGGACGACACGGTAAACTGGGCGAAGAGCAAAAATTTCCCGCTCGAAATTGTCGAGCAAGCCGGGCTCATCATCAAAAAGGAAGAGACCGGACGCCACTACGACCGCTTTCGCGGACGCTTGATGTTTCCGATTTGCGACGAGCAGGGCCGGGTGATTGGTTTCAGCGGACGCATTTTGAGTGGCGATGAGAAGACCGCGAAATACGTCAACTCACCGGAAACCGCGATTTTCACCAAGAGCAAAGTCTTCTTCGGTCTCGATAAATCTAAGCGCGCCATTCTCGATGCCGGTTATGCCATCGTTTGCGAAGGACAGCTCGACCTCATCGCCTGCTTCATGGGCGGCGTGCAAAACATTGTTGCCCCGCAAGGCACGGCGTTCACGGATCAGCATGCGCGCATCATCAAGCGTTACGCCAATGAAGTCGTTCTCTGTTTTGATTCTGATAACGCCGGGCAAAACGCCATCGTGCGCTCGCTAGATCATTTGCTCGCGGCGCAACTTGCCGTGCGCGTCGCCGTCGTGCCCGCTCCGCACGATCCAGACAGTTTCATAAAAGCCAATGGTGGCGAGGCTTTTCGTAAACTCGTGGAAAGCGCGGAAGGTTTTTTTGATTACCTGCTCAAACGGCTTTGTGCGACAAACGATGCCGCGACGGACAAGGGGCGGCTCACGATTTTGCGCAGCATGGCCGAGGCGCTGCACAAAACGGGCAACTCTGTTTTGCTCGACACGCATGCCCAAAAAACCGCGCTACGTTTAGGCGTGGCTGTGGATGCCGTGCGGAAAGAATTTTCTAAAATCAAAACCCCGACGACTTTCACGCGGGAAGACGATGGCCCGGACGATTCCATTCTCGCCGGCGAGGCAGAAGACGAAACGCCAATGCGTCCGTCGAATCACGAATTGCATCTGCTGAAACTGCTCTTCATTCATGAAGAACTCGCGCCGTGGCTGGTCGCGCATCTCGACGTCAATTGGCTGGCGCATCCGCTTGTCCGGCAGATGGTCGCGGCTCGGTTGGCCGCGTCCGAAAACGCGACGTGGCAAAATCTCGCGGCATTTTTAGACGACTGCAAGTCGGAGTTCATACGCGGACTCATCACCGAAGCGGTGGCCAACGACCGCGCGCTGCCGAATCCGCAAACGCAGCTTGCTGACGTGACGTTAAAGTTACGGAATCAATTCATCGAAACGCAGCTTGCCGCGCTGACGCAAAAAATCAGCCAGCCGGAACTGGAGGACGCGTCCAAGCTAGAATTACTCCATGAATTGCAGCGGATCAAAGTTTTAAAACGAACACCTTTGTCGCCACTCGAAAAATAAAAAAGCGCAATCCGTTTTGCGGACTGCGCTTTGGGTTTATTTAATTGGAAATTATTTCGCGCCCTGATCAATCCACGCGCGCACGAGACCGATTTGTTCCGGCGTCAATTCTTTGGCTCCGGCCTTGTTTGGGATGGGCGGCATCCACTCGTCTTTATCGGACGAGGCGTGAGCGATACTCTTGACGATGAAGCTCTTCTCACTATCGCCGACGGTCACAATCTTGCCCATCTTCGTGCCTTTGAGGACGCCTTCGAGCGTATCCATGTGGAGTTTGGCTTTGGCGCGGTCGCCGCTGTGACACTTGGCGCAGTTCGCATCAAAAATCGGTTTGATGTCCGTGGCGTAGGTCACGTCCTTTTTGTCAGACGCTGGCGGTAGTTTGGTTTCTTCGGCGCTGGCAACCAGGCTGAAGCTGAGGGCAGCCGCGAGGGCGGCAAAGGCTAATTTGGTCGAATTCATTGATTGTATTAGTTTGGTTTTGGTAAACGTCGCTGATAAGACGCCTGAAATGGGCAAAAGGTTCAACAATATTGTTTGAATTTATTAAATAATTTTACCGCGTCGCTTTACGCGGCTTGCAGTGATTGCGCATCTCCGCCAACTTGGACACCGTGAATCGTGAGAATTTTTCTGATGCCGCGCTGGTGGTGCTGGGCCACGGCACGACCTTGAACGATCAGTCCGCCGCGCCGGTTTTTCAGCACGCGGCGGAACTGCGTCGCCGGCATATTTTTGGCGAAGTTCGCGAAGCCTTTTGGAAACAGGAGCCGCACATCAGCACCGTTCTCGAACGTCTCACGTCACCTCGAATTTTCATCGTTCCATTTTTTATCAGCGAAGGTTATTTCAGTTGGGATGTGATTCCAAAAGCGATTGGCATGACTTGCCCGCAAAACCGCACACGGATTTCGCAGCACTCCGTCATTTACTATGCAAAACCGGTCGGCTCACATGATTTGATGACGACCGTGATTCTGGCGCGTGCTAAAGAAGTCGCGGAAAAATTTCCATTTCCCCGGGCACCGAAGCCGGCGGATACGACGTTGTTTATCGCTGGTCACGGCACGGGGCGCAACGCCAATTCACGCAAGGCAGTTGAGCGGCAGGCTGAGCTGATTCGCAGCTTGAATATTTACGCGGCGGTGGATGCCATTTTCATGGAGGAAGCGCCGTTCATCAAAGGCTGTCACGAAAAGGTTGAAACCAAAAACATAGTCGTCGTGCCATTTTTTATCAGCGACGGCTTGCACGCGGTTGAGGATATTCCCGTCTTGCTTGGCGAGCCGGAAAAAATCGTAAAGGAACGCCTCGCCGCCGGACAACCAACGTGGCGCAACCCAACTGAACGCGGCGGCAAACTCATCTGGTATGCTGCGTCCATCGGCACCGAGCCGTTGTTGGCGGAGGTGATTCTGGAGCGCGTTCGCGAGGCTTGTAGGAGTCAAGGTGACGAGACTCAAATTGAAAAAAGTTAGAGACTCCTCACGTCGTCACCTACAATTAAATTATGAAAAAACTTCGTGTCGGTTTCTTGAGCACGGCTGGTATCGGTAAAAAAAATTGGAAGGCAATTTTGCATTCCGGCAACAGCATCGTTTCCGCCGTCGCCAGTCGCGATGTCAATAAAAGCCTTGAATTCATTGCCGAATGTCAGCGCGCGAATCCTTTCGAGCAAGTTCCAACCGCGTTCGGCAGCTACGAGGAATTGCTGGCTTCAAACGATGTGGATGCGGTTTATGTGCCGTTGCCGACTGGTCTGCGCAAAGACTTAGTCGTCGCGGCGGCGCACCAGGGTAAGCATGTGTTGTGCGAAAAACCGTGCGCGGCAAATCTCGCCGAACTCACCGAAATGCTCGCGGCGTGCGCGGAAAATTCCGTTCAGTTTCTCGATGGCGTGATGTTCATGCACAACATCCGGCTGCCAAAAATCCGCGAAGTTCTGGACGATGAAAAAAGCGTCGGTCAAATCCGCCGCATCACCACCGCGTTCAGTTTTTATCCCGGCAACGAGGATTTTTTTCGCACGAATATCCGTGCGAACGGTGCCTTGGAACCTGCCGGTTGCGTCGGCGATCTCGGCTGGTATTCCATTCGTTTCGCGTTATGGGCGTTGAAATGGCAGATGCCGGAAAGCGTTAGTGGAAAAACTCTTAACCAGTCTGAAAAGCTTCCCGGCCGCGAATCCACGCCGACGGAATTTTCGGCCACGCTGAATTATCCCGGTGGCGTGACGGTGGAATTTTACGCCTCATTTCTCGCGGCCAAGCAGCAGTGGGTTTTTGTGAGCGGCCAAAAAGGCTGGCTGCGATTGCCAGATTTTGTGCACCCGTTCAACGGCTACGAACCCGCGTTCGAGTTGAATGAAAAATTTATCGTCGTTCCGGGTGAAGTGACTTGCCCGCCCGGAGCCGACCCGATGGCGTTTGGCCACGCGACGGCGCAGGACACGCGCATGTGGCGCAATTTTGCGAACCAGATTTTTTCTGGGAGTATCAATCGCGAGTGGCCGATGTGGGCGCTGAACACACAAGCTGTGTTGGATGCGTGTCTTAAATCGGCGAAGGCTGACGGACGTTGCGTTTCGTTGGCTGGCTAGAATTTGAATTTGGCAGAGCGTCGCTGCTGCCGCGCCCGAACAATTTAAGGTGCTGCGATTCAATATGCTCTTTTGACTTTGCCGGCGGCGACACGTAGTTTGGCCGCGTGAAAATTTCTGTCATTGTTCCAGCCTACAACGAGGAAAAATTGTTGGGCGCTTCGTTGGCCGAAATCAAATTGGCTGCGCACTCGTTAGCGGTCCACGGCTGGGAATTTGAGTTGGTGGTGTGTGACAATAATTCCACTGATCGCACGGCGGAGATTGCGCGGACGGCGGGCGCACAAGTCGTATTTGAGCCGGTGAATCAAATTGGTCGGGCGCGGAATTGCGGCGCGCAAGCGGCGACGGGCGACTGGTTAGTCTTCGTGGACGCCGACACGCATCCGAGCGCGGAGCTGTTTGCGGATGTCGCCGAAAAAATTGCGAGCGGACAAATCATGGCTGGTGGTTCGACCATCCGGCTGGATGAAAAAATATTTTCCGCCGCCGTCATCACCGAACTTTGGAATTACGCGAGTCGTTTCAAAAAGTTAATGGCGGGATCATTCATCTTCGTGGAAGCGGCGGCGTTTCGAAAAATCGGTGGTTTTAATCACGAATTTTTTGCCGCTGAAGAACTGGACTTGAGTGTGCGTTTAAAAAAACTGGCGCAGCAGCAGGGGAAAAAAATCTGCATCTTGCACCGGCATCCGATCAAGACTTCGGCGCGGAAGGTGCGGCTTTATTCGCCGCGTGAAATGGGCGGTTTTTTTCTCCGCTCCCTATTTTCTCCGCGCAAAACCATGAGAAATCGTGAGGCGGCCTATATGTGGTATGACGGGCGGCGATGACTTTAGGTAATTTTTTCCCAGGTAGGCAGTTTTTTTCCTGTTGGCGTTGGACAAAACGACCGATCCATAGCAGAATAGATTTAGTATGAGCGATGAAGCAATGAGCAATTTTACCCCGCGTGCCCAGCAGGTTCTTGCCTTGGCGCGTAAGGAGGCGGACCGCCTAAACCATAATTTTCTCGGCACCGAGCATTTGCTTTTGGGGCTGATCAAACTGGGGCAAGGCGTCGCCGTCAACGTTCTGCAAGGCATGGGCATTGACTTGGAGACCGTCCGCATGGAGGTCGAGAAACAGGTCGGCACCGGGCCGGACCAGAAAATGGTCGGCAACATTCCCTACACGCCGCGCGTCAAAAAAGTCATCGCGCTCGCGCAGAAGGAAGCCAAAAATCTTAATCACACTTACGTCGGCACGGAGCATTTGCTGCTCGGTCTGTTGCGTGAGGCGGACGGCGTGGCCGCGAAAGTATTGCGCGCATTGGACGTTGATATCGAGGAAGCTCGTCAGCGCGTGCTCAAGGAATTAGATCCAAATTTTGCGCAACAGCCCGGTGAAGAGCCGACGCAACCCGGTGAACCCGCTTCGCAAGAAAAACAAGCCGCCGGTGATAAAAAAGGCGATACCAAAACGCCTGCGTTGAAAGCATTTGGTCGCGACCTCACGGAAATCGCTCGCAAGGGCGACATGGATCCAGTGATCGGCCGCAAAAATGAAATTGAGCGCGTCATCCAGATTCTCTGCCGCCGCACAAAAAATAATCCAGTGCTGCTCGGTGAAGCTGGCGTGGGCAAGACTGCTATTGTCGAAGGTCTCGCGCAGGAAATAGTGAAGGGCAATGTGCCCGAAATTTTGATCCATAAACGGGTCGTCACGCTGGATCTCGCATTGATGGTAGCGGGCACGAAATATCGCGGACAATTTGAAGAACGCATCAAAGCGGTCATGGATGAAATCCGTCGCGCGAAGAACATCATTCTCTTCATTGACGAATTGCATACCATCGTCGGCGCGGGTTCCGCCGAGGGCACAATGGATGCGAGCAACATCATCAAACCCGCGCTGTCACGTGGCGAAATGCAATGTGTCGGCGCCACAACGATGAATGAATATCGCAAATACATCGAGAAGGACGCCGCGCTCGAACGCCGTTTCCAATCGGTTAAAGTCGAAGCGCCCTCCGTGGATGACGCGATTGAAATCTTGAAAGGCCTGCGCCACAAATACGAGGAGCATCACAAAGCAGAGTTCACGGATTTGGCCGTTGAACAAGCGGTGAAACTTTCGGATCGCTATATCACGGATCGTTTTCTGCCAGACAAGGCGATTGATGTTTTGGACGAGGCCGGTTCGCGCGCGCGTATCAGCACGATGACGCGTCCGCCCGAAATCAAAAACATGGAAGCGGAGATCGAAGTCATCAAGGGCAAAAAAGAAGGCGCGATCAAGAACCAGGATTTTGAAGGCGCGGCCAAGATGCGCGATCAGGAAAAACAGGCGAAAGATAAACTCGAAAACCTGTTGAAAGAATGGCGCGCGAAGGGCGACGAAAAACGCGTCGTCGTCGGCGAAGAAGAAATTTTACACGTGGTCTCCAAGTGGACCGGCATTCCGTTGCAACGCATGGGGCAGGGCGAAATGCAGCGCTTACTCACGGTCGAGACCGAAATGGAAAAAGTCGTTGTCGGCCAGCGCGAGGCGGTTTCCGCCTTATGCAAAGCGCTCAAGCGTTCGCGCGCGGATTTGAAAGATCCGCG
>JANYFN010000177.1 GCA_025362675.1 Limisphaerales bacterium | reverse complement strand
CATCAAATCCGCCGCCGCGTTGCCACAACTCTTTCAGAGTTGTTTTCATTTTCCATCATTCAGCCCAGCGTAGTCGCTTCGCTCCAACGCTGGGCTGAATGATGCAACCGCGTTGCGGTTGACCGAAGCTCCGTCCGGAGCGAAATCTTTGTAGCCACCCGCGCCACCCAAATTCCCCAGCCCCGTCCCGCCTTCATCCGATTTCGGCGCGGCAAGCGGGGCGGCATATTCCGCTCCTGATGGAGCTTGAAATCTTGTTTGATTTTGGCTGCTACAACTATGCCGCGCCTGACGGCGCTGAAAATAAATCCCAACGGGATTCGACTCCATCAGCCCAAGGTAGGCGATCCGCGCCGGCAGGAGAGGAGCGCGGCATTTATGCCGCTTGAATGCCCGGTTGTAGGGAGACTATGGAAAATTTCGAGCGTTCTATTTATGCGAACGATCAAGCGGCGTGAACGCCACGCTCCTACCGCTTCGAGCCGAGCATAGATTACGTCGTCACCAAGATTCCGCGCTTTGCCTCCGAGAAATTTCCGCAAGCCGACGGCGGCACGGACCATCCCGCGTATTGACTCCGCCGGCTTGGAGAAGCACAGTGTTGCACGGCATGGAAATGACACCGTTAACCGCCGCATTGACCCATTTATGCCTTTGACCCCAAGCGAGCAACTGGCCGCCTTGAGCGATCTTCTGGCCGCGCGCCGGGAAGCTATCCTCGCGGCTTGGCGCAAGCTGGATCGCGCTGACCCCGAACAGATGACCGGTCGCTCACTCACGCTGGGACAATTCCTCGATCACATTCCGGGCATCCTCAACGCCTACGAACTCAAGCTGCGTTCCCGTCCGGGCGGAGCGGACGCGCGGGCGGCGGAGATTGAAAAAAAAGAGGAGGGAGTGAAGCACGGTTTGCATCGCTGGCAGCAGGGCTACCGGTTGAAGGAACTCATCAGCGAGTGCGGACATTTCCAGACCTGCGTGTTTGAGGAACTCGGCCGCATCGTCGCCGCGCATCCCGAACTCGAGCTGGCGACGTTGCTGGAAGCGCACCGCCAGTTGCTCCACCTGATCAATGACACGATCAGCGAGAGCGCCGGCCAATACGAGCGTATGCAGCAGGCGGAAGCCGCGAGCCGCGTGGTGGACCTGATGAACGCGCTGGCCACGGTGGATGAAATCGAGCAGCGCCGCGCCGCGCTCATCCATCAAGCGGTTCACGATCTGAACAGCGACGTGCTCGGCGTCAGCATGGCGGCCACGATGGTGGGCCGCACCGCATTGACCGAAACCGCCCGCGCGGAATCAGCGGCGTTTCTCCAGCGGTCCGTGCAAGGGTTGACCACGATGCTGGGTGAACTGATGGAACTGGCGCGGTTGGAGGCCGGTCAAGAAAAACGGAAGCTCACCGCCTTCGATGCTGCCGAGTTGATCGCCGAATTGTGCGAGGGCAACCAGCCCTTTGCCCGCGAACGCAATTTATTTTTGAAAACAGAAGGGTCGTTGCATCTGGCCGTTGAGGGCGATGGCGACAAAGTCCGGCGGCTGGCAAAAAATTTGGTGGTGAACGCACTCAAATACACCGAGGACGGCGGCGTCACCGTGAGTTGGGGTGAGGAAAAAGAAAATTGGTGGCTGATGGTGAAGGATACCGGGCCGGGAATTTTGCCGGGCGCCAGCCAGTCCCTGAAAGCCGGCTTGCAGGAAGCCACCGCGAGCGCGAAGGAATCGGATGAGAAGTCCGCCGCCGCCAAAGGCGAAACCTCGCAGGTGCTGGCCGCACCCGGAGACACCACGTTCCGCACCAAAGCCGACCTTCATCAGCCCGGCGAAGGCATCGGGCTTTCGATTGTGAAGCGCCTGTGCGAGCTGCTCGACGCGAGTCTGGAAATCGCCAGCTCGGCGGAAACCGGCACGACGTTCCGCGTTGTATTTCCGCGCCATTATAGTAACCCAGCTTGACGTAAAACCGGCGGGCGCTGAAAGCGTGGCAAACCTTAAGGCTTTTCGGTGCTTTTCTTCTCTTCCTTTTTGACTGTCCCGTCGGGCGACTCCGTAACCGTTTTTTCCTTCTTTTCAACCGTGCCGTCGCTCTTAACCTTTTCGCTCTCGCTATGGGAAACTGAGCGTGCCCAACAGCGGCACGCCTTTCTTACCACTCGCGTGGAATTGAGGTTTGCAGTTGAGCTTAAAACGCACTTGTCTCATTATTCGCGCAGAGGTTTGTTCTCAAACAGTAAAATCAAACGATTAATCCCTTTTCCAAAACGTGTGTCGCCCAGAAAATTTTTATGAATAAAAGAGTAAAGAAGGTTGGAATTTTAACAGCGGGCGGCCTGGCTCCGTGCTTGAGCGCATCCATTGGCTATTTGATTGAAGCTTACACGCGCGTCGCGCCGAAGGTGGAACTCATCTGCTACGTCAATGGCTACATGGGCGTGTTGCAGGGCAAGAGCATGAAGGTGACCACGCAGGCGCGCAAAAATTGGCAGGCGCTCGTCGAACACGGCGGCAGTCCCATCGGCAATAGCCGCGTAAAACTCACGAACATCAAAGATTGCGTGAAGCGTGGACTCGTGAAGGAAGGTCAAGATCCGCAGAAGGTCGCCGCCGACCAACTCATCAAAGACGGCGTGGATGTGTTGCACACCATCGGCGGCGATGACACAAACACCGCTGCGGCCGATCTCGCGAAATTTCTCAAGACGAATAATTATAATCTCACGGTCGTCGGGATGCCCAAGACGATTGATAATGACGTGATTCCGATTCATCAAAGTCTTGGCGCGTGGACGGCGGCGGAAGAAGGCGCGCATTATTTTGCGAACGTCGTTGCCGAGCACAATGCGAATCCACGGATGCTTATCATTCACGAAGTGATGGGACGCAATTGCGGTTGGCTCACTGCCGCGACCGCCGAAGAATACCGCAAATTCACCGGCACTATGAACTTTTTGCCCGACCTCGGTTTGAGCGAGGAACGCCGCGATGTTCACGGCATCTACATTCCCGAAATGGCGCTCGACATCAAAGGCGAGGCCGCGCGTTTGCGGAAAATCATGGATAAACATGATTGCGTGAACCTGTTTATCTCCGAAGGCGCGGGCGTGGAGGCCATCGTCGCGGAAATGAAATCGCGCGGTGAAGAAGTGCCGCGCGATGCGTTCGGTCATGTGCGTTTGGACAAAGTAAATGTCGGTTCGTGGTTCTCGAAACAATTTGCCGAACTGCTCGGCGCGGAAAAAACTTTGGTGCAGAAGAGCGGTTATTACAGTCGCGCCGCCGCTGCGAATGCGGCTGATCGCAAGCTCATCAAACGTTGCGCGGTGAAAGCCGTGCAATGCGCGCTC
>JANYFN010000152.1 GCA_025362675.1 Limisphaerales bacterium | reverse complement strand
CTTCTGAGGGCCAATACAAATTTGCCAAGTTGCTGTATGGCGAGTTCAATGATCAAGGCTTCCACGACGAAACCCGATTCACGGAGGCGGCAAAATGGTTTCAAAAAGCTGCGGAAAAGGGTAACATCCAAGCAGAGTATGAACTCGCAAGCATGCTTCACACTGGTAAATTGGGAGACGATCAGCGGTCGAACTGCATTCCTTGGTTTTTGAAAGCAGCGGCTCAGGGAAATGCTCAAGCCCAGGCTCAAGTTGGCAGACTGCGGCAATATTATCCCGATAGCGAATTGCTCAAGGACGTGGATGCTATCGGCGTGCTCAAACAATCAGCCGAACAAGGGGACTTGAGCGCCCAATTTGAACTTGCCCAACGTTATCATTTTGGGAATGGCGTCACCAAGGATCCCAACGAAGCGTTCAACTGGATGAAGAAAGCCGCCAAGCATGAAATCACTCCTATCACATTGACAATCGATGCCCACTATTATTTGGGGGTGATGTATGAAACCGGTGAAGGAACGACCAAAGATTTAACCAATGCTTTCCGGCTTTATCTTGAAGCAGCCGTCGGGGGAAACAAACCTGAACCGTTCACACGAGTGGGACAGATGTATGAAAAGGGAGAAGGTGTTCCACAAGATTACAGCCTTGCGGCTACAAACTATTTTATCGCTACCCAATTCGGCTTCTTTCCTACTTCTGATGACTCCGCGCGTTGCGCCGCCATTGAAAATTTATTCAGCCTGTATCTTCATGAACGCGGTCTGCCAGAAAACAAAGCCCAAGTGGCGAAGCAATTGGACACACTGAAACAGACTCCTGTCACAACCGCGAAAGCGCAGCTCTTACTTGGCGAGACTTATTTTCAGGGAAAAGTTGTTGCCAAGGATTTAGTGGAAGCGACCGCGTGGCTGCGTCTGGCGGCGGCTCAAAATTATGAAGACTCACAAGCGCAATTGAAGTCGGCAGAAGCATTGCTGACGCCGGATGAAAAGCAGGCAGCTAGCAGACGTTTTGAACAGTTGGCGGCGGCAAATAAGCAGGCACAAGTGTCTTACCAACAATTTGAAAACTTCCGGCGCGGTAAAGGTTGGTGAATCACTTGTCTATTTCTGCGCCTATCGCCTCCAACTCCTCCCAGCGCGCAAACAGCTTCGTGAGATTCGCTTTTTCCGATTCCAGTTCCGCCATCAATTGATTCGATTGTCCGGCGTGCGTGCGGTGAAAATCCGGCAACGCGAACAGGTTTTCGATGCGGCAAATCTCCGCCTCGACGGCGTGAATGTGCGCTTCCATGCCCGCCAATTCATGCGTTTCCTTAAACGACAACTTGCGCGGCTTGCCGGATTTGGTGGAATTATTTTTCGGCGCGGGCGCTTTGAACTCCGCACGCGGCGGCGCGGCGGCGCGCTTTTTCTTGTCCAAATAATAATCGTAGTCGCCCACGCTGTGAGAAATTTTTCCTTCGCCCTCGAACGCCAAAATATCCGTGCAAACGCGGTTCAAGAAATAACGATCATGGCTCACCACGCACACCACGCCGGGGAACGCGATCAACGCCTCTTCCAGCACGCGCAACGTCGGCAAATCAAGATCGTTCGTCGGCTCGTCGAGAATCAGGAAATTTCCGCCGCATTTCAAAATGCACGCGAGCAACAACCGGCTGCGTTCGCCGCCGGACAGTTTCCGCACCTGCGTGAGAATGCGATCATCCGCGAATAAAAACCGCTTGAGATACGAGCGCACAGAAATTTTCGTGTCGCCCCAGATAACGAACTCCGTGCCGGAGGAGCATTCATCCAGCACCGTGTTGTTCTCGTTGAGCTGCAAACGGCCTTGGTCCACGTAATTAAATTTCGTGAGCGGCCCGACTTTCACGATGCCTTCCGTGGGCGCGAGCTGGCCGATCATCATCTTCAGCAACGTCGTTTTGCCGAGACCGTTCCGTCCGCAAACACCGATGCGCTGGCCGTTTTCAAAGGTGAAATTGAAATTGGAAAATAATTTCTTCCCGCCCAGTTCGATGCCGAGATCGCTGACTTCCACCGTGCGATTGCCGAGTTGCGGTGGCGGCGGGATGCACAGTTCCATGTCTTCCTCGACCACCAGACCAGACTTCGCCGCCTCGTCGTAGTAACGCTCGAAACGGTCTTTCTGCTTGCTGCGTTGCGCGCGCGGACCTTGCCGCACCCACGCGAGTTCCTTCTTCAAAAACATCTGACGCTTGTGCTCCACCACCGCGTCGGCTTCCTGACGCTCCGCCTTGTCGAGCAGATAGGCGGTGTAATTGCCCGCGTGCGACCAGAATTTTCCATCGCACAATTCCACGATGCGATTCACCACGCGATCCAGAAAATAGCGGTCATGCGTCACGCACAAAAACGTGCCGCCGAAACTCTCCAGATAATCCGCCACCCACTCGATGGATTCAGGATCGAGATGATTCGTCGGCTCGTCGAGGATGAGAAAATCCGGGCGGGAAACAATCGTCCGCGCCAGCGCCACGCGCCGTTTTTCACCGCCAGACAACGTCGCGATGCCGCGCTCGCCGGGCGGACAATTCAGATGATTCATCGCCGTCTCGATGCGTTGATCCAGCGTCCAGCCGTCGAGCGCCTGGATGCGATGCTCGATGTCCTCATAATTTTTCGCGTCCATCGGCAGCGACTCAAATTGCGCGATGAGATCCAGAACTAATTTCCCCCCCGCGCGCACATTGCCGCGCACGTCGAGCGCGGGATCGAGCGTGAAATCTTGCGAGAGATAGCTCACCGCGAGATCGCGCCGCCGCGACACCTCGCCGCCATCCGGCGTTTGCAGGCCCGCGAGAATTTTCAGAAAAGTGGTTTTGCCGCAGCCGTTGCGCCCGACGAGGCCGATGCGCTGGCCCTCATCAATCGCGAGCGTGGCGGCATCGAGGATGGCGCGCTCGTTGTAACGAACGGTAATGTCGGCGGCGGAAATGATGGTGGACATGATTTTTTGTCTGCGGCCAAAAACGATTTGGCATCACAGGAAAGCGAAGACTAGCAGAACCGTGCGCGTGAACAAAGCGCATCCTTTGATTGGGTGGAAATTTTTTTTGTGCGCCCGGATTGCGGTGGGAAAAAACGCGGGGCGGATTTTACAGCCTATATAGATGTTATGATACCGGTTTAATTGCTCGAACAACATTAGTGATGGCCGAAGCATACTCGTTATACTTGGGTCGCGAAGGATGCCTGATGGACTGAATAAAAGTGGTTTCAGAATAGCGGTGACCATTGAGGTAACATAACTTTGGTTTCAACTCCCACATTGTGTTAAATGCCTCCAATCCAGCATGGGCTGAAACGAGAATAACGTGTGGCTCTAATGCCAACATTTCACAGTGCGTAAAACGAGCAATGGGGCTACTCCCGCTGGCAACGATGCTCGCTACATCCTGTTCCTTTTTAGTGTTTGATATGGGTCGGATGTTGTAATAAATAGCTCGTTTTGCAACCGCCTTTAATTCTGGCTCATCATAATAAGCCATCTGCAAATACTCTCGGGTGGGAACGATGCCTTTTGTGTATGCGTCAATGAGCGTGCGAATAAATGAAAATGTATTTCGAACTGTTCTTGTGCGCGTTTTTGAAGCATCAAACATCCAATCAAGTAGCTCCTCTAAATCCATGTCTCCGCCTGGAACGCCGACTGGTTC
>JANYFN010000136.1 GCA_025362675.1 Limisphaerales bacterium | reverse complement strand
CGTGAAAAGTTTTCACCGCAAAAAATCCCGATGCGTCTTAAGCCAGCGCTCCGCCACAGCATAATCCGGGCATAAGCGCTCCACTTCCGCCCAAAAACGCCCCGAATGGTTCATGTGCCGCAGGTGCGCGAGTTCGTGGAGAATGATGTAGTCGCGCACAAAATCCGGCGTCTGGATCAAACGCCAGTTCAATGAAATCGTTCCGCGCCGCGAGCACGAACCCCAGCGCGATTTCTGATTGCGCACGGTAACGCGTTGCACAGAGAAATTGTGTTGCGCGGCAAATTCCCGGACACGCGACGGCAGTTCGTGCGCGGCGAGATGACGCAAATGTTTTTCAATCGCCGGACGCAAATCCGCTGCCGCATCCTTCACCGACAACATTTCCCCGCCGAAAGAAATTTTTCCGGGCGCGACTAATTCAATCCGCACTTGCTCGCCACGAAACCAGATTTCAGAACCCACCTGCCAGGATGTCGGGAGTTGCGGTTGGGCTTGTTGTCGCTGCAACTGCTGTTCCAACCAGCCGCGATTGCGCGCCACGAAAGCCAGCGCCTCGGCTTGCGAACCGCCGCGCGGAATCGTCACGCGCGCCGCGCCATCCGGCCGCAGCCGCAGCAGATAACGTCGCGCTCGCGGATTACGAACCACGAGCAGCGGCACGGTTTGTGCGCCGATCTGCAACGGCGCGGGGGCCGCCGCCGGACGCGGCTTAAGTGGATTGGTGAATTGGAACCACATTTATTCTCTAAAAACTTTATACAAATTACCGCCGACATTAAATGCGGCGGGCCCCGCCTCCGCGAGCAGAATCGCGGCGAGCGGCACTCTGGCAAATTATCTGTTTCCGTTTAATTTTAGTCCTGATAAATTACGCTGGCCACTGGGAACAGGGTTCAAAAAAAATCAACTAACCGAGCTTAAACTATCATGAAAACCATCGCTTTTCTCCTCGCTACTTTGTTGGCGGCAACGAACGTCGTCCGCGCGCAGGATGACACTAATAAAATTCCCGCCGCCATCATCAAGTTGGTGGAGGGCTTGAAATATCAGCAGGGTGAAATTGATCTGGGCGGCGGCCTCGCGAAATTGACCGTGCCCAAAGAATTTAATTTTCTCGGTGCGAACGATGCGGAAACCGTGCTGGTGAAACTGTGGGGGAATCCGCCTTCCGAAAAAAAACCGTTCGGCCTGCTGCTGCCGGCGGGCATGACGCCGTTAAGCTCCAACGTCTGGGTGGTGACGGTCCAATACACCGAGGATGGCTTTGTGAAAGACGATGAAGCGAGCAAAATCAATTACGACGATTTGCTCAAGCAGATGCAAAAGGGCATCGCGGAAAACAACAAAGCGCGGTCGGAAAAAGGTTATCCCGCCATCACCCTCGTCGGTTGGGCGGCGACACCGCATTACGACGCGGCGACCCATAAATTATATTGGGCCAAGCGCCTGAAGTTTGAAGATTCGGCGGATGACACACTGAATTACAGCATCCGTATGCTTGGCCGCAAAGGCGTGCTGGAGCTGAACGCCATCGCCGATATCCGGCAACTTGAAGCAATTGATAAACAGACGCCACAGATTTTGAGCATGGTGGATTTTAAGGAAGGCAGCCGTTACGCGGACTTCGATCCGAAGTCGGACAAGGTGGCGGCGTATGGCATCGCGGCGCTCGTGGCGGGTGGCGTCCTGGCGAAGTTCGGATTTTTCAAACTGCTGTGGGTTGGCCTGCTCGCGGCGAAAAAATTTGTCATCCTCGGCGTGGTCGCAGTGGTGGCGTTCGTCAAAAAATTCTTCAAGCGTGGTGCCACGGCGGCGTGAATCGAGTGCGCTGATAATTTCAGCATTTCATTTGTCGCCCGCAGAAAATAGACTCGTCGCTTGGATAGTTGATGAATTCCGGCGCCAAACGATTTCTCCTCGCGGCCATTCTCGTGGCGGCGGTCTTGTCGTATTTTTCAGCGTCGTTCAACCGCTACTATCTCGGCGTGCTGATTGACATCGGCATCAACATCATCCTCGCCGTCAGCCTTAATCTCATCAACGGTCACACGGGGCAATTCTCCTTGGGCCACGCGGGTTTCATGGCGGTCGGCGCTTACACGGCGGCGAAAATTTCCATCGTGTTTTCTGCGCTCGTGCCGCCCCAATTCACGCCGGTGATTTTTACGCTCGCCCTGCTCGTCGGTGGATTGCTTGCGGCGATCGCCGGTCTCGCGGTCGGCGTGCCGACGCTGCGATTGCGCGGCGATTATCTTGCTATCGTCACACTCGGCTTTGGCGAAATCATCCGCGTGGTTTTGCAAAACATGGAAAGCGTCGGCGCGGCCAGCGGATTGAAAAACATTCCACACGAAACGAATTTATTTTGGGCGTGGATGTTCGCCGCCGTGACGGTTTTTGTCATCACCGCCATCGTGAATTCCACTTATGGTCGCGGCTTCATTGCGGTGCATGATGACGAAATCGCGGCGAGTTCCGTGGGCATCAATCCCGTGCGCTACAAAGTCACCGCGTTCGTGTTCGGTGCTTTTTTCGCGGGCATCGCGGGCGGACTTTACGCGCACCACAAACAGTTTCTCTCGCCCACGGGATTTGATTTCATCAAGAGCATCGACATCGTGATGATGGTGATTCTCGGCGGCATGGGCCGCACGGCGGGCGTCATCATCGCGGCAATTTTACTGACGTTGCTGCCGGAATTTCTACGCGGCTTTGCGGAATACCGGATGATTCTTTACTCGCTGCTCATCATTGTGCTGATGATCGTGCGGCCACAGGGACTGTTTAGTTTTGGCAAGCGGGCCGCTGCAAAATGAATTCACTCCTTCAACTTGAAAACGTAACGATCCGCTTCGGCGGATTGACGGCGGTTTCGGCGGTGGATTTGCAGATTGGCCCGAGCGAACTTGTTGGCCTCATCGGGCCGAACAGCGCAGGGAAAACCACGTTGTTTAATCTCATCACCGGCGTTTACCAGCCGACCGACGGGAACATTTCCTTCGCCGGTGCGCCGACGGCGAAACTGAAAGCGCATCAACTTGCGCGGCTCGGCATCGCGCGGACGTTTCAAAACATCCGGCTGTTCGCGTCGCTTTCCGTCTTCGACAATGTGCGCGCCGCCACGCAACTGCATCGCGCGCGCGGCATCCGTGATGCGTTGCTGCGCGGCAAATCCTTCCGTCGCGGTGAGGAACAAAACGCAGCGCACGTCATGGAACTGTTGGAAATTTTTCACCTCGGAAAATTTCGCGACGAGCCGGCGAAAAGTTTGAGCTACGGCGACCAGCGACGATTGGAAATCGTCCGCGCACTCGCGACGAAACCAAAATTGCTGTTGCTCGACGAACCGGCGGCAGGAATGAATTCCACGGAAAAGATTGAACTGACGCGGCTCATCCGTTTCATCAAGGAAAAATTTCAGATCTCCATTTTGCTGGTGGAACATGACATGCCGCTGGTGATGGAAATCTGCGAGCGCATCGCCGTGCTGGATTACGGCATCAAAATTGCCGAAGGAAAACCGGGGGAGGTGCGGAAGAATCCAAAGGTAATTGCGGCTTATCTTGGCGAGGAAACTGTGACATGAATTCTTTTTTTCACCACCAAGACACCAAGGCACCAAGTCGGAAAAATCTTTGTGCCTTGGAGTCTTGGTAGTTGATTCCCATGCTTGAAATAAAAAATTTATCGGTCGGCTACGGCGCGATCACCGCGCTGCACGGAATTTCTTTGTCCGTGACAGCCGGCAGCATCGTCACGCTTATCGGCAGCAATGGCGCAGGTAAAACGACGACGCTCAAAACAATTTCAGGTTTGTTGAAGCCGAAGGCGGGCGAAATTATTTACGACGGCAAAAATATTTCTGGCTTGCCGCCGCATGAAATCGTGGCGCGCGGTTTGTCGCACGTTCCCGAAGGCCGCATGATTTTTGCGAACCTCACCGTGCTGGAAAATTTGCAGATGGGCGCGTATCTGGTGCGCGACAAAAAAATCGCGCGGCGCGAACTAGAATTTGTTTTCGCCACTTTTCCGCGTTTACAAGAACGCGAGGCGCAAGTCGCGGGCACGCTGTCTGGCGGCGAGCAGCAGATGCTGGCGATTGGCCGCGCGCTGATGAGCCAGCCGAAGTTTCTGATGCTGGATGAACCATCGCTCGGCCTCGCGCCGCTGTTGGTAAAAACCATTTTTGAAAAGATCGTGGAGATCAACCGCGAGCGCGGCTTGACGATTTTGCTGGTGGAGCAAAACGCAAACCGCGCGCTGGAAGTTTCGAGTTTCGGCTACGTTTTGGAGACGGGCAACATCACGCTGTCCGGTGATTCGGCGTCGCTGCGGCAAAATCCTGAAGTAAAGAGTGCGTATCTCGGCGGGTGAAATTTATTTTGTCGGTGGTGACGGTTTGGGCAGTAACCGCGCGATGACGAAGAGTAAGCCGACCACGACCACCGCGAGAATTCCCCAGAAAATAATTCCACCGCTGCCGGGCGTCCCTCTTTCGGCCAACGAGGATTTTTTCAACGGCTCTTCGTCGGCGACCTTGGCGGTGGCTTTGTCCGCCGCGAGCAGTTCGCCGGCGACGAGGCTCAAATCATAGCGCGGCGCGGACGCGCGCGGCTGGCCGTAGTAGAGAAACAATTTTTCAGCGGCGTCCGCCTTGAACAAAACGCGCGTGACGGGATAAAACACGGCGAATTGTTCCAGCTCGATGGGCGGGTTATCACCGTTTTGCGTTTCCAGAATCAACGTGTCGCTTTGCGGCGCGCCATCGAAGGCGAGCGAAAAATCATTCACCTTGTGGTCGGGCGTCTGCGTCCACGAGGCGCTGCCGAGCGAGCGGAGATATTTGTCGCCGCGCTCATCGGTGAGTTCTTCGGAGAGCGACAATTCCCTTTGAAACAAAGGCGTTTTCGTCACGCACGCGAGGCGGGTCAGCGGCAGTCCGGCGCGCGGCAGCTTGAGAATCCAGCGGCTCAACTTCGGCTGTTTCGCGTCGTTCGTGAGCGCAACCGTCGGCGTGAGCGTGCGGCTGATGGACGTGCGCTGGATGATAAAAGGCACCTGGTTGCTGCCGCGCAAAATGCGCAGATCGCCAAAGCCCGATTGTGCGTGGGCGAGCACTTCGAGATCGAGTTCCGCCTGCTGTGCGCCGCTGCGGGCCAGCACAATGGATTTGCGAAATTTCCATTCTGAAACATCCAGCGCCGCGCCAGCGAGGGCGACGCCGGCCAGCGCTTCGGGCGCGTGGTAATTTGGATTGTCCGTGGGCGCGGGCAGAGCGACGGGCAGCAGGGCGGCGGACTTCAAATTTTCTCCGAGCGCGGCGAGATCATATTTTGGCGCGGCGCAAAATTTGTTGCCGGTGAGCAGATGAAATGTTCCCGCCGAACGCGCGAGAAAAACGAGATAGACCGGACGCCGCTCGACGCGAACGGCGGTGATGGGCAGCGGCGGGCTGTTGTCGTTGCGGATGAGCAGCACGAATTCGCGCGCGGGAATTTTGGTTTCGAGCGGCACGGCGAGATTGCCAGACGGCGGACGATCCTCAATGGCGACCCGGTAAATCACGCCCGAGCCGACGGTTTGCTCGATGACGCCGGCCTCGGTGACTTGCGGCATGGCGACGGTGACGGCGCGCGTAAACAGCGGTTCGTCGGTTTCAATTTTCACTGAGGCCACGTCCAGATTCGCCGTGCCGAGATTCAACGTGAGCCGCGTCTCGCCGGGATTTTCGTCGCGCTCGGCGATGGCAACATTTTGCACTTCGCTCGGAATCGCTTCGACATCGGCGGCGTGGACGCGCGCGCCAGTGAATGGAACGGGCGACGAACGTTGGTCGTCAATGGTGAGCCGCAACCATTTCGCCGCTGTTGGTGAAAATGAAATCATCAAATTGCCCGCGCCGCTGAACTGATGAAAAATCGGCTGGCCCTGCGCGAGCGGTTGCCAGTTTTCGCCATTGCTTGAACTTTCCACGCGCACCGCCTTGATAAAATTTTGCGCAGGTGATTCGAGCGTGACGCCGTCGAGCGGTTGGGCGAGTCCGGTTTCGAGGGTGATGACGGTGGCGGTGGGATTCAGCGCGACGCGAAACGACCGCGCGGACTGCACCGCCTTGGGCGACGGCGTGGGATGCGTGATGAGAAATGGAAGTTCGTTACCGGCATCGTCATAGAGGCGCAGGTCTTCGAGCGCGGGCCGCGCAGCGTCGAGCGTGCCGGGCGGCAAACTGATTTTCATCAGTCCTGGCGCGGCAAGCGTGAAGTCCTGGGTGTGCGGCCAAGCGGCGGGGAGCGCGGCGGCGAATGAAGTCGGGACGAATGAAACCCAGGCGACGTATGCGGCTGCACCAAAAAAATTCTTCATTTTATTTTTCGTTTTCACTTTTGGCCTCCGGAGTTTTAGCGGGCGCGGAGAAAAATTTCTGATACGCGAATGATGCGAGCATCGCGATGACCGCCACGCCGCCGAGCGCGCCGATGCGGTAAAGCTGATTCAGATTCGCCAGGTCGTGGAAAAACAATTTCACCAGTGTCACGATCAGCAGCGTCAGTGCGGCATAGCGCGCGGCAGGAATTTTTTTCACGATGCCGACGACGAGCAGCACGAGCGCGAACAGGCCCCAGCCGATGGAGTAGCTCATATCCCGCGCGAAGTTGCCGCTGAATTGGAACGTGAGCGTGGAGCCGGGCGCGCTAAAATAATCGGCGATCTCGATGTTCAGCAGTAGGAACGCCAGCACGGTGCCAAGTGCGCCGAGAATCGCCCGCGCGTTGGATTTCAAAACGAGATGGCGCGGCGGAGCGAGCAGCTTCGTGCCGAGGAACAGACAAATCGTAGCTGTGCCATAAGTGTAGAGATACCAGTTGAACACCGGCGTGGCGCTGCGCTGATGGTATTCGAGCACGGCAGGATTGAATGCGAGGCGCACGAACGCGGCGACGAGCAGGCCGATGCCGGTGAGCCGCAGCCCCGGATGCGGCACACGATGGAACAGCCACAACAACGCCGCGCCTTCCAGCGCCCAGCCGATGGTGATCCATTGGCGGTCAAATTGAATCGGGAAAATCAGCGTGATGAAAAACAGCGCGCCGCCACCGAACCACGCGAGCTGCGCGAGGCGCGCTTTGTTTTCGGCGGGAATTTTTTTCAGCACGATGACGAGGCTCACGAGCGCGGGAATGGCGAACACGGCGGGTAGCAAACCCATCGTGGTGTTCGGCCACGCTATTTTCACAAGACGGAAAATCAAAAGAAATTGCGCCGGGCCGGCGAGCGCGGCGGCGGCCCACGGCCAGGTTTTGTCCGTGAATTTTTTCAGGAATAAAAACGGGAACAGCGCGAACGCGGCGAAAAAAATCAGATACCATTTCAGCGGCGTGGTGGGCGGGATGTTTGGATTGGTGATGTCGAACCGGTGGAAGTGCCACGCACATTGCAGCGCGAACGTGCTGATGAGTCCGACGAGTGGCATCCACTCGAACGAGAAAATTTTTGTGAGGCCGAGTAGCAGCACGACAAGCAGCAACGCGAGGCCAAACACGGGCGTGGGGTCGGCGAGCGGCAGCCGCAACACGGTCATGATGAGCAGTAGGAACGGCAGCACGACGGAACTCGCGGGCAGCAGCGCGGCCATGGATTCAGGCGTGTTGAAGTCGCCGTGGACGTTGAGGCCGGTCTTGAAAACGTCCGGCTTGAATTTCCGCGCGAGCCACACGCTCACGATGACGAAGAAAACGGCGAATCCGCCGAGCAGATAAAACGAGGTGGGCAAGCCGGTGAGATCGGCGGGGATTTTGAAGATGAGCGCGCCGGTGGCGGCGAGCGTGAGCAACAGCACGACGATCACGGGCAGCAGCGTGGCCGTCATCACCGCGAGCACGATGGCGAGCAAATCCACCAGCAGCACGAACGGCCAGACGAGAAAGGAAAGTTCTGCGAGTTTGAAAATCGGCACGAGGACGAGCAGCAGCGCGAGCGGCGGGAAAAAATGGTTGAGTTGCGCGGTCACGCCCGGCGTCACGCTGCGCCGACGTTGCAGAAACGCGGGCAACGCGGAATGAAACAGCGCGAGGATAAAATAAAACGCGAGCGCGGCGTTGAGCAGGTGGTTGGTCAGGTAGTTCGCCGTCCACAGCGCGAGCAGACCGAACACCGCGAGTCCGGCGATCGGTTGCGCGACGGAAACTTTTTCATCGAGTCGCGCCAGCGCGGCGACGGCCAGATCAACCAGGAAAACAAAGGTGAACAGCAGCACGGGGCGTTGAGCGAGCGGCGTGAACGTGAAGAAAAATGCGGTGAACGCGAGCGCGACGGCAGCGAGAAAAAGCATTGGGCCGGAGAGCCACGGGTTTGATTGTGTGCGACGCTTCGCCCACCAGTTTGCCGCGAGCCAGAGAGCGTTGAAGCCGAGCAGCACGGCGAGGGCGATGAAAATTTTATTCCCTTCAAAATATTTTTCGCTGGTGAAAAATTTGTCCGCCCAGCCGAGTTGCATGATGACGGTTCCCAACGCGGCGAGCGCGGTGAGAAAATGCCAGCGTTTGTTTAGCGCGACAACGATCAAGCCCGCGTCGAGAATCGCGATGTAGCCGAAGAGTCCGAGTGGATTGTCCTGGCCGGTGGACAGCAGCAGCGGCGTGAGGAAGCCGCCCAACATCCCCAGAATGGCGACGACGAGCGCATCGAGCCGCGCGGCGAGTAGAAACGCAGTCGTGGTGATTAGGGCCATGAACAGGAACGTCGGAACCGGTCCAAAAAACTGAAAGTGATATAGCGCACGGCAGGCGAAGGTGACGGCGTAAAGCACCAGCACGCCGATGGCGCAAAGGGTTTGCGCGCCGACGAGATATTGTTTGCGCCGGTGCAGCACCACGCCGCCGCCGAGCAAACCAAGGCCGAAGACAAAGCCTAGCGCCATGCGGATTTCGGGGCGGATGAGATTGTGCTGGAAAGAATATTGGATCGCAAAAGCGACGAATAAAAAGAGCGCCAATCCGCTGACCCACGCGAGTCCTTTGACGCCGAGAAATTGCTCCCAGTTGATTTTCGGTAATGCCGGCTTGGGCGGTGCCAGCGGTCGTGAGGGCGGAAGGGGTGGAATAAATTCTGCGCGTTCGGGGCGAAGTGGTGTCGGGGGAAGCGGCGGCGGCATGGCGGCGGGTAGTGGCGGAATGAAAAAATTTGGTTCCGCGACCGGCGGCGGGGAAATTTTTTCGAGCAGCATCTCGGCGGCGGGCTTGGCCGGTGCAGGCGTGGCGACGGGTTTCTGGCTGGACAGGCGGCCGACTTGAAATTGCAGGTCGTCCACCCGGCGCGACAGTTCCTCGATTTGATTTTTGGCGCGAACGGCGCGAATGATGAGCCAGATGCCCGCCGCCAACGGCACGCCGAGGACAAGCAGGACGATTAAGATGACCGGTTCCATATTCACGCCGCCACTTTACGCTTAAATACCGTGCGTCGTGAATTGAAAAAACTGTCGCCCGAATCAATGCAAACGATGTTCTAAAAAATTGAATCGCCGAGAACGCAAAGAGCGCAAAGAAAAAATTCTCTGCGCTCTTTTTGGTTTTTGCGGCGAAAAAACCGGCGTCACGCCGCCGCCGGTGCAGCGACCACAGGCGTTTTCCCGGTGAACAAACTTCTGAACCAAGTCCACGCGGCGCGGAGACCGATGTCGCGCGTGCCGACAAAATTGTAAATTGCCGCGATGCGTTCCTCGTGTCCGCGATAGCGCGGCGAGAGCAGGAAGGCGGTGCGGGCAGAGTTGTTTTCCACGCGCAAAATTTCAGAGTAGAAAAAGCCGCGTCCAGTTTCATAATTTCCAGCCGGCAGCACGAGCGTGCGGCGCGGCAGCACGAGCCACGGATGATAATGGAATTCCAGTTCGTTCTTCTCGTTGCGGAAGAGTGTGCCGTAGGTGCGCGTGGGAACTTTGCCGGTTTTGCGGCCGAGGAAAACGCGGTTCTCTTTCGCGTCGGGAATGAAACGGTTTTTGGTGCGCGCCACAAATTCCCACACGAAGGTCAGGCCGAAGTGCGAGAGGCGGAAGCTCCAGCCCGCGATGAGCCACGAGATGAAAATGATGACGAGCGACCACGCCGCACCCATCCACGGGTTGATCCACGCGGTGCCGACGACGCTGGCGAGAATGGTCGTGCGAAACGCTTTGAGCGACGCGTCCACCACGCCGAATGGGCTCAACAGAATCAAAATGTTGATGGCGTTCGACGCGAGGAAGACGATGAAAAACACGGCCATCGCAGCGGGAATCATCAGCGTGCTGTAAAGCCAGTGCGAATCTACGGCGGCGAAACCCATCGCGGCGAGCGAGAGATTCACCGGTTCGCCGGGGCTGTTCGCCTCGCGGATGAAGTTGACCATGATCGGCACGAACGCGCCGGTAGCGACGAGGCCGGAAATTTTGTGCTCAATGGTTTCGGCGATGTCGAACGGTTTTTTCAATGTGACCGGCAGCGCGATGCCGGCGGAATCTTTGATGAAACACGCGAGCACGATGAGCAGGCCGGGCACGAAGAACAGCGGATTGGCGAACCACGGCAGCTTGGCAATTTTTTCCTGATCGCCATCGCATTTCATGTATTGGTAACAGCCCACCGCGCTGACGCCGAACAGCGGCGAGATGGCCACGCCGGTGATGGTTGAAAGCGTGGTCGCAATGCCCACGCCCGGCGGCGGCGCATTTTTGCTAGCCGTCGCGGACGCGGTTTGCATTCCGGTTCCCGCCTGGACCTTTGCGGGCAGCAAAAGTCCGGCGGCGATTAAAAGCATGGCGGTGAAGGAAACTAATTTCTTCATGGAACCACTCTTGAATACTTGGTTACGGCTGTAAAGTCCAAACGCGGAGGAAAATTATAATAGCCATAAAAACGAACCAAAGACACTCGAAGGGCGGCGGGTGTTGCCGGATGTTTACTAGGCTTAACCCTTTTAGTTTCGACGATTGCTCAACCAAATTAAATCAACTCCCTTATTGACTTCGCAGGTGTATCTGATAATTTTCGCGTCCCTTTGTAGGAATTTGAAATGAAAACGCATTTGCCGAAAGTAAATCTGGACCAGCGTAAATGGCACGTTATTGATGCCGATGGCGCCGTGCTTGGCCGTTTGGCCGTGCAGGTAGCCGATATTTTGCGCGGTAAAAACAAGCCCGTCTATACCGCGCACCTTGACGCGGGTGATTTTGTTATCGTCGTCAACGCTGAAAAAGTTCGCGTCAGCGGCAAAAAAGAAAAAGCCAAGGAATACATGAGCTATTCCGGCTGGAAGGGCGGCGAAAAATACCGCACCGTCGAACAAGTGCGCGAAGAAAAACCGGAATTTCTCATCACCCACGCCGTGAAAGGCATGATTCCCAAGAATCGCCTCGGCCGCGTGCTCCTCACCAAGCTGAAAGTATTCAAAGGTCCGAAACACGACCACGACGCGCAAACTCCCGCCGTCTTGAAAGCTTCTAACTGATTTTTTGTATGGCTACTAAAACCACCAATGAATTTCTCGGCACTGGTCGTCGCAAAACAGCGATCGCCCGGGTGCGCATCGCTGTCGGCAGCGGCAAGATCACTGTCAACGGCCGCACGTTTGAAAACTATTTTCCGCTGGAAACCCAGCGCTTTACCGTTTCGTCTCCGTTGACCATCACTAACACCGCCGACAAGCTCGACGTGCGCGTGAACGTGGTCGGCGGCGGCCCGCTCGGTCAGGCCGGAGCGACGCGCCACGGCATTTCCCGCGCGCTTTTGAAATTTGACGCCGCCCTCCGCCCCGCCTTGAAAGCGGAAGGTTTTCTCACGCGCGATCCGCGCGAACGCGAGCGCAAAAAATACGGCCAGCCCGGCGCGCGCAAACGCTTCCAGTTCTCGAAGCGTTGATCGCAACGGAAAGTTTTCAGAACCCGCTGGCTTCGGCCGGCGGGTTTTTTCATTATGAGCACATACGAAATCAACGAAGACGATTGTTTGATCTCAACCGACAAATCGCGGCTCGACCGCGCGCTG
>JANYFN010000130.1 GCA_025362675.1 Limisphaerales bacterium | reverse complement strand
GGCGGAGCCGTTCCAATTCGCGCAACCGCGCCATGCGCCGAGCATACGCCAGCCACACCAGTCCGATGACGACCGCGATCATCGCGGCGCGAAACCACCAGCGCTGCCAGAAATGCGGCAGCAGTTCGAACGGGACGGTGTCGCCGGTGTCGTTCCACACGCCGTCGTTGTTGGCCGCGCGCACATGGAATTCATAATTGCCTGGCGGCAAATAATTGTAAGTAGCCACGCGGTTCATGCCGGCATCAATCCAGTTTTTTTCCAGACCTTCGAGGCGATATTGGAAACGCACATTGTCTGGCGCGGTGTAACTCAACGCAGTGAAATGAAATTCAAATTGAGTTCGCCCCGCCGGGATGCGCAGTTTATTTCGTAAATCCTGAACCGTTTTGCCTTTGTCCAGCGAGGAGGCAAACAGTTCGCTGTCCACCTGCAAACTTTCCACCACAACGGGCGGCGGCAGCGGATTGATGGTCACGGCGGCGGGCTGGAGCGAAACCAAACCATTGTCCGTGGCGAACCATAATCGTCCGTCACGCGCGTGCCAGCCCGCAGGTTGGATGCCGCCGGAAAATTCCACCGCCGGCAGGCCGTCGTGCTTGTCATAGACGATGCAGAAAACACTTTTCTGCCGGCCCTCGGCGAACGCATTCAAATCAGATTTCGCCACGCGGAACAAACCATGGTGCGTCCCGATCCACAACTGCCCGGCTCCATCTTCTTCAATGTGGCAGATCACATCGTCCGGTAAATCCTTGCGCGGAGCCGCCAATGCCAGTCCGCCATTTTTCCAGCGCAACAGACCGCCGCCATACATTCCGACCCACACCGCGCCGTCGCGGTCGGCGAACAGCGCGCGGACATATTCGTTCGGCAGGCCGTTCGTCGGGTGAAACGCCGTGTGTTGTCCCGCCGCGAAACGATGCAGGCCGTTGCCGTGCGTGGCGATCCACAATGCGCCCGCCGTGTCTTCGGCAAACCCGCGCACATCCGCGTGCGCCAGTTCCGTGTCCGCCAAAAATTTTTCAAATTGGCCGTCGCGCCAGCGAAAAACGCCGTCGCCAGAGCCGAGCCAGATGGTGCCAGAGCGATCTTGAAAAATGGCGCGCACGGGGGCGGGAATCGCGTTGGTGGAAAATGGACGCTGAAAATCTTCCTGATCACGAATGAATACGCCGTTGTCACGCGTGCCCACCCAGAGCCGTCCATCGCGGTCGGGAAATGCCGTGAACACAAAACCGGGCGAACCATTCGGCCCCAAATCGAACCGGGCAAATTTTCCATCCGCCCACCGGTTCAAACCGCCGCCATAGGTCGTCGCCCAAATCGCGCCACTCGCATCTTCGCATACGCCCAGCGCCACCGGATCGGACAAACCGGCGTCCGTGCCGAGCGGTTGAAATAATTTTGCGCGCAGTTTCACCAGCCCGCCGCGATCAATGCCCACCCACAAATTTCCCTCGCGGTCTTGAAACAGGGAACGCACTAGGTCGCCCGGCAAACCATCGCGCGCCGTCAGCGTCAGCACTTGTCCATCACCGTCCAGACGCAGCAATCCGTGGCCGTAATGACTGAACCACAGGCTGCCATCGCGGTCTTCAAGTAACCGACGCAACGACGGCTTGCGGTCGGGCCACGTTCCCGCGTCGAGCCGCCAGTCGCCGCCTTGCCATTTCCATAAATGTTCGTCCGCAACCACCCAGATCGCACCGTTGCGCGTGGGAAAAATTTCCGTCACCGAAAATTCATTTTTTCCCGGCGGCGGTTCCACGGTTTGAAACGTGTCGCCGGTCTGCGCCAACAATTGTCGCTTGGTGCCGAGCCATACGCGGCCAACGGCGTCCGCCGTCATTTGAAGGATCAGCCCGATGTCTGCGGGAAGGTCCACCCGCTCCGCCTCCAGTCCATTCATGCGCCACAACTTTCCGCCCAAGGTTAGCCGCCAGATTTTTCCCGCCGCATCCACGGCAAAAATGCACGGCCCCACCGATGACGAACTGCTCCACTGCCAGCAGCCACTGGCCAGCCGTTGCCCGCGAACGAGGCAACCTTGCACGGTGGAAAAGAAAACTTCGTTCGTCCGCGCAATCAACAACCGGTCGGTCTGATCCCCGGCGACGACCGGCCAGTTTTGCGCGGCCAGCCGCCGGCCATCCCACGCGTAGAGACGATTGCCAGTTCCGACCCAGAGCGTGCCGCCGGTGTCAGTCTGGAGAAATTGCACGTTCGGATCCTGAAGCACCGGCGTGTTTTCCCGGCCAAAATTTTCAAAGCGCACGCCATCGAAACGCGCCAGCCCGTTTTCCGTGCCGAGCCACAGATAACCGTTCGCCGTCTGCGCGATGGCCCGCACCGTGTTATGCGGCAGACCGCCGGACGCATCCCATTTTTGGATGAGAAATTCATTGGGCACCGCCGCGCTCAAGCTCGTCGCCAACGCCAGCAACCCCATCAGGACACATGGCATCCGCTGCATTTGAATGAAGATAATGACCCGCCAAAATTGAGATAGTCGTGGGCGTTGCATGTGTGACGTGAATCATTGTCCTCCAAGCATCCGACTCCCCGCAAGAATTCGTTTGGCCGCCCGCACTGATTTGCCCCCCGTGTTTACGGGGTCAAAAGAGCGGGCTATGATCGCGGTCGCCGCTTTCTTTTTCGGAACGGAGGCATTATTTTTTGTCGGTTGACCCAAGCATGAAATTAATTTTCCTTTTTTGGCTGTTATTTTTTACCGGCCTTGTCGCCGGTCGCGCCAGCATCTCAAACCAGGTTGTTCAAGGGCCGGGCCAGTTTTATTATCTGTCGCCGACCGGCAACGATTCGAATCCCGGCACGCTGGCGAAACCGTTCGCCAGCGTGCAACGCGCGCAACAAGCAGTGCGGCAAAAACAGTGCCCAGTTTTTTTGCGCGGCGGAAATTATTATTTACCAGAAACGCTCATCTTCACCGCGCAAGATTCAGGCACGAAAAATATGCCGGTGGTTTTTCAAAATTACAAAAATGAAAAACCGGTCATCAGCGGCGGCGTCAGATTGGAGAACTTGAATTGGCGACCTTACACGAAGGGAATTTTTCAAACAAAAGTTCCCGACGATTTGGAGACGGAAGAAATTTTCGTGAACGGTGAACGGAAAATTCTCGCGCGGTATCCGAATTTTGATCCCACGGCAAAATATTTTGACGGCTTCGCGGCGGATGCCATCGCCACGAACCGCACCACGCGCTGGGCGAATCCGGCGAGCGGATTTTTTCATGCCATGCACCCGTCACTCTGGGGCGATTTCACCTGGCGCATCACCGGCAAAAATACTAACGGCGAGGTGCAGCTCGAAGGCGGCTGGCAGAACAATCGCGGCGGCGCGGTTCATAAAAAAATTCGCTTCGTTGAAAATATTTTCGAGGAACTCGACGCGCCGGGCGAATGGTTTCTCAACCCAAAAACACACACGCTGTATTTTTACCCGCCCGCCGGTCTTGATTTGAAAACCGCGACCGTGGAGGCCACGCGCTTGCGCAGCCTCGTCGAATTTCGCGGTGACGAAACGCATCCGGTGAAATTTGTCACGTTGCGCGGAATCACTTTTCGCCACGCGGCCCGCACGGTCATGGAAACAAGGGAGCCACTGGTGCGCTCGGACTGGGCGATTTATCGGGGCGGGGCGATTTTTTTCAACGGCGCGGAAGATTGTTCGCTCGAAGACAGCTTCATTGACCAAGTCGGCGGCAACGCGATTTTTGTGAACAATTATAATCGTCGCGTCGCTGTTCGCGGAACTCAAATCGTCAAAGCGGGCGCGAGCGGAATTTGTTTCGTCGGCGATCCGAGCGCGGCGCGGAGTCCGCTTTTCAATTACGATCAAGCCAACAAGCTGGAAGACATTGACCGCACGCCGGGCCCGAAAAATAATAATTATCCGGCGAACTGCCTCGTGGATGATTGCCTGATTTATCTGACCGGACGCGTGGAAAAACAAACTGCGGGCGTCGAGATTGATTTATCGCAGGACATCACGATTCGTCATTGTTCGATTTACGATATGCCGCGATCCGGCATAAACATTGGCGATGGTTGCTGGGGCGGACACGTCATTGAATTTTGCGACATCTTCGACACGGTGAAAGAAACCGGCGATCACGGTTCATTCAATTCTTGGGGCCGCGACCGTTTTTGGCTGCCGGAAATAAGCGACATGAACACTTGGGTAAAACAAGCGCCAAAGTTGCCGCTGCTCGATGTCGTGAAGCCGATCACGCTGCGTAACAATCGCTGGCGTTGCGATCACGGCTGGGACATTGACCTCGACGACGGCTCGTCAAATTACATCATCACGAACAATCTTTGCCTGCATGGCGGCATAAAAAATCGCGAAGGCTTCCGGCGCATTGTGGAGAACAACATCATGGTCGGCTCCGGCTTTCATCCGCATTGCTGGCTCACCGACAGCGGCGATGTTTTCATGCACAACATTGTCTGGCGCGAATATCAGCCCGCGCGAATGCCCGCGCCACCGTGGGGTCAGGAACTGGATTTTAATCTGATGCAAAACGAAAATGTGATGACGAACGCGCTGGCCTCGCGCTTGCAAAAACAAAGCGGACGCGACGAACATTCCATCATCACCGACGTGCAGTTTGTTGATGCGGCCAAGGGTGATTATCGCGTGAAAGAAGGTTCGCCCGCGCTGACGTTGGGCTTCGTGAATTTTCCGATGGATAATTTCGGCGTGCAAAAACCGGAGTTGAAAGCCATCGCCCGCACGCCAATTTTGCCGGGACAAAAATCCGTTGCTGTCTTCACCGCGCGGGACGCCACAGTTCGTGATTGGTTTGGAGCCAAAGTCCGCAACATCGCCGATGAAGGTGAAATGTCCGCGTTTGGTCTGCCGGGCGTGACGGGCGTTTTGGTTTTGGAAATTTTGGCAGATTCGCCGACCGCACAAGCCGGGCTTCAAAAAAATGATGTCATTCTGTCAATCAACGAGGGCAAAACCACCGACAGCGCCATCCTGTTCCAACAGACTCCGGCTCTGATTGCCGGACGAACGGTCAACGTGGGCATCCGCCGCAACCAAAAAGAAATCACGCTCGCGCTTAAACCTTTCAAGCCGAATTTCTAAAACGCGATTGTTTCGCCGCCACAAATCATGAAGCATAATTTTATCTGGGCATTGACTTTTTTTCTTGGATTCGCCGGCCCGCTTGCAGCCGGCCAATCAAAAGTTTCCCCGGTAATTATGCCGATGGAATTGCGTTGCGACTACGCGGTGAATCCGCTCGGAGTGGACTCGTCGCCACCGCGTTTATTCTGGCAACTGTCCAGCAGCGAACGTGGACAGCTTCAGGCGGCGTATCAAATCCTCGTCGCCTCCACCGCCGAAATCCTCGCCAAAGAAAAAGGCGATTTGTGGGACAGCGGTCGCGTAAAATCGGACGAAACAATCCACATTGCCTACGCCGGAAAATCTTTGAAGTCGTCGCAGCAAGTTTTTTGGAAAGTGCGCGTTTGGGACAAATCCAAAAAAGTTTCCGCGTGGAGCGAGCCGGCGACATGGACGATGGGAATTTTATCCGAAGCCGATTGGCGTGCGAAGTGGATCGCGTCGCCGACGAATTGCGAAACACTTTTGCTGCGCCACGAGTTCATGGTCAAGCACGGACTTCGCCGCGCGCTCGTCCACGTCTGCGGTCTCGGCCAGTTTGAACTCACGCTCAACGGTTCTAAAGTTGGCGAAGATTTGATCGCACCCGGTTGGTCGAAATACAACCAGACTTGTCTCTACGACACACACGACATCACGTCGCAGTTGCAGCCCGGACAAAATGCCGTCGGACTTTTTCTCGGCAACGGAATGTATAACGTCAAGGAAACCGGACGCTACACGA
The DNA here is from genome assembly GCA_025362675.1 of Limisphaerales bacterium. Taxonomy (GTDB): domain Bacteria; phylum Verrucomicrobiota; class Verrucomicrobiia; order Limisphaerales; family UBA11358; genus UBA11358. The sequence continues at coordinate 17,683 of JANYFN010000130.1, read as the reverse complement.
AGTTCGCCAACTCGTTCGGCCCGCTCAAAGCCATCGCACAATTGCGTTTGGAATATGCCGACGGCACGACGGACATCATCGGCACGGACGAACACTGGCGCGTCGCTCCCGGCCCGATCACGTTTTCCAGCATCTACGGCGGCGAAGATTTTGACGCGCGATTAAATCCTGACGGCTGGGACAAACCGGGTTTCGACGCCGCCGCGTGGAGTGCCGCGCAAGTCGTCGAGGGGCCGGGTGGAAAACTCGCCGGACTTTCTTGCGCTGCGCCGCCGTTGCGCGCGTTTGAAATTCTTCAGCCCGTCAAAACAAATTCCATCCGCACCAATACTACCATTTATGATCTCGGCCAGAACGCCGCCATCATGCTGCGTCTTCAAATCAGCGGAAATCGCGGCGACGTCGTGAGGATCACTCCGTCCGAGTTGCTGAAAAAAGATGGCTCGCTCGATCAGCGTTCCACGATGGATGGTCGCCCGATTTATTGGCAATACACGCTGGCCGGTGATGGCGTGGAAAATTGGGTTCCGAAATTTTTTTACCAAGGTTGCCGTTACCTGCAAGTCGAGTGCATTCCTGCCGAGCGCGACGGCAAGCCACCGACCGTTGAAAGTCTTGAAGGCGATGTCATCCGCACGGCTTCCGCCGCCGCCGGAGAATTTGAATGTTCCAATGATTTGTTCAACCGCATTCACACACTTATCCGCTGGGCGCAGCGCGCGAATCTCGTCAGCGTCATCACGGATTGTCCGCACCGCGAACGGCTCGGCTGGTTGGAGCAATATCATCTCAACGGCCCGTCGCTCCGCTACGAATTTGATCTCGCTCAACTGTTCACCAAAGGCATGAATGACATGGCTGATTCGCAACTGGCCGACGGCCTCGTGCCAGACATCGCGCCGGAATATCCGGTCTTCGGCTGGGGCTTCCGCGATTCGCCCGAATGGGGCAGCGCCTTCGTGATCGTGCCGTGGCAGCAATATGAATTCACCGGCGACACGGAATTGCTCCGGCGCTATTACGACGGCATGAAAAAATACGTCGCGTATCTTGGCACGAAATCGAAAAATCAAATCGTCTCCCACGGCCTCGGCGACTGGTATGACATCGGACCCAAACCGCCCGGCCCGTCGCAGCTCACACCGACCGCGCTCACCGCCACCGCGTTTTATTTTTACGACACTTGGATTCTCGCGCAGACGGCGGCACTGCTCGGCAAAAAAGACGAAGCGGAAAAATTCACCACACAGGCGAATGACATCCGCGCCGCGTTTAATAAAAAGTTTTTAAATGCGACCAAAGGCAGCTACGCCACCGGCTCGCAAACGGCCAACGCCATTCCGCTCGTGATGAATTTGTGCGAGCCAACGAACCGCGCGTGTGTCCTCAACGCCATCGTCGCCGACGTGCGCGCGCACGGCAACGCGATCACCGCCGGCGACGTGGGCTATCGCTATCTGCTCCGCGCCCTCGCGGAAGGCGGGCGCTCCGATGTGATTTTTGACATGAACAACCAATCGGAAAAACCTGGCTACGGTTATCAACTAAAAAAAGGCGCGACCAGTCTTACCGAAGCGTGGGATGCCAACCCGTCGTCCTCGCAAAATCATTTCATGCTCGGTCAAATCATGGAATGGTTTTACGGCGACCTCGGCGGCATCGCTATTGACCCGGCGAATCCGGGCTTCAAAAATATTTTGATCCACCCGCAGCCGACCGGCGACGTGACGTGGGCCAAGTGCGCTTACAATTCAATCCACGGACGCATCGCGGTGGAATGGAAAAAAGCAGATAGTAAATTTTCGTTGAAGCTCGAAATTCCCGCCGGCACCACCGCCACGGTTTATCTCCCAACCACAGACATCAACACTGCGACCGAAGGCGGACGCGCCATCAGAAAAGTATCTGACATAAAAATTTTGCGTCAGGAAGCCAGTTGCACCGTTTTAGAAATTGGTTCCGGCAACTATGAATTTGTTTCGGAATGAAACTTGCGGCGAAAACTTTCGCCGCCCGCTTCTCTGTATGGTCACTTTACTGGCAGTGACCGCGACAAGCCGTAATGATATTGGAATGAATCCACGTCCACATATCCGGCAGCTAAATGATCGTTGAAATTATAAATTCCAATCCGATCTCCCCGGTAATAACCCCAGCTCAATGGATATGGTTCGCCGAATTCAGTATAGGTCGCACCATCGAGACCGTAGGCATATTGACTCATGCCGTTGAGCCCCCATTGAGAACGCAACCACAGTGTGGCGTTGGTGAGCACCGGACCAGATGTGACGACTCCGTTGAATTGAAATTCCAAGCGACGAGCCGCACCTATTTGGTGAACACCAAGCATAGAATACGACCTCGAAAAATGACACAGCCCCGCCCGCTGCCCGTCCGCCATACCAGAGAGGTCGAGCTTGATGACGACTTCATTCGTGGTGCTGCGAAACGAACGCTGCGTCAGCGTATTGCCCGCCTTCAGCAGATTATTTTTCTCCAACGGAACAAACGCGTGCAACCGCAGCCAGCCGGGACGCTCAGCGAGCGACCACTTGTCCGCCCACGGCTGATAATTCCATTCCCACTGCGGCGGTAAATTCGTCTCGTCAAATTCATCACTAGTTTGCGGTGTAACTTTCATCGTATCAGCCACCGGATTTTTGCCCGACCAGACCATGGTGCCAATTCCATCCGTGCCCACTTTGCCGATGATCGGCCAGCCATCAATCCACGTCACCGGCAACACACTCGCGCACCGGCCTTCCCAGTCGCCCGTGCCATGATGCGTGACCCAATACCAACCGCCCTGCTCCGTCTGAACCAGGCCGCCCTGATTGGGTTCCTTCGCTTGCTTGTCGGCATGATTGAGCTGTTTCACTTCGGTGTAAGGACCGAAAATATTTATCGCGCGTTCCATCATCACGACGCGGCCTTCGGATTTCACTTCGCTGAACAGGTGATAGTAAAGGCCGTTGAATTTGTAGAGCTTGTTCGCCTCGCTGCCCTTTGACTGGTGAATGACGCGATCAGATTCCTGGCTGAGTTCGCGACCATCGGGCGAAAGTTTCCAGAGATGAATTTTATAGCCGTCGCGAAAATTAGAGCCGACAAGATAGCCCTCGCCATCATCGTCCCAGAACGGACAGCAATCATCCCAGCCGGCTCCGCGCAACACGGCGTGCAACGGCGACCACGGGCCGGAGATTTTTTCCGCTGTCGTCATAAAATAACCTTCATCCGGCGTGCCGAAATAAATCCAGAACTTGCCAGCGTGATGACGAATCGCGCCCGCCCAGATGCCTTTGCCATAGCGGTTCATGCGATCCCATTTAAGTTCGGAACTGATTTGCGTAAGATCGGCAACCGCGTGACCGGCAATCGTCCAGTTCACCAAATCGCACGAATGTAAGATGACGACGCCCGGCGAAAATTGAAACGTGGACGAGATCGCGTAATAATCCCCACCGACGCGAATGCAATCAAGATCACTGTAATCAGCCGGCAGAACCGGGTTATGATAAGTGCCGTCGCCTTGGTCGCCCCACGCACTTTGATTAACCACATCAGCAACCGCCGCAAGGTTCACACAGACGACCACGAACAGGATCAACAGATTAATTTTAATTACTTTCATGTGGCAACCACCGGAAGCGACTTGTGTCGCCGAGGTGATTCGATTCCAGTTTTATCATTTGGCGGAGGAAGAGTCGTCAAGCATTTGAAATGTTGTGGCTGGGCCGAGGTCGGCGGGCGCGATCCAAGCTCGCAAGGCCCAAATAATTTTTTTATCAGGCGTCACCTCGATGGCTTGCACCGGCGCATTGGTCACGTCCATTTTGTCCGACCACTGATTGAACCAGTTATTTATGATGGTGTTTCCATTCGCCAGACGCACGGCGTTCTGGACATTGGAAAATGTGTAGTCGGGCGCATCGGCGGCGGTCCATTCCCAAACGGTGTCGCCCCGGCGGTTGATTTCACGCACGAATTTTCGGCTACTCGCCGCCAGAATGTTTCCGTTTGCGAGCGGCTTGGCCGACCAAACTCCCGGCACCGCCACGGACCACAATTCCTTGCCGTCCATGTCATATTCGACAACTTTTCCCAGACTCATGTGCGCGACCAAAACTGTTCCCGCATCCGTCAATCGCGCCTGACGAAACTGACCATGAACGCTGTTCGTATCTTTCACCGCCAGCGGGAATTGATGCTCAATGTTGCCGCTGGCCTTGTTCATGACCACGAACTTCGGCGCGTTTCCGTTCTGGATAAACCAAATACGATTCGTGCCGAGGGGCTGCGCCGTGTGAATTTCCGTTTTCGGCGGCGCGTCGTAATTCCACAGCACTTTTTTGTCGGCAGAAATTTCCGTGACGCCGAACTGGTGAGCGAAAAGTATATTGCCGTTTGGCTGCAACACCGCGTCGCTGATTTCGCCATTGCCAGGATGCGTGTAGCTCCAGACGATTTGACCGCCCCGCACGATATACATCCGCTCCGCCTTCGATTCGCCGGCGTAAAAGAAATCGTGCTCGGCGAGACCACTGCCCGGCAAGCTGACGGGAGCCGCCGGCAAATTACTGGCGACAGATTTATTCTGTGCGGACACAGACGAGGTCAAAGCCAGCAGCACCATCAAGCTGGCAAAATTCTGGCGCCTAGTTTTGTTCAAGTTCTTCATATATTTTTTAGCGTGTCGCAACCGGTTTGGAACAGAATGACTTCCTGTATTGGTCGAAGCGCAGATTTATCATGACGGATTTCCTGATTTCGTCCAATTCGGCGGGTTCATTTTCAGACCGGCGATTTTTAAAACGTAAGCATATTTGCCCGGCGCGGTGGCGGGCAGCTTCACTTGCAATCCGGCGGTGGACTGGGTGAATTCTAATTTACCTTCGCCGCCCAGCATCGTGACCGTCTCAACTTTTCCGGCGCTTTCTCCGAGCGAAGTTATCGCCACATCCGCGCCCGGCCAGTTGCCGACGACGATGGCGTAAAGCACGTCGCCCTTGACGGTGAACCGGATGTTCGCGTGGCCACGTCCCCCACCTTCACCAAACTTAATCCAGTTGTGCGTATCATAAATCGCCTCGCCATTTACGCCGAGCCACTGACCTATTTCCAACAGCGTATTTTGCTGTTCGGTCGGAAACGTGCCGTCCGCTTTGGGCGAAAGATTCAACAGCAACGTGCCGTTTTTGCTGACCGTATCGGCGAGCTTGGAAATGATCGAACCAGCGCTGTTCACGCGCATCCCGTCGGTGTAACCCCAAGTGCTGCCGATGGGTTCATCCACCTGCCACGCGCCCGTGCGGATGCCCGATGGCGAACGCCCACCAATTTTTTCAAAATCAATGATCGAGCCAATCGTCTCGGTGTTTTTGTTGCTCGGCGCATAAGCCGCTTTTTTGGTGCTGATGGAAACCTCCTTGCCCCACTCTTTCGCACGATTGTAATAATACGCCGCGACCCGCAGTTTGAGCGGGTCGAGGTAACGCTGGTCCACGCCGTTATCAAACCACAACATATCCGGCTGGTATTTGTCAATCAGCTCGACATTGCGCGCATACCAGTTCACGAGAAATTTTTCACACGCGGCGTCGCTGCGGTCGGCGACGTTGTAAAAATCCGCCCACTTCGGATCGTAAAGATCGGCTTGCTCGGCCTTGAGTTTGTTAGCTAGTTCCGCCGGTGGATTGATGAACTGGAAATTTTCGATGCCGTGATTCGACGCGCCAAATTTCAATCCCTGCTTGCGCACCGCCTTGCAAAGTTCACCAATCAAATCGCGGTGCGGCCCCATTCGCATCGCATTGAACGGCGTCACCGCGCTGTCCCACATCGCAAAATTTTCGTGATGCTGCGCGGTCGGGATGACGAACTTCGCACCAGACTTTTTGAACAATTCCGCCCACGCCTCGGCATTGAAATTGGATTGCGTGAACAGCGGAATAAAATCCTTGTAGCCGAATTTTTCCGGCGGACCAAAATGATCCACGTGCCACTGCCGGTCCGCGCCATACATGTGTTTTTCATACCACTCGTTGTGATGCGCGGGCACGGAATAAAGTCCCCAGTGCATGAACAAGCCGAACTTCGCGCCGACAAACCACTGCGGCACCTGATAATTTTCCTTGAGCGATTCCCACGTCGGCGCAAACGGCCCGGACGGCAGCTTCGTCGGAATTTGCGCGACGGCGGCCTCAACGACTTCGAGCCGCGTCTCTGGCGCCATGTCGTAGCCGGTGGAGTTCCCGCCATCGGCGATGAGGTTTGTATTTTGGGCGGTGGCTGGAAACGACGCGAGTGAAACTACACATAACACAAGCGCCAACAATGACCACGGCATAATTGAATAGGCATTAAGACGTGAATTAATTCTCATGGTAGCTGTAGCCGGTAAAAAGTTTGGGGTGCGTTTTGATTAATGCCATTAGTGAAATTAAATCCGCCGTTCGTATCAAATAAATTCGTCGCCACGCAAGCCCAGCTTGCCAGTGGCAAAGTGATGTTGGTCGAGCTGAGTAAATAGTATTTCCCCAGCGGAATACCGTTGGTGCCACTGAATAATAGGTTCGTTCCGCTGACGGTGAGCTTGCCGAAATTCGGCGGTGTGGTTGGCGCGACAATGAGTTTTATCTGTCCGGCCGCTTCCGTGTTGATGGAATAATTATAGCCCGCCGGTTTTGCGCCGAACGTCAGATGGCCCAGCGAAAGTCCGCCACCATAAGTGAACAGCGTGTATGCACCAACACCGAAGCCAGACAGATTCGTGATGTTCAACGTGCCGCCGAACGTGAGGTCGCCGGTCACGTTCACAAGGTCGCCAGCCGTTCCAACTTCGAAATTCATCACCGAACCGTCGCCGAGCACCAGTCCGTCGCCAATCGTCAAAGTGCCCACGCTATTGCCCGGCGCGAGCGTCGCGCCGTCGGCGATGGACACCAAACCGCTGATGCTGCCCGTGCCAGCGAGGGTCGCGCCGCTGGCGATTTGAACATCACCGGCACCCGTGCCACTGCCGATTGGGTTGTTCACGCGCAACGTGCCGCCGTTCACAAATGTGCCGCCGGTGTAGCTGTTGGTTCCAGTGAGCGAGAGCGAACCGGGGCCGTTGAAAATCAACGCGGTGTTCGCCGCACCGCCGTCGGAGATGACGCCGCCGAAAACACTGTTGGTATTCACGCCGCCTATGACATAGGTGGTGGTGCTGGCCGTGGCCGTGCTCGCGCCGGAAAGTCCTGCACCCGCGCCGCCAAAAATTGCTCCGAGATAAATCGTCGCGCCGCCGTTCTTGTTGTAGAGGCCGCCATTGCTGCCGAAATTCCAGATGGCGTTGGAACTACCGAACGTGACGGTATTCAATTCGCGAATCCAATTGCCCGTGAGAAAATTGATCGTGCCGCTGAAACCGCTCCAGTCACCGCTGGGAGAAAAAGTGCCACCGCCGCCGAGATTGAGATTGAATACGCCCGAACCAATCAGGCCGAAATCGGAATAAGGCTGGCCGGAGGTTTGTAAAGTATTCGTGCCAACGCTTGCGAGAATCGCGCCCGTGCCGACGCCGTTAAAATACAACGTCGCGCCGTTGAGTGAGATGTTGCCCACGCCGCCGCCGTAAGGATTGTTGACGAGTTGCAGTGTGCCGCCATTTACCAACGTGCCGCCGGTGTAGGAATTCACCGCGCAGTAGCCCATCGTGTAAGTTCCGCCAGCGTCGGCAACTTGTGAAATCACCATGGTGGTGCTGGTCGGAATTGAGATTACGGTCGTCCCAGCCGGAACATGCGGGCCGCTCAAAGTGAGTCCAGGCGCGATGCCGTTGGTGGTGGTCACGGTGACGGTCGCGCTATTCTTGACCAGCGTGGTCGTGGTGAAAACGGCATACGGCGAGAGCGTGAGCATTCCCGAACCGTTCTTCACTATGGCCGTCTGCCCCGCAATGCCGCCGCCGTTGATGGTGTAGTCGCGCGCGTTGTTTGACACGACCATGAAGATCGGCTGGACGGTGCCAGTGAACGGCGTGGCCGTGACCAAGCCGTTCGTCGAGGTGTCGTCAAACGTCACGGTGTCGAGGTTGAAAAATTTATCGGCGGCGGAAGCGTTGAGCCAGTTGGTGGTCACGCCCGCATCCCACACGCTACCATTCGTGCCGCTCCACAACAGCGACGACGCGCTGCCGGTAACAGTGAGCCGCACATACGACGGATTTGCGCCCGCACCGGCGCGGTTGAGCGCGATGCCCTGACGCGTGTTGCCGGGCAAATTGCTCAACAGTGTCACTCCCGTTGCGGTCGAACCGGTCGCGCCTTCGATCAGCCCGTAAGTTCCCGCGCCGAGCGCTAGGTCGGTGAGATAAAAAATATAATTTTGCGCGCCACTCATCGCAATCGAGCCGCCCTGCATGACGATTTTGTCATACGCGCCAGCGGGTGAACCCGACAAATCGAAATACAAATTCGGTGTGGTGAGCGTGAGGTTGTTGCTCGTCGTGAGCGTGCCGAAGCTGCCAACGCCGAAGCCGGGAGAAATTTTCCCACCCGCCGTCGTCGTCACGCCGCCGAGCAGCGAACCGGTGCCGTCGAGAACTGCGCCGGAAGTCGCGGTGACGATGTTGCCGTTGTCGCTGCCGGTGACGCGTAACGTGCCATTGCTGATGATAAGCGCACCCGCAAAATTATTTGTGCCGCTCAAGATCAGTTTCCCCGAACCGGTTTTAATGACACGGTTGGTCGCACCGACGTTGATAATCGTGCCGGCGAATTCAGTGTCGCGGTTCAATCCGCCGACCACCAAGGTCATCGGCCCAGCGTAACCCGAACCTTGAAAGCCACTCGTGGCCGTGCCGGTGAGCGCGCCAATGGTAAGCGTGTTGCCGCCGGAATTATGCCGACCGATGATAGTGACGTTGTCGAGGTTGACCGTGGCGCTGCCGAGATTGCCGTCAAACGCGCCGCCGTTGAACTGTGCCGTGACAAGAGCATTGGGAACCGTGCCAGTGAGGTTGAGCGTGCCGGTAAACGCGGCGAACGCGCCGTTCAAATTGTCGTAGTTGAACGGCGTGCCGGAGATGTTTAGGTTCAGCGTGCCGTTGCCGGAAACTCCGCCGACGCTCATGCGCGGCGAAAAGTTGATGGTGCTCGTGGTGCCGTCGGGAATCGTGAGCGCGTTATCGAGCGTGTAGTTCGTGGTGGCACCATAAGTCGAGGTCAGCGTGGCGTTCTGCAAAGTGAAGGCACCGTTGCCAATGTCGGCGTTGTTATTGATGACGAGCGTGGAACTGTCAATCGTTCCGCCGCCGGTGAAAGCATTGGCGGTGTTGATCGCGAGCGTTCCGCCGCCGGACTGGTTGAGTTTCATCGCGCCACCAAATGTGCCGCTGCCGCCGAGCGTGTAATTATTTGTTGATTGAACAGTCACCGAACTCGGCGTCAATGCGCCGACGATATTCACGGCCGGACTCGCTGACCCGCTATCGTCAAACGTGACGTTGTCGCCGCTGCTGTAGGCGGTAAGGTTCGTGTCGAACAAAAAATTCAGCGCGCTGGTGTCGAAGGTATTTGCTGCCCCATCGCCTTTCCAAATCAGGTCGCGCGGCAACGCCACGGAGGAAACCAAAACCGCGAACGTTTGTTTCCAAGTGCTGCCATCGCCATCGGTCACGGTGAAATCAAAGCGCGCGCGGCCAAAATAATTCGTCAGTGGAACGAAGTGCGCGAGATAGCCATTCGTCAATGTGACCGTGCCATTCGTCACGTTGGAGATTGTGTAGGTGACCGGCAGTTTGTTGGTGAAGCCGAGGGTGTATTTGTGCAGATCAACGTCCATCGCCGTCGGCACTGCCGCCGTGAACTTGGCGACTTCGCCATGGGGCATCATGAGAAATTGCATATACTCTTCGAGCAACGTGTAAGTCGTAGGGACAAATCCATTCGCGGGAACGGCGTTGGTGTGATCATCAACATTCGGATTTAGGCCGAGCGACGCTTCCCAAAAATCCGGCATTCCATCGCGGTCGGAATCTAGCGGCGGCGGCGTAGAATTGAGCGTGCCAAAACCGCCATTGCTCGCGCCGGTTTTGCTGGGCGCGTTGACGTGAAAACGGATTTGCTTCACCACATTGTTAGCGAGAATGGAATTGAGTTCATCGCGCAACGACATGGAGGGATCAGCGTCCATCCGCAACGGGCCAGCGGCCGAGAGAACTTTTTTATACGCGGTCAAAAAATCATCGCGCGTCACGGGAATGCCGTTGTTTGGATACGGCGTGGCACTCGTGTTGTAAGTGCCTGAGGCAAGTGAGTAGCCGGTTTTGGAAACGCTCAACACGCCGTCGCCGTCGCCGTCCATCGCGCAATCGTCGAGGTAGAGACTAAAATTTGGCAGGCCGGAGGACGTGATGAGATTCGCCTTTTCCAGCGCGACGCTGTGCGTGTTGCCGGGCGGCGAAACGAAATAGCAGCCGCGCACGTTCGCCTTCCAATTCGCAGAACTGTTCGAGTCGCCCATGATGAAACCAATGTCCCAGTCGAACGTGACGTTGTTGATCCAGTCCAGGATTGCCGGACGCGCCTTGGGATTGCGCGTGTGGTTATGCGACCAGAGCGAGTGATGGCAGGTGGCGTGATTCTGATCCCACAGCCCGCCGCAGGAGTGCGTCTCCATGCCCCACGAATTCATGCACCATTGAAAAGTGAAGTTGTCCGGTGGCGTGCCGAAGCTGGAAAGATTTTCATCGTTGCTCAACATCACGTCGCAATGATCCATCATGATGTTTGAGTTGTTGCCCAAGTCAGCGGCGTCCGCGCTGTTGCCATCGCGGAAACGGATGTTCCGCACGATGACGTCGTTCGCGACAATATTGAAAGTGCCGTCCTTGAAACCAATGCCATCGCCAGGCGCGGTCTGACCGGCGATGGTGATCTTCGGTTTGGTGAGATTGTAAGTGCCGCCAATGTGAATGTAGCCACTGACATCAAAAACAATCGTGCGTCCGGCGGCAGGCGCATTATTGAGTCCGTAATAAATTGAACCGGGCGTCGTCGCGCTGCTGCTCGTAGTCGTGACGTGATACACGTCGCCCAAGCGCCCGCCGACGGCATAAGCCCCCGCGCCCTCGGCACCGGGGAAGGAAGCGAGCTGGGCGTAGCTCGCGGACAATCCAAGCAGACCGGCCAACAGGCTGAACAGAATTTTCCGCCGCATCACGGAGTAAATTTTTTCTTTTACGAACTTCATAACGTTGGGAATAAAAGCGGTCGGCAAAGCAGTGGAGTTTTCGAGTAAATCAATTTTATCATGGGTTTGGGAATACTATCACACCTAAATTCAATCGTCGTCCTACCAATTCTGGTGAGGTGAATCGCAAATCTTTTTATTGGCGTGGATCGGTTACTAATCAAATGCGGGATGTCGGCACCCAATACCAACATCCCGCGCTACCCCGAACGAGTCCCCAAAAGAACTCGTTCAAATTCTCACGGATAAACGAGACGGAAGAACACGTTGGCCTTCGCCGGATCAATCGTGATGTTCGCGTTAGTGACAGATGCCGAGCCGGGATACGCGAACCAATAGTTCGTGTTGGCCAAGTCCACTGAATTGGTCTGAAGCGTCCAGCCTAGGTTGGTCGTCCAGCCGAGGTTCAACATATTGCCCGAAATGGAGAACTGGATCGGCGGCGGATTGAGGTTCACACCCGCAACAACGACGAGATAGAGTTCGCTGTTCACGATTTGCAACGAAGCGGCTGCGCCGCCGGCCAAGCCATTGCCGCCCACGGTCACGCTGGTTGGTGCGGTGCCGCTGACAAATCCCGTTCCGTCTAGATTGGTAGAGATAATTTTATAGTTCCCCAGTGCCAGCGCGGTGCCGATGTTATTGATTTGAACCACGGTTGCAGCCGCCAAAGTCAACGTGCCGTTGGTGACGTTGAACGCCGGTGTGCCGGATGCATATTTGAGGCCCAGTGTTCCGGAGGCGGTGTTGAGGTTGCCATTGAGAATGGCGGTGGAAACGCTGTTGCTCAACGTCTGTGAACCAAGCGTGAATCCGCCCGTCGCTGAAACATCCAACGTTGCGCCGCCGTTGACGACGATGTTCGGGCTCGTCGTAATCGAGCCAGTAGCGTCCAGTATCAGAACGCCATTGCTGATAATCGTGTTGCCGGTGTAAGTATTCGCACCACTCAAGGTGAGCGTGCCCGCGCCCAGCTTGGTCAAACCGCCGTCGGGCGTGCCGGTGCCGTGTCGCAAAACCGCAGCGATGCTGATGTTGAAACCCGTCGTGTCAATTTTCAAACCGCCGCCATCCACATTCGCCGCCATGCCGGTCAACGCCGGCAGGAACGTTGCGCTGTCCGCCATGGGTTTCAAAATCCCGCCATTGAAATGAATTGTGGACTGATGCGTCGCCGCGCCGGAGGAGGCGATGAAATTGCCCACTGCCAAGGTTCCGCCATTCAAATTGAGTGCAGTGTTTTGTGCGGTGCTGCCGGCCACGAAGACTAGGTCAAGATTGTTGGTGATCGTCAACGCGGCGCTGTCCTGCACCGTGACCGCCGTGCCGGTGAGCGGTCGGTTGTTGTTGCCATAGCTCAACGAAGCCGCGCTCATGACTGCGGAATTTTTCAGTGTCAGCGTGCAAATGGCCGGGGCGCCGAGAATGCCGTTATTGTCCGCCAAGTAAATCGCCCCAGCAGTGGAGACGACCGCCGTATCCGCGATATTGACGTTGCACGCTGCGAGCGAGCCGCTGATGTCAAAATTTCCCGGAGCGCTGATGTTGCCAACGCCGCCCAGCGTGAGCGTGCCAGCATTGACCGTCGTGTTGCCCGCGTAACTGGCGCCGCCAGTGATGCCGAAACCAATCGTCAGCGCGCCGGTTCCCGACTTGATCAGCGAACCGGTATTCGTCAGAAAGCCGGTGTAAGTCGTGGTGGAATTATTATTGCCGACCGTCAAGGCCACACCTGCGCCGGTCAAGTTTGTCAGCGCGAGATTGTTCGTGCCGGTCAAACCGCCGAGCGTCGCCGCCGTGAGGCCACTCTCAAACTGCAAGCTGCCGCTGCTGTAATTCAGCGTGCTGTTTTGCAAAGCGAATGGTCGCGAAATTTGCAAGACGCCGTTGGAAATGATCGTCGGGCCGGAGAACGTATTGGCATTACTCAAAACCAAAGTGCCGGTGCTGCCCGCGCCACTGTTCACGGTCAGGCTGTTCACGCCCGTATTGCCTGACGAAGCGATGACGCCTGCCGCAGTGAACGACTGCCCAGCCGGCACGTCAATCAAGGCGGTGGTGGCGGCACTGCCCGTCGTCAAGCCGATGCCGATGTTGTTGTTCGCCGTGAAAGTGCCGTTACCAATCAGATCGCCGCCGTTAAGAATGATGGGCGTATTCGCGGCGTTCGCGGCGGAAGAAATGCTCAACGCACCGGCGTTGATCGCGGTATTTCCGGAATAAGAATTATTTCCGTTTAGAGTCAACGTGCCATTGCCAATTTTGTTCAATGCCCCGTTTCCAGTGATGGCACCGCCCAGCACCAAGCCGTTGCCATTGTTGTCCACAGTAGCAATCACGCCCGCACTAACTGCGAGGTTGTTGCCCACGCTCATGCTGGCCGCACCCGCTTGCACTGTGCTGTTGCCAGTGATATTCACATCGCCGACACCAAGTGCGCTGCTGTTGCCCAGTTTCAAAGTTCCGCCGCCGGTCAAAGTGGTGCCGACACTGCCCGCCGGCGGACCGTAAGTGTTCGCCACCGAAAGAATGTTAGTTCCCGCGCCATTGAAGAGAAGAGATTTTGCGGTGCTCGTGTTGGAGATCACGCCGGAGATGGCCAGCGCGTTGCCGCTGCTCACCGTGACCGTCGCGTTGTCCTTCAGAGCGATTGCCGTTTGAATCAAGTTGGCGGTGCCGCCGGAAACATTGACCGCTGCGCCGGAACCTGTGTTATCCAACGTCAGCGCATTCCCCGCGTTGGCGATCACGAAGGAGTTGAGATTGCTCATCGTGATTCCGCCCACCGTTTGGTTCGCGTTCAAAGTCACCGTCCGCAACGCCGAGCCGACGCCGAGCGTGGCCGAATCTCCCGCGAGATGCGGCACACTTGGATTGCTGCTCCACTTGGTCGCATCGGTCCAGTTCCCATCCACGTCGTTGGTCCAGGTGGCGGACACGCCGGATACAACCACCGCCAAAGTCACCACGCCGCCGCTGGTGGTGATCGTCGAAGCGGTTCCCGCCGCGACGCCCGCACCAGTGTAAGTCGGCACGCTGTTAAAAGCACCGGAGCTGCCCGCTGCGGTGTAATTCATCAGCGTGTAATTGCCCGCGCCGAGCGGCGTGCCACCGGGGACGTTCACCGTGGCCGTGTTATTGTTCAAAGTGACCACGCCAACCGTCAGCGGTGAGCCTTGCGTGAAAGTTGCCAGTGCGCCGGATTGCAACGTCACGCTGCCGGAAATAATGCCCGTGCCGCCCAACGTCGCGCCGGTGTTCACTGTCACGCTGCCCGAACCCGTGGCGGAACCGGTGACGTTGTTTACGGTCAAAGTCATCGGGCCATTCACGGTGGTGCCACCCGCGTAAGTGTTGGCACCGGACAAGGTCAGCACGCCGTTGGGCACGGAACTAGTCACGGTCAGCGAACCGCTGCCGTTTTTGCCGATGGCGTTCGCGTAAGTGACGGAGTTACCGCTCAAGTCAATAATGCCTCCGCCCGAGGCGACGTAGATTCCTGCACCGGATGAAATATCCAGCGAGCCGGACCCGGAAGCCGCCGTCGCGTATTGCAGCGTGCCGCCGTTGAAGGTCAGGCCACCGTAATTTGCACCGCCAAAATTATTGATGCCATTGATTTTTGCCGTGCCAGTCTGGATGACAGTGCCGCCGAAATAAAAGTTGGCTCCCGTCAGAAACACCGTGCCGCTGGCAAAAATCGGCGTGGCATTCGCCGTATCAATCGCCTGACCGTTGGCGATTGAGCCGGTGCCCGGCAGCAATCCGGCCACGTTGCCATTCGCGCTTGAAGGCGGAATGCCAATCGTCAACGGCCCGGCTCCCGCCACGCTGCCGACCAAACCATTCACCGTCAGCGTCGTTCCCGCCGCTGCCGCCAAGCCGCCGCCGTTGCCCAGCACTGTTACCGGGCGGGGATTGAGACCGGCATTATCCATAGTGAAGGTGGCCGTGCCGAGCAACGTTCCGCCATTCAAGTTGAGTGCTTTGAAAACGCTGGCGTTGCCGAGGTCGCTGTTTACAACGATGGCTAGAACGCCGTCGTAGAGATATGTCTGACCGCGAAAATCATTGCCGCCGCCGCCAATGCTGCAATTCACCGTGCCGCGACCGAGTTTGATCATGCCGCCGGAACCGTTGTTGCGAAACAGAGACTCACCCGTCCAGAGAATTTCTCCGTAAGGATTATCCTGCGCGAGGATAAAATCTTTGGCCGTGGCGCTGCCTTGATCAATGCCGCCGCTACCGCTGATGGTGACATTGTTCGGCCCGACATTGGTGGTGATTAGAATCGCGCCGATCTGAATATTTCTCGGTCCGGAAGGCGCGATAAACCCTGCGCCAATATTTGCGTTGAAACGCACGCCGCCCCAGACGGGCGTGCTCGCCGTCCAAGTAACACCTGAACTCGGACTCACGACATCCACAATTGTTCCGCCCGCCTGAATGTTGAAATTCCCTGCGCCGGTCGTCACCGTGTATTGTGCCGTGGCCAATGTTGAGCCTTGTCCGACCAACGTATTTCCAGAATTTTTCGCGCCGAAATCTAGCAGGTTGCCGAAGCTGTCAGTGACAAACACATAGGGAACATTGCCGGTGCCGCCGACGAGAACCTGACTGGCCGTTCCCGACGTGGTGGAAACCGCACCCGCCGAAGGCAGATTAAGTTTGAGCGTGCTGGTGTTGTTGCGCGTGATGGCACCCAAAGTCAGATTAGCCGCTGTGGCATTATTGATCACCGTGATGGAACTGCCACCGGACGCCGCGAGAGTTGTGCTGGCAAAAGTCTGCGCGGTGGTGCCGGCGGCATTGCCGAAAATCGTCAAGGCACCGCCGCCCAAGGACAGCACCGAGGTATTCTTGATCAAATCCGTCGGCGTCGCCAGATTACTGAAATCCTCTTTTAACGAACCGGCATTCAATGTCGTCGCACCAGAGTATGTATTCACTGCCGATCCATTCAGCGTCAGCGCGCCCGGCCCAATCTTGGTCATGCCCACCGTGCCATCAATGACCGAACTGATGGTCGCGCTCTGATTGAGAACATTGATCGTCGGGGTGGTTCCGGCAAGGGTCAGCGTGTTCGCACCGGAAAGCGTCCAATTGAAATCCGGCACGGTGTCGCCAAATTTCAAAGTCGTTAGCGTGTGGCCCGCATCCAAAGTGACCGTGCGGTTGGCCGTGAGATTGATCGTGCTGAAGTCCGCCGTGAAACCGGAACCGTCGGCCACCACGCCGCCGAGCCATTGGGTGGTGTCGCTCCAGTTGCCATCAACATTGTTGGTCCAAGTGCCGCTCGCGGCCTTCAAGCTGAAGGCAGCCGAAATCATTAGCAGGCTGGTGATTAAGGATATTTTTTTTGTTTGCATGGGTTTTCGTGGGGTTGTTCTTGTCGCTGAAATGCGGTTGCCAAAAGGAAATGAAGACGGGAAAACGCTTCCCGCTGTAAGGCTGTGTGACTTGGGCATAATTGGGTTTACATCCATACACGCGCAAATCAGCCACAAGCTGTGCCAAATTACTTTGAAAATTTTTCAGCGTGAATTTTTCGCCAATTTAGAAGACTGCGAACGGGCCGAGGTTTTGACTAAGTTACTCGGTTTCGTCCGCCGCAGAGTTGCAATTAACCAAGGCTGAAGCAGCCTGCAAAAGCTGGCGGGCAAAGACCCAGTCGAACCAAAACCCGACGTCCGCCCGCCCCTGATCCAGACCGCTCTTGAATTTGTCGTCAATCAATTGCCGGCCTTGCGTCAGTTCGGAACAGGCCTCGCGGCTTTGGCCGTTTTGATCATAGGCCATCGCCAGTATGACATGAAGAGTGGCAACGTAAGGGGGCGAGGTTCGTTTTTGTGCCAGGCCGCGCTGGCACCATTGAATCGCCCCTTGGTAATCCTCACAGCGATATTCCCAGAGGGCATACGGCAGGAACGTCCAATCGCTTAAGTTTTTTGCAGACAATTCGTTCACGTGATTTTCCAAACCAGCGACCGTTGGCTTCAACGTTTCAATCTGGGTTTGATTCAGCGGCAATATCAAGCTGGCGAGTAAAAAGCTGGGTCTCCAAGTCTTGATATACCCGGTCGCAGAGATCTGCCAGGCATCGCCGAACCTTTCTGGATAACCGGCTTCGATAAAAACGATGCCACCGGCCTGACAGTCCGCAGCAATCTGGGTTGAGCGATCCAACTTATCAATCTTGAGCAGCGCCGAGTAGCGGTCAGCCGCCTGCTGCCAGCGACCTTGCAAGGCAAGCCATTCGCCGACGGACCGGAATACCGACACGCCATCCAACGTCGGATTATCCGGAAACGATTTAACGGTGTTGAGCAGGTCATCCGCCTCGGCATATTTTTTCTGGCTCACGAACATCACGGCCTGCGTGATTTTAGCTCGGTCTTCCGCCTCGGCGCGCAAATGCGCCTCGCGTTCGCGCGCATCGCGCTCA
>JANYFN010000116.1 GCA_025362675.1 Limisphaerales bacterium | reverse complement strand
GCCTTTGACGTAGATGTCCGGCTGCGCGGCGGCGAGAAATTTCGTGGCCGTGCTATCGGGAAAAATGCAGACGGCGCTGATGCTTTCGAGCGCGGCAAGCACCGAGGCGCGATCGGTTTCAGAATTGACCGGGCGCGTCGGGCCTTTGAGTTCGCGCACGCCCGCGTCGCCGTTGACGCCGAGGAGCAACGTGTCGCCATATTTCCGCGCGTTTTCCAAATACGTCACATGACCGAGATGCAGGATGTCGAAACAGCCGTTGGTGACGACCAATTTTTTCCCAGCCGCGCGAATGGAGCGCCGCCATTTCGGTAGATTTTCCCAAGTGATAATTTTTTCGTGAAAATTCACCTGTCCATTTTGCCCACGCGGGCGGCGAATTCAATTCTTTCCGCTTCGGTTACGCCGCGCTTGTCAGCCGCCGGTTTAAGTGAGAAGTTGGCTCGCGAAAAAATGACTGCTGCTGAAAAATCAAAATTCATTCGTGACTCCATGCCGCCGGGCGGATTATTTGCTGGGCAGGAATGGCGTGTATCGCCGGAGCCGTTTCCTTTGGGTGAAAAACTGGCGGCCGAAATCGAATCACTGGGCCGCATGCTATTGCAATTTTACCGCGCGGTGAATTTGCTCTATCGCAAAAGCGTTGAGGGGAAACAACCGGAGTGGGTCGCGCACTGGCTCGATCTCGGCAAGCCGCCGGAGCTGATCGAGCTTCAACGCTCGATCGCTTTCAAAAATGATTTTCCGCGCGTTATCCGCCCGGACGTTCTCCTCACGGAAAATGGTTTCAGCATCACCGAACTTGATTCCGTTCCCGGCGGCATCGGGCTGACGGCGTGGCTGGGAAAAACGTATTCAGAATCTAGAATCCAGAAGCCAGAAGCGAAAGTCATCGGCGGCGCGGATGGAATGATTCGCGGATTTGAATCCATTTTTGGCGACGCGAAAAATGTTCACCTCGTCGTGTCGGAAGAAGCCGCCAGTTACAAACCGGAAATGAAATGGCTCGCGGAACAATTGAACCCGCGCGGCAGCGCAACCTTCAATCTTCAACCTTCAACCTTCAACCAATTCGCCGACGGCGATGCGGTCTATCGCTTTTTTGAACTGTTCGATCTGTCCAATGTTGCCAATGCGAAAATGATTTTTGAATTGGCGGCAGATAAAAAAATCCGCCTGACGCCGCCGCCGAAACCGTTGTTTGAGGAAAAAATGTTGTTCGCACTTTTATGGAACCGCAACCTGCAACCTTTCTGGCGGCAGGAACTCGGCGAAGGTTTTTTGGCGAAGCTGAAAAAAATAATTCCCTACACCTGGCTGATTGATCCCACGCCGCTGCCGCCGCACGCGGCACTGCCCGAACTGAATCTCACCGACTGGTCGCAATTAAAAACACTCTCGCAAAAAGAGCGCGATTTGATTTTGAAAGTATCCGGTTTCTCAGAACTGGCGTGGGGCGCGCGCGGCGTGTTCCTTGGCAGCGATTTGTCGCAGTCGGATTGGAGCGTGGCGGTGGAGGCGGCGCTGAGAAATTTTGAAATTTCGCCCAGCGTTCTACAGCGTTTTGAAAAACCAAAAACTGTGGACGCAAGCTGGTTTGATTTTGAGAAGAACGAAGTCGTGCCGATGAAAGGCCGCGTGCGGTTGTGTCCGTATTATTTTGTCAGCGGCGACGGTGACGCGGCGCGTCCGCAACTAGGGGGCGTGCTGGCCACGATTGTGCCCGCCGACAAAAAAATCGTCCACGGCATGAGTGATGCCATTCTTGCGCCCTGTTCGGTTTGAATTATTAATTTCAGGTATATCTGTTCACAGCTCGTTCTGTTGGTATGTGAACGTTTTAGCGTGAACGGTGAAAATGAATCTTTACCCGACCGGGCCAAAGTGATTCATTCGGTCAATCTCGAATTGGGATAAAAAATGAGAACTAGAATTTTATTGGCAATAGTGCTTATTGTCGGCGTGTGCCAGCTTCAGGCCGGTGCGCAAAACTACAGTTGGACGACTATCGCCGGTCTATCAAACAGTCCGGCCATTTTAGAAGGCACGAATAACCTGGCGGCGCTCTTCAATAATCCACGGGGACTTGCGACCGACGGCGCGGGAAATATTTTCGTGGCGGACTCGGGCAATAACACGATTCGAAAACTGACCGCAACGAACGGAAGTTGGATTGTGTCCACGCTGGCGGGAACCGTTGGCGTAGCTGGAAACCTTGATGGCTCCAATGCGGCTGCTCGATTTGCCAATTCTGGAAAGATGCAAGTGGACGGGTTTGGAAATGTATTCGTCCAAGATATTTTTGGTAATCCCAGCCTGCGCCGGTTGACTACCGTCGGCACTAATTGGAGCGTCACGACCCTTTGCGCTAACAATGGAGCCGCTGGATTCGCCGGCGGACTGGCGTTGACTTACTCCGGAAACGTTTATTCTGCGAGTAATTATGCAATCATCAAATTTTCGCCGGTGATAACGAACGGTTTGTCGGTAACTAACTATTCTGTATCCACGCTCGCAGGTATAGCTGGATTCAATGGTAGTGTGGATGGAACTAATAACGCTGCCCGTTTTACCGCCGCCACTCAAGTTATCGGCGTTGACGGCAATGGAGTCATCTATCTATCAGATAGTTTTCATCTGCGAATTTTGACCCCAACCGGAACTAACTGGGTGGTAACTACCCTCCCAATCATTGCGCAAAACAACCTGACGATGGACGCGGCTGGAAATATTTATGGCACCACCAATCAGGCAATTCTCTTGCTCGCGGCGGGCACGACGAATTGGGTATTGATCGGAGGAACCAACGGGGTTGCCGGCTCGGCAGATGGAATAAATAGCCAAGCACGGTTTAACAATCCTGGTGCGCTTACGGTAGATAGTAGCGGCAACGTCTATGTTGCCGACAGTGGTGCCAACACCATTCGTATGGGTGTGAATCTGGCTGGCGTGCCTGCCGGTTCGTTACAAGCGAATCTAACTACGGATAGCGGAACGAATAACAGCATGGCTTGGCGCGTGGATGCGGGTGCCTGGCAGAACAGCGGCGCGGCGGTTACCAACTTACAAGCTGGTAGTCATGTTATTTCGTTCCAACCAACTTTTGGCTGGGTGACGCCGACGAATCAGCCGGTCAGTCTCGGAACTAATCAAACCACTCTAGCTTCGGCAATTTATCTTCAGCTTTTTAGTGCATTGACAGTCACCTTATCGCCGACCGGGGCGGTCAGTGCCGGAGCCGTTTGGCAAGTGGATGGTGGCCCGTGGCAAACAAATGCAGCGGTTGTTTCTGGTCTGACGATTGGTAATCATGTTGTCTCCTTCACTAACTTGCCTAGTTGGACTACGCCATCGAATCAAACCGTTGTGGTCGCTCCATTGCAAACGACCACTGTGGTTGGAAACTATGTTGTTCCAGGTGTAGTCACTGTCACCATCACGCCCGCCGGCGCAACTAATTCCGGGGCGCAATGGCAATTAGATGGTGGCGTATTTCAGAATAGCGGCGTGCTCGTTTCTAACGTAGCTCCCGGCGGTCACTTAATTTCTTATCTGCCCGTGATTGGTTGGAGTGCGCCGAACACGCAGACCGTGACAGTGGTTTCGGGTCAGACTACGAATATTAGTGGCATCTATTCGGTGCCCGGTAGCCTGCAGGTGACGATCAATCCATTTGGCGCAGTCACTGCGGGGGCGCAGTGGGCTTTGGACGGCGGAACTTTACAGAATAGTGGGACAACCCTTGGCGGTGTTTCACCGGGAACACGTATCATTTCATATGCCACGTTGAATAGCTGGCAGGCACCGGCCACGCAAACGGTAGCAGTGGTTTCCGGACAGTTCACAAATTTCTCAGCAACTTATGTTGCTCTGGGTGCGCTGCAAGTAAACCTAAACCCGACGAACGTAATAAATTTAGGAGCCTTGTGGCGAGTTGATGGTAACGCCTGGCAAACCAACGGTGCGGTGGTCACTAACTTGGCTGTCGGGACGCATATAGTTTCATTCACAAATATCCTCGGTTGGGCGACGCCCTCAAATCAGTCGGTCGCGGTTAGTTTGAATCAGACAGCTATGCTTACCGGCGTCTATGTGCAGCTATTTGGCAACCTACAAGTTTCATTGTCTCCGGCTGGAGCGGTAAGCGCGGGGGCGCAATGGCAATTGGATAGTGGAGCTTTCCAGAATAGTGGCGCGATGCTCACGAACCTCAATGCTGGCAATCGTTTGCTCAGTTTTTCAGTGATTGCAGGTTGGACTTCGCCTACCAATCAGACGGTGACCATTACGTCCAATCAGACCACGCGCATCGCCGTTATTTATTCCGGCCAGGGATCATTGCAGGTAACCCTTTTGCCAACGAACGCAATTTTAGCCGGGGCCATGTGGCAGGTTGACGGGAGTGGTTGGTTGAGTAACAACATCGTAGTGTCTGGTTTAAGTCGCGGAACCCATGTGGTTGGCTACAAACCTACCAGCGGCTGGGTTACGCCGGCAACGCAGACGGTAAGCGTGGTCGCTAATCAAACGACCCTTACCAATGGTTTCTATTTCGGGCTGGGTTACACTTATTCGACTATCTCCGGAACCGTTGGGCAAAGTGGATTCTCCGATGGCACTAACTTCTCAGCTTTATTTTTTACTCCGGGAGGAATGGTCGTTGATGCCAATAGTAATCTTCTGATTGCTGACACTGGCAATTCGGTTATTCGTAAATTAACGCCGGGCACGAATGGCTGGGTCTCCAGCACACTAGCGGGTTTGGCGGGTTTCTCGGGAAGCGTCGATGGCGCGAATAGTCAGGCACGATTTGATTTTCCAACCGGTCTGGCCCTCGATTTCAATGGAAATATTTTTGTCGCTGATCAGGTGAATTCTACGATCCGAAAACTGTCTTTCGATGGAACTAATTGGATCGTCACTACGATCGCTGGTCTAGCCGGGAGTTATGGAAATGCCAATGGCACTAACAGTGCGGCCCGTTTCTTTTATCCGGCGGGCCTCGCCGTGGATGCGACCGGCAATGTCTTTGTGGCCGATCAGAATAATCATGCCATCCGTAAGTTGACACCGGCTGGTTCCAACAACTGGGCGGTGACTACGATTGCCGGCACGGCGGGGTTGAGCGGGAGTGCCGACGGCGTGAATACTGCGGCCAGATTTTTTTGGCCGAGTGATTTGAAGCTTGATGCGAATGGGACGCTATATGTCGCTGATGTAGGGAATTCGGCTATCCGCAAAGTCGCTTTGTCCGGCGCCAATTATGTTGTCACCACCATCGCCGGTGCGGCTGGTTTTAGCGGGGCATTGGATGGCACGAACAACGCGGCTTCGTTTGACGGCGTGGGCGGGCTCGCGCTCGATGCCATCGGCAATTTATATGTTGCCGATAGTTACAGTTCGACTATCCGAAAAGTAACGCAAATCGGAAATAATTGGATAGTTAACACCATTGGTGGTTTGCCTTATAACAATGGTAGTAGCGATGGCATCAATGCGGTGGCGCGCTTCAACTCACCTTTTGGAATCTGTGTAGATGCTAATGGCGTCATTTATGTCGCGGACACTTATAATCAGACTATCCGGGCCGGTAACTTAGTCCAGATCCTACCCATAAAGCCTGATCTATCTTTCACCCGAAATGGGAATAATCTTTTATTCAGCTGGCCCGCTACGGTTGGATTGAACTATCAGCTGCAATTCAAAACCAACTTGCTGCAAGCTACTTGGGTAAACCTTAGTCCAGCCGTGCCGGCCATCAACGCTTCTATGTCCTATATCGAGCCGATTGGAGCTAGCGCGCAAAAGTTTTATCGCGTCTGGACGGTCCAGTGAGGCCAAGCTGAGGGGGCGGACGTTCTAGTGGCTGATAACTTTTTCCAAAACGAGCGCAAGTTGCTTCGCGGCGAAACTGGTCTTTTTTTGTAATTTTATCAGGGCGCCGATTTTTCCGGGGGATTTAGCGATGGCGAGAAAAAGTTTTCGAAAATCGAGACTCTTGTCCGCTTTTGCCAGCGCATTGAAATCCAATGGTAAGTCCTCATTCGCCGTGTCGGAAATCACCCGCACAGTGGCGCACGGGATGTTTCGCTCGCGACAGACCATTTGAATGGCCGCCGATTCCATCTCCACGGCGTCGGCGCCGGTATCATCGCGCAATGTTTTCTTTTCGGCGACCGTGGTGGCAATTTGTTCCGCGCAGAAAAATTTCACCGGTTCCGCGCCGGTGGCAAGGAGTTGGTTTCCGATTTTTGATTGCTGATTTAAGACCTCAAAGACGACCGCGCCAAGTTTCAAATCGGAATTCAGTCCGCCCGCGAAACCGCAAGTCAGGACCAGCTCAGGCGAATTCGTGGTCAGAAATTTTCGCACAGAATGCTCCGCATTTTGCCGGCCAATGCCAACGATTAGTAGAGTAACGCCAGATTTGGTCGCGGCTATTTTCCGAAACGGCGCGGCTTCTTCTTTCAGGGCGAAGCAAACGAGAATTTGCATCAGTAGCTTGTAAATGATTTTTCAGCCTGACTTCGTTTGGAGGCCAGACCAATGTTAAGCGTCGCAAAGTCGCTTTTTTATTACACCTGATAAAACTGCTCCCAGCCTTTGCGCGGTGGCGGGCCGACGAGTAGCGCGTTAGCAAGCTTATCGTTGGTGATTTGTTTTTTTACGGAATTGAATTCCAGTTTGGCATTTAGCCGTTGGGCCAGGACGCCGAGCGCCATTGTTTGGCACAACGGTCCGGCGACCGCGAAGGACGAACGGCATTTTTCCTGACCCTTCACTGCTCGTAAAAAATTGACGTAATGATTTGAAGGGCTTTTCGGGACTGCGGGCAGCTTGGATGCCATGTCCTTCGCCTTCGCCTCGGGAATGATTTTTAGGGTCGAGGCATGACTTCCGCCCTTGAACGTTAGCCCTTCGCCATAGATGACTTTTCCCGGAGCTAAAACTTTTGTGTCCAGCGATCCTTTGGACGGCGGCGGTATATTCGGATCCACCACCGATTCGCCAAATTCATCGGGTAGTGGCGGCAAATTTTGTTGTCCGTCATACCAAGTCAATTCCAGCGGAGGCTTATCCCCGCGCGCAGCGAACTTGAAAGACAAGGTTGACGCTTGTGGAAAAATCAGCGGGCTATGGCCGTCGAGTTTGACGGCGTTGACTTCCGTCGGCAGGCCGAGTTGTAGAAATTCATGGGCGGTATCAAAGATGTGCGCGCCCCAGTCGCCGAGTGCGCCATTGCCAAATTCAAACCAGGAGCGCCAATCACCATTGATATAGCCTTGGTTGTAATCATGCTGCGGCGCGGTCGCGAGCCAGCGATCCCAGTCGAGCGTCGCGGGAATTTCCTGCTTCGCGAGAAAGTCGTTCACCTTCATGCCATGCCAGCGACGCTTGCCATTCATGAACGCCGTGATTCGGGTGACGTTCTTGATGATGCCCGCCTCCGTCCACGCTTTGAACTGGAAATAATTCGCTTCGGAATGGCCTTGGTTGCCCATCTGGCAGGCGAGGCTGTATTTTTTTTCCGCCGCCATCATCAGCTCGACTTCTTGAAATGTGTGGCCCATGGGCTTTTCACAATAGACAGGTTTGCCGTGCATCAGCGCGAGCATCGCATTTGGGAAATGTGAAAAGTCGGGGACCGCCACGAGCACGGCGTCAATTTCCTTGCCCAATTTATCGAACATCTTTTCGGCGTTCTGGAAGCGCGGCACTTCGGGAAATTTTTTTAGCGTTGCGAGCGTGTGTGGCGCGCCCATGTCCACGTCGCAGAACGCGACGAAGCTCACCAGGCCTGTTTTGTCGAACGCCAAGATGTCATCATTGGCGCGGTTGCCGACGCCGATGCAGGCGAGGTTGACGCGCTCGTTCGGCGTGGCCTTGCCGGTTTGGGCAAAAATAAGTTGCGGCGCAAATTGCGCGGCGGCACCCGCCACAAGAACGCGCTTGAGAAATGAGCGGCGGCGCATGTGTGCGGCCACGAGATTTTTGGAATGGTTAGTTTTCATGACTGGTTATTTTTTGAAAAAATCGGTTTTCGTCAGTTCACGGCTGGTCGGGGATCTCCGCCTCCACGAGTTGGCCGAGCAGGACCAGCGACTCCTGCCAGCCGAGATAGCACGCCTCGGCAGGGATCGCGGCGGGAATCCCTTCCTGCACGATGCTCAAATCCGTGCCGCAGAAAACTTGCTTGAGCGTGATGGTGGTTTGCATTTCGCCGGGCAGATTCATGTCCTCAAACTTGTCCGTATGGCGGATGCGCTCGGGCGGCACGAGTTCCAGAAAGGTTCCGCCGAACGCGTGACTTTTTCCCGTCGTGAAATTGGTGAATGACATTTTGTAAGTGCCGCCCACGCGCGCGTCCAGCTGATGCACCTTGCCGGTGAATCCATTTGGCGGCAGCCATTTCGCCATCGCATCCGCATCAAGGAACGCGCGATAAACCCGCTCTGGCGCGGCACGCAGCACACGGTGAAGGCGGACAGTGTTGGTGGACATGATGGGAAATTGAACCACGAAATTCACAGAACACACGAAAATTTTTTCTGACCTGGCTGAACGGGTCCTACCCGGTTGAAAACTTCTCATTTACACCCATTCAGATACCGTTTGGGTTTCGGCCGGGAACAGCGGGTTTCTCCCTGATACCAGGGTTGGAGAAGCCTTATTGTATCTGGACAAGTGCGTCTTGGCCGGGTGTGGCCTAGGATAGGATAAGCCAGTCGAAAACCGCATAAGCATCCATTGACAGATAACTTTCCCTCGGTTATCATGTGCTGTGTTGGAAAGCAAGTTTTCCTACAACACAATTATCCGGTTTACTTTCAAAAAGTGTTAGGAGTTTAATGGCAGACAACATAACCAAGTAAAAATCAGAAAAAATGAACTCAAAAAATAGTCGTTTATTGTCGGGCATGTCCATTGGCTTGCGTTCCATCAAATTGCTAACGGCCGTGGCGGGCTTGGGACTGAGCCTGACGCTCGCTTCTTACGCAAGCATCAACATCGTCAGTTACTCTTTTGGTGGATTACCCCCTTCGGTGACTCCCACCACGGTTTATCCCAATGTCACGGCGACCAGTGTTTCTTTGGGTAGCGGCGTGACAGCTTTTCTTGGCGTAACGAACCAATTTTTCCTGTCGCCGGTTAACGGAGACAGCACCGTGACCCTTGCCAAATCGTTGAATGCATATTTACAGTTCACCGTTACTCCGGGGGCGGGGTTTTCATTGAACCTTCTGGCTCTATGTTTCAATGCCGATTACGGATGGTCGTCCGCCAGATTCGCCGTCGCTAGCAGTCTCGATGGTTTTACCGGAGTGATTGACGACGAAGCCGTGGCGCTACAACAGCCCACTTCAAGTCTTTACACTATTAATTTGTCGGGGGCGACTTACCAAAACCTGACCGCGCCCATTACGTTCCGCATCTATGATTACAATCCCGCTACCAGCGGAGGGGTTGGGCCAGATGTTGGTTTTAATAACCTATTGCTCAAGGGCACGGTGTCGGCGGTTCCAGAACCGACCACGCTGGCAATCCTCGGTGTCGGCGGTTTGGCGTTGCTGGGTCTGCGCCGTCGTCAGGCGTAAGCAAAATTCTTTTGATCAAGCCCCGTCGTTACGCGATGGGGCTTTTTTTGTGACGCGATTTAATTCTCATTGCTGACTATGTTCGCCAAACGTCTGCCGCTGTATGTGGCTGTGTCCGCCGCGCTGGTCTATCTCCTGACCTTGTGCTGGGGCACGACCGTGAACAGTCTGCCGCTGGCGGCGAATGTGGCCGGCTGGGACTCACAGTCCAAGCTGGGCCAGCCGTTGCTGTGGCTGCTGACGTTGCCGCTGCAGCTGTTGCCGGCGGGCTGGATTCCGGCGGGGCTGAACATTTTTTCCGCGCTGTGCGCGGCAGTGACGTTGGGATTGATGGCGCGGTCGGTGCAACTGTTCCCGTGGGACTGCGCCCCGCCGGTAAAACGGGCGTGGTCCATTCATCTGCCGGTGCTGCTGGCGTGCGGCGTGTGCGGGCTGGAATTTAATTTTTGGTCGGAGGCCACCGCCGGCAGCGGCGCGATGCTCAACCAGTTGCTGCTCGCGGCCGTCACCTGGTGCGTGCTGGAATTCCGGGCGGTCAAAAATCGGCGCTGGCTCAACGCGGCGGCGGTGATCTGGGGTGCGGGCATGACGCAAAGCTGGCTGTTCCAGATGAACCTGCCGCTGTTCATCGGCGCGCTGTTCTGGCTGCGCGGCAAAAAAAAGTTTTTCCGCTGGCACTTCCTGTCGCGAATGATGTTGTTCGGTCTGGCGGGATTTTCCCTCTACGCATTGCTGCCGCTGGTGAACGGGCTGAATCCCCATTCGCCGCCGGACCTGGGCGCGGCGTGGACGGCGACGTGGTTCAACACCAAGCAGACGCTCCGGCTGCTCTACCAGGATTTTTTTACGCAGCACCACGTCATGGGCTTTGTCACGCTGCTGTTTTTTTTGGTGCCCGTGCTGCCGGCCTTGATCCGGCTGGAGGATCATGGTTTTAAAAACACATCGAAGGTGGATCGTTTGCAAACCCGCATTTACCGCCTGACCTCCGCCGTGTTGCTGCTGGTGTGCCTGTGGCTGGCGTTCGATCCGGGCATCCGGCTGCAAGCAGTGTTGCAGGATCAGTTTGGAATTTCCCTGCGGCTCTTGAGCTTCAGCTATGTCAACGCGCTGGGCATCGGCTTTCTCGCGGGCAAATTATTGTTTGTGTTTCAGATCCGGCCAAGCGTGCGGCGGATGCACCGGGAAGATCAGCGGGCGGAATCGCGGCAACGGCGGCGGGTGCCAGTAATCATGGCGGCCGGAACGGCGCTCGTGCTGCTGGCGTTGATCGCGAGAAATGTCCCGGCGATTGTAGCGGGCAACTGGCAGCCGTTGGAAACGTATGGTGCGCTGGCCATCCGCTCACTGCCGGCGGCGGGCGGAATTCTGCTGGGTGAAGACGCGGCCCAGCTCGACGCGGTGCAAGCCGCGCTGCCGCACACGGCCACCGGCGGACGCTGGCAGGTGGTGGAACTCCCGGCGTTGCCATCGGCGGATTATCGCGCGCTGCTCGAACATCGGCAGCCGTCCGGCTGGCTGACGGCTTCCAACCGGCATTCATTGAATGTCGCGGAGGAATTCGCGTTGCTGAGTCAGCTTGCGAAAACGCATCGGCTTTTTTTCCTGCAACCGGGGCCGGGCGAATTGTTGTTTGAGGGATTTTATCCGCAGCCCAATGGCATCGTGGCAGAACTGAAACCTTACGCAGCGGACTGGGCAGTTGAGCCGCCGCTGTCCGAGGCAGCGCTGGCGGCGGGCGAAACTTTTTGGGACGCGGCGTGGTCGCAACACATCGAACGGCTGCGTGTGCCGGAACCAAAGCGGCCGTCGCTGTGGACGAAAATCAGCGGCAGAATTTTGAGGAAAGTTCATCTCGAACCGATGGCCGACGCGGAAGGCCAGACGCTGGCCGGCTGGTATTCGAGCTCGCTCGACGCGTGGGGCGTGGCCTTGCAACGCGGGGCAAAATTGCCTGCCGCGCAACGCCGTTTTGAAGCGGCGCTGGCCTTGAACACGAACAACTGGTCGGCCTTCGTCAACCGGCAGGCGAACACCAATCTGCAGGCGGGCAACACGCTGTCGCTCGGCGGCGTGAATTTACTGAACGCCGCGTTCCAAGACTTGCCGCATCTCGCTGGCATGATGACGACGCATGGGCCGGTGGACGAACCCGGCGTGTGCTATCAGTTGGGCCGGTATTTTCAAGCGGCCGGCTGGCCGCGCCAGGCCGTGCAACAACTGGAACGCTGCCGCGCGCTGGCGGCCGAAACGTTGCCCCCGGACTTTGCGCTGCTCGAAATTTATTCCCAATCCCGGCAGGATGAAAAAGTTTTTGCCGGCGTGAAAGCCTTGCGTCCCAGGCTAGGGGAACTGCCGGCGGAACAATTGAAAATGGCGGCGGTGAAATTGGATTTGCTGGAGGCGAAATCGTGGATGTCGCAAACAAACCCGGCGAACGCCAGCCGCATCTTGCAATCCATGCTGGAAGCACAACCCAATGACGCGACCACCGCTGACATGGTCTGGGGCGCGTATCTGTTTTTTGGCGACCTGACAAACGCCTTGCAATTAGCGACCAAACAACTGGCGGACAATCCCAAAAATCCGCAACTGCTCAATAACCAGGCGGGCCTGTTGGTGATGATGAACCGCGCGGACGAGGCCGTCGCCAGCTTGCAACATTCGCTGGCGATCACCAATTCGCCGGACGCGCGCCTCAACCTCGCCATCGCTTATTTCAAGGCGCAAAATTTTTCCGCTGCAGAAGCCGAGTATCGCCGGCTCGAAACCGAATCGGCGGACGGCTTCCGCATCCATTCCGGCTTGGCGGACATTGCACTCCAGCGTCGGGACACCAATGCGGCCATGCAAGAATTGGAACTGTCGCTCACGAACGTTCCGAACGGTTCACCGCGCTGGGTGGCAGGCCGTTCGCGGCTGAATCAATTCAAAAGCTCCTTGCTGTTGGGAAAACGGCCATGAAGTAGGATGTCAAATTTCACCGCGAACAGGTGGGCTGCGCGGCTGTTCGTCAGAAAGCCGCATTTTAAAAAATTTTCGGCGCGCGGCCGCGCCGCCGCCACGTTATTTTCCCAGCTCGCGAATCTTCACGTTGCGGAAGGAAACTTCGTTGCCGTGTTCTTGCAACAAAATATGGCCGTCGGCCCATTCGCCGAAATCGGGAATATTCTTGAATTTGCTCTCGGCGACGTGCGCGCGGAAATTTTCCGAGCCACGCTCGAATTGCACGGTGAGCTGGCCGTTCAGCCAGAACTCCACATGCTGGCCGCGTGAAACGATTCGTGCGCGGTTCCATTCACCGATGGGTTTCGTGACCTTGTTCGCTGGTGCCGGCATCAAATCATAAAGTGAACCCAGCTTTCGATCGCCGTCCTTGCCGAGTTTGGCATCTGGGTGCAGCGCGTCGTCCAGCAACTGAAATTCCATTCCGATCGCCGAGCCAACGCCGGTCGGTTTGCCCGTGACTTTGTCAATCGGCGAGATGTTCGGCTGCACAAAAATCTTGATGCCGCTGTTCGCCCCGGGAGTGAGTTTGAATTCGGCGGTGAGTTCAAAATCAGCGTAGCGTTTGGCGGTGAGGATGTCGCCCCCACCAGCGGATTCCTCGCCCTTGTTATCGTGAACCGTCAGCACACCGTCGGCGATACTCCAGCCGTGTTGGGGAAATGTGTTTGTCTTCGCGCTGCGCCAGCCGTCGCCGGATTTGCCGTCCCACAATAATTTCCAGCCCGCCTGCTGTTCGTCCTCCGTGAGCGTGTTGGGCGGGACGACAATTTCGCGGAGGCGGATATTTTTGAATTTTACCTGCCAGCCGCCCTTGCTCGGATCATTACCAACTTGATGCACCTGCAATCCGATGTGGCCACTCGGCGTGATGGCGTCGTTGATGTCTGCGCGCGGTTCTTCGTTGAGCCACGTCTTGATGCTGGTGCCGACGCAGAGGATGCGCAGATGATTCCATTCGCCGCGCTTGCTGACTTTGCGGCCCTGCTCGGAAAACGCGTCGGCACTACCGCCGAGTTTGCCCGGAAAAAGCCATTCGCGGCGCATCTCATCATAAATACCCGCCGTCCACATACGATTACGCTGCGTGTCCATGTCAATTTCGCATTGATAACCGTGGAGGCGGTCGGCGGGCAGTTTGGAAATTTTGCCATTGCCCCAAATCGTGCGCGCCTCGGGGAACACGTCGCTGCGGAACTGCACGCCGGAATTCAGGCGGGCGTCATCGAGATAATCCAGTTCCAACTCAAAGTCGCCGTAAGTTTTAACGGGGCAGAGAAAACTATTGCCCGTATTCGTCACCGACTCGCCGACGATCATTCCATCCGCCACAAAATACTTAGCCCGGCCGCTGTGCTGTTCCCAACCATCCAGGTTCGTGCCGTTGAACAGATTTACCCAGCCGTCTTGCGCTAAAAGTCTGGGCGAAAAAAACGCGCTGGCGGCGAGAATACCGACGAGGTGGATTTTGGTGAAGACGGCCAAGGTGCCGGCGGAGCGAATGATTGAGGGATGTTTCATTTCCAACAACAGGATGATTACCACGCATTTTATCGCAACAAAATTCTCGATGGCTCAGCAACGTTTCATCTGATTCTAGCCCATGCCAGACTCGCCAGCCGCCGGGTGCGTGCTAGTATCTACCGCGAAAGAAAATCACGATTTCATTTCCCGATGCGTTCGCCGAAACCACCATCCAAACCGGATTGCTCCGAACCGGTGCGCGGTCGTTTATTTTTCGTCTGGCTGGCCACCGCCGCGCTTCTGATTTTCATGGTTGGCTTCGCCTTCGCTGGGAGCCGCCCCGAGCCTTTAGTGAATAATTCATCGGCTTCCAATCAAGTTGCGATGCTGAAAACTTACGGCGGCTCTGGCAGTTGCCGCGAATGTCACGCCGAAGAATATTCTGCGTGGGCCGGCTCGCATCACGCGTTAGCCGAACGCTTGCCCGCGCTGGCAAAGGAGGACTCTGCTTTCGTGCCGCCCCGCACGTTCAAACACGAAACCCAGCAGACTTCTTTTCGCAAGCAAGATGGCCATTACGAAGTCGTCACCGCCGGCGGGCGCGGCACCAACGAAACTTTTCCAGTAAAACGCGTGCTTGCAGAGAATCCGTTGCGGCAAATGCTCGTGGAATTTCCGGGCGGACGATTGCAGGCTACGGAAGCCGCCTGGGATCCGCGTTCAAACGAATGGTTCAATGTCTATGGCAAAGAGGATCGCCAGCCCGGTGAATGGGGCCATTGGACCGGGCGCGGTATGAATTGGAACAGCATGTGCGCCACCTGCCACAACACGCGCGTCCAAAAAAATTATGAGCCGGTCACGGATTCATATCACACGGCGATGGTTGAAAATGGCGTCGGCTGCGAAGCCTGTCACGGGACGATGAAGGATCACAACGCATGGCAAGCGGCGAACAAAGGTCGGAAATTGAAAGACCCCACGATTCGAAAATTCACGCGCGACGAAATGTTTGATACCTGCGCCGCGTGTCATGCGCGCCGCGCGGAAATCACTGGTGATCCAAAACCCGGCGACAAATTTCTGGATCATCAGCTCCTCACCATCGTGGATGAGTCCCCGACATTTTATCCTGATGGACAGATTGCGGATGAGGATTACGAAGTTACCGCGTTCATGGGCAGCCGGATGTTTCACAAGGGCGTGCGTTGCCTGGATTGTCACAACGGGCACACGATGAAAACCAAGTTGCCAGGAAATATGTTGTGCTTGAGTTGTCACGGTCCCGGCGCGACCAACGCCCCGAGCATCAATCCGGTCATGCACAGCCGCCATAAAGTTTTTGGCTACGAGACGAACGGTGCGCTGGTGAATTTAGACGTCACAAAATATCAGCCCGCGTTGATCAAGGAAACCGGCGGTGAATGTGTGAACTGTCACATGCCGCAGACGCCTTACATGCAACGTCACTGGCGGCATGATCACGGCTTCACCATTCCTGATCCGTTGCTGACCAAACAATTTGGCATTCCCAACGCCTGCAATCGTTGCCACACCGATCAGAATGCGGACTGGAGTTTGAAATTCGTCGAACAATGGTATGGCGACAAGATGAACCGTCCGTATCGTTCCCGCGCGCAGGCCGTGGCGCGCGCCCGGGCTGGCGATGACGCCGCCCGCGAGCCGTTGTTGAAAATGTTGGCGACCGATGAAATCCCCTACTGGCGCGCCGTGTCGGCAAATTTGTTGCAACGTTGGAGCGGTGATAAATCAGTGACGGCGGCGCTGTTGCGCGAGTTGCAAAACACGAATGCACTCGTGCGTCAGATGGTTGTGCAAGCGCTCGGTGCCGCTGCTCAAGCTGGTCGCCCGGATGTGAGCGCGGCCTTGGAATCGAAACTGCAAGATCCGTCGCGCAACGTTCGTGTGGAAGCAGCGCGATTGCTCGCTCCGACGTTGGACACTAATTCGATTGCGGGAAATGAGTATCTGCATTTTCTGAATCATCTCGCCGACCAGCCGCTCGGTCAGTTGCAGAATGGCGTGTTTTATTTCCAGCGGGGCGATGTCACTAACGCGCTCGCTTATTTCAAACGCGCGGCGGAATGGGATGCTTACTCCGGCGGCATCCGCCACGAATACGCGATGGTGTTGAGCCAGCTCGGACGCGCGTCGGAAGCCGTGGAACAATTGGAAGCGGCTGTGCGGCTGCAACCCGGCGAAGCTGAATTCCATTATAAACTGGCGTTGGCGCTCAACGAAACTGGTCAGAACGCGCGCGTCATCCCGGAGTTGGAAACCGCCGTGAAATGCGATCCGCGCCTTGCCCGCGCTTGGTATAATCTCGGCCTCGCCCGCAACGGCGGTGGCGATGCGCGCGGCGCGCTCGAAGCCCTTGTGCGTGGTGCGACCGCTGATCCGAACGATCCACGCATCCCTTACGCGCGGGCAACCATGCTCGTGAAACAAGGGCAGGTGGCGGAAGCCGTAACGGTATTGCGACACTTGTTGGAATTGCATCCCGAGGCGGTGGCGGCGCGCCAGTTGCTGGAACTGCTGACGCGTCCGGCACGCCGTCAATGATGCGGCGATGAACGGCCAATAAAATTATGGAAGCCGTGGGGCGGGTCGGAAAAATAGTCTTCAGCGTCCTGCCCCGGACAAGGTTTCGAGCGCCACAATTGCCGCCGGGTTCCGACCTTCGACCTGAAGTTTTTCGTAAATGTGTTCGAGATGTTTTTTCACCGTGGCCCCGCTGATATTGAGGATGATGCCGGTTTCGAAATTCGATTTCCCCTGCGCCACCCACAAAAGAATTTCCGATTCGCGCGCGGAAAGACCAAGTTTTTCGAGCGGCACGGCGGATTTAAAATCCGCTTTAAACGTGCCGTGCTGCTGCGCCCGGTCAAGCCGCGCGGCGATGGCTTCCAGCAAATCAGCCACGCGCACCGGCTTCACCAGATAATCATCCGCGCCCAAGTTCATGCCCGCGCGCACATCGGCGTGCTCGCCTTTGGCGGTCAGAAAAATAAAGGGAATGCGCGCGGTCGCCGGGTGCGCTCGCAACGCCGCCAAAACTTCATGCCCATCCTGCTCCGGCATCAACACATCGCAGAGAATCAAATCCGGCAAATCATTTTTGGCCGCCGCAATACCCGCCGTGCCGTTCGCCGCGAGGATCGGGTGAAAATGTTCCAGCTCCAAAATATCGCGCAAGTTGGATCGCATCGCCGGTTCGTCTTCAATGACGAGAATTTTTTTCATGATCATTTATCGTGTCCCATCCGTTTGATGAATTCCGTGTGCGCCGGTGAAAACAGCGGCAGCCGCACGCTCACGGTCGTGCCGAGATTTTCCGCGCTGACAATTTCGATCGTGCCGCCGTGCCGCTCCACGCAATGTTTTACGATGACCAACCCGAGGCCGGTGCCTTGGATGGTCGCCACATTTTTGCCGCGATAAAACGGCGTGAACAAACGCTGGCGATCCACTTCGGGAATCCCCATGCCGCGATCTTGCACAATGAAAATGGCCTCGCCACCCGTGCGCGCCACGGAAAATGTCACCGGTGATCCCGGCGGCGAATACTTCGCGGCGTTCGCCAGCAGATTGCTGAAAACGTGGCGCAACAAATGTTCGTCGCCACGCGCGGGTTCAGAAATTTCTCCCACGTGCAGCTCCAGCGGGCAGCGCCGATTCGTGGCCGACGCCGTTTCATCCAGCAATTGCGTGCAAAAACTTTTCAGATCCATCGGTCCCGGATTGAATTCCATGCGCCCGGCCTCGGCCTTGCTGAAGAGCAGCAC
Organism: Limisphaerales bacterium; assembly: GCA_025362675.1. Lineage (GTDB taxonomy): Bacteria > Verrucomicrobiota > Verrucomicrobiia > Limisphaerales > UBA11358 > UBA11358. The sequence goes on along the minus strand of JANYFN010000116.1, from coordinate 2,252 downwards.
GTCCTCCATGAGCGCGCTCATGCGCAGCACGGCCGCATCAATCGTCTGGAGATGTTCGGCGCGCTTTTCGGGCGTGAGCCGGTCCAGATAGCGCGATAAAATTTCCGACGAGCCGAGGATGAGCGCGAGCGGCGTGCGGATCTCGTGCGTCACCATCGAGATGAAATTACTCTTGAGCCGGTTGAGTTCTTTTTCCTCCGCGAGCGCCACGTTCAATTGCGCTGTGCGCTCCGCCACTTTGGCTTCGAGATCGCGATTGAGCGCAAGGATTTCGGCATCGCGTTGCAACGTCTTTTCATTCGCCGCTTCCGCCGCGAGTCGCAGTCGCGCTTGGGTGGTGAACAGAAAAAAAAGCAATAGACTCAGGGCGATTCCGCCGATGGCGACAATCCATCTCGGCGCGGAGGCGCTCGCGGGAGCCGCTTTCATCGTCGCCACCATGCGCCATTCACCGGACCCGCCGTTGAGGGTAAAAGTCCGTTGGGTCGGCGTGCGCGGCGGGGCCATTTCACCTGCCGCCAGCAGGCGCAATTCCAGCGGCATATTTTTAAGCTGCGTTTGGATCGAGCTAAAATAATCCGACTGGTTGAGGGCGTAAAAAATAAAACCTTGCAGACTGGCGCGGTTTTCCGCAGCCGAACTGGCCCGGCCATCTCTTTTCAAGATGGGCAACCAACAGACAATACCGCGCGCGGCATTTGTGCCCGCGCCCAGCGCGATTTCGCGTGAAGACATGGCTTGGCCAGTATCGGCGCTTTTCTGAATCGCTTCGCGAAGGGCGACGTCGCCATTCAAATCCAATCCCGGTGCGTGCGTAACTGATTCGGTTTGGTTGGTGAGAAATTTGACGACGCATTTTTCATCCGCAAATTCCGCGTAACCGATTTCAACCATGCCGGGAAAACGCTGCCGCCATTCGGTGAGTTGCAGAAATTCGTTCCAAGTGACTTCGGAAACGCCGTTGCGGCGCAACGTGGCTTTCGCCTGATCACGGATCGAATCGAAGCGTTGACTGAGCAGCGGCGTCAGCACCGGATTCAGTTGCGCGAAACTATCTTGCCAGCGGATGACTTGCCCGCGCCGGGTCAGTTCCCCCTCGCGCCAGACGCCAAACGCCGTTGCCGCGAGCGCGACGAGGAGCACGAGCACAGCCGCGCGCCGGCCTTGAAAGGGTGATTGCAACTGGGGTGGCATCGGCTTCATTCCACAGGGGCGTCAGGCATTTCGCAATGAATTATTCATTTTGCTGCTGGCAGTATCCGCCGCGCCCGCGAAAAACCAATACGCCGTTCGGCGTATCCACTTTTTAGCAAGGAGCGAGCGGACTGTGCGCGCCTCGCACAGTAGCTATCCCGGTGGCAGCGTTTATAACTGCGGCCATGATTCAACCACCTCTCGCCGGCCGCCGCCCCGCCACATCTAGCTGCTCCGACCGAATACCTGCGAGGACGCTACGCCGTTCGGCGTATGGTTGGATTTCGGTATTGGCCACATTGTCAGGGCAGATGAAAAATAGCTTTCCTAAATTAATTTTCGCACTGGCATTATTTGCTGGCGCGCAATCTCAACTCCAAGCCCAAACTTCCGCCTTCTCCTATCAAGGCCGCATGACCGCGGGCGGCACCAACTTCAGCGGCAATGGCTGGTTCAAATTCGCCGTGGTGCAGCCCGGCACGAACCAAGCGCGCACGGCCACGGCGGTCGCCTCGGTGGGGAGCGGCAACGTCAAGACCATTGACGTGACGGACGGTGGCGTGGGCTACCTCACGCCACCGCCGGTGACGATTTATGGAACGCCCGGCCCGGCGTGGGGCGGCGCGACGGCGACGGCCAGCATCTCGCACGGAACGGTCGTGAGCATCACGGTGCAAACGGTCGGCACTAATTATTTTCTCGGTGCTTTTGTGAGCGTGGCCGCGCCGCCGCCGAATTTTACCGTAATCAGCAAGTGGAGCAACAACGGTTCCAGCGTGGACGGCAGCGAGCCGAGTTTGCCCATGCCCGTTCCGGTTGCGAATGGTTTGTTCAGCGTCAACCTGGGCGCGTCGCTGCAAACGGCCTATCTCGACCCGCTCATTTTTACGAACGATGATTTGCTCCTCCGCATTTGGTTCAGCGGCGACGGCACGAACTATCAGCAGCTCACGCCGGATCAGCCGTTCACGGCCACGCCGTATGCGATGATGGCGGCGAATGCCGCGAACGCTTTCAACGCCGTGAACGCGGTGAATGTGCTGGGGACAATTCCCGGC
>JANYFN010000115.1 GCA_025362675.1 Limisphaerales bacterium | reverse complement strand
GGTGTTGCGTATGAAAGACGATCAACACCGCTTCCTATCCCTGCTCGGCAAGTTGCCCGCCCGCCTTACGGCGGATTAACCATTTCTTAACCCCCTGTGTGTAGGGTTCAAACTGGGAAATCTTTCGGGAAAACAAGTGCCACATTCTGAATCAAAAATGCGAAATGGTTTTACACTGATCGAGCTTTCCATTGTGCTGGTCATTATCGGCCTGATTGTTGGCGGGATTTTGGTGGGGCAGGAACTGGTTAAGGCAGCACAGATTCGCACTGTGATATCGGAAGCAGGCTCCTATCAATCGGCATACGACACCTTTTTAGGCAAGTATGGCTGTGTTCCCGGTGATTGTTCACAGAGTTCGGTAACCTCGTTCGGGTTGGCAGGGCTTGGTTCTAAGAATCCTGCGACTCTTAGTGATTGCAACAACGCCGGAAATAATGATGGACTAATAACAAGCTATTTTGGCGTGGCGACTAATGATTGCGGCTCAGATTCAGGGTATGAGGGGTATGATTTCTGGGGAATGCTTCAAGCAGCTGGATTGGCCAAATTTTATCTTATTAAAGGAAATACACCCGCCAGCCAATTAACAACAAAACTTGGCAGGGGGCAATGGATAGTAACATCATTCCAACCATACTATTCCACCCGTGGGGGGAACTATCTTGTTCTTAGCACCGCTCCGTTTAACAATCAAAACTTATGGGGGGAACCTGTATTGACGCCTGAGGAAGCTTTTGCAATAGATAGTAAAATAGATGATGGATACCCAATGTCAGGAGCCGTTCGGGCATCGTATAGTTACTATAGGTGCGGCGATAACACTCCACTTAATCAAGGCTCTTGTTTTAACCTGCCTTTGGCTGTTTCGACTATAGGAACCACGTATCCCGGTTATGGGGCTAATGAAACCTGTGTTGATGACACGGCAGCCCCAACTAAATACAAATTTAATCGGGTAAACAGCAAGATTCTGTTCTCTTGTGAAATCAGTATTCGGATTCAATAAATCTTCGGTCGGTCTCTTATTCATTTTTGCCAGCGGCATAGCCGCGCCTTCCGGCGTGAAATCACTGTTCGTTTTAATGCGCGGGCTGCGACTGGTGAGGCATGAAAGAAGAATCACACCGCTTCCTTTCGCTGCTCGGCCAGTTGCCCGCCCGCCTGACAGCGGAGCAAGCCGGGTGGGTGCTGAACTGCCAGCCGCATGACATTCCCGCGCTGATCGCGGCGCGGCTGCTCAAGCCGCTGGGCAATCCCGCGCAGAACGGCGCAAAGTATTTTGCGACAGTGGACGTGCTGGAACTCACCAAGGATCGCAGTTGGCTGGTCAAGGTCACGAATACCATTAGCCAGCACTGGCAAAAACAGAACGCCCGCAAAAAAGAGACGGTCACGAACGGCCATGTTTTTATCGTGGCAGAGTCCAGAGGTTAAAACCTCTGGCGCGTGGGGTTTGGGGATGGCGTAAATCCCCAATGAAGAAAAAGCGGTTGAGTCGCCGAAGACTCAACCGCTCGCTTTATTTTGGCGGCGTTAAGCCGCAACTGCTTTTTGCAGGGTGGCCGCTGCGGCCTTCGTTTCGTATTCCTCAAGGGAGGGAACAATGATTTGCGCTTTCTTGGCATAGGCGCGATGAATCGCTTTGCTGTTATGCCCAAGTGCAGCCTGAGCAAACCGCTCCGGCATTCCGACAATCTTTGCTCTCTCTGCCCATGCGTAGCGATAGCTGTGCAAGGTCACGCCCGTTACGCCTGCACGGTGGCAACGGCGGCGGAAACGGCTGGCGCGGTCGTTGGCGGTGAATCGCGACAGGTTCGGGAACAATGCACCCGTGGTCGGCAAGTGGCTCAAAACCGTTTCCAGTGCCTTACTAATGGTGAACTGCGCCCGTGAGCCAGTCTTTGCGCGGAAGTAAGTAATTGTCCGGCTTTGCCAGTCAACATCCTCGGCTTTGAAGCTCACCGCGTCGCTCTGCGCTGCGCCGGTTTCCCACAGCAGTTCTAAAAATAATTTCCATTCGGCTTTTTTCTCTGCGGCCAAAACAGTTTCCTGTTCCTCCCGCGTGATGCCGCGCCGGTCTTTGGCTTTATATTTCGGCCAAAGATAGGGCGCAACTACCGGCAAGGCAATCCAGCCCAAACTCAAGGCGAAGTTGTGCAAGCGTTTTAGAAAATAGGTGATGGCAACTTTGCCCTCTTTGAACACCGCGAAAAAATCATCGGCGGTGGTTTCCAAAAGCTTTTTACTGCGGAGTCCGTTAAAGGACGGCGACTTGAACACGCTGGCGTAACGCTGGCGGCTGCTGTCTTTGCCGCGTGATTGCAATTGCTGCATGACGGTCTGCCATGTTCGCTCAACAAAGGCGGGGTCACTGGCGGTCAAATAGGCGCGGGCAAGGTGCAAGTTTAGCGTGGGCTGTTGCTGCGCCGCATTGCGCGCGTTTAGCAGGCTGTTGGCCTCGCTTTCATCCTTCGTGCGTAGGCTGGTCTGTTTGCCGGTGGCGCTGTCCTGCATGTAGAACATTTCGCCGCGCCGGAACAAGGTGTATTTTGTTTTCATAACTGGCTTTCTCTGAATCGAGATACCAGTCCCGTATCAACGGCGATTTAGAACGGGCGTTGTGGCAAGGTTTCAGCAAATTTCTAGTCTGTAGTGGCGAATTGTTTTAGCATCCGCCCCGTGACTGACAGTTTTGCTGACAGTGGCCTTCCACCCGTCGAGCAAACCCTTTATTTATGCGGGTTTTAACAAACTCAACACAGATGCGCACGGATGAACACGGATAAATTTTCCGCGCGGGAAATTTTTACCGCCGAAAATATTTACGGCAAAGCAGCCAGGAAGCCGCGCCGCAAAACAAAAGCATATTCGCCGCCGGCTCCGGCGCGATGAATGGCGTGGAACGTTCGTAGGCAAATCCGCCGCCACTACTGCCAAAAAAAGTGAATTGCACGGAGAGATAAATATCATCGTTGATGAGATGTAACACGGCGTTCGTGGTGGTGATGGTGGAACTCAGGTAGGTTGGTCCGCCGAAACAGTAGGCCCAGTTAGTATAAGTCAGCGTAGAGTAATCCGCTAAATTGCCTAGCGCCCACTCGGTGCCTGCCGGGCTGGTGAACTGGGTGTAGCCACCTTCGAAAAGAGCGTTAAAAATACCGCGCGTGTTGCGGGTTGAACCTGAACGCGTGAGCCAGACCTGAGCGGTGAGGCGGTCTTGATTGGCGGCCAGCGTCGGATCGGAATAGGGGGCGTTGGAGAAAACGATGGTCGGACCGGTCCAAACAATCCCTTGCGCGCGGGAAGCGGCGGCAGCAAATACGATTCCGAGACTCAAAAAAATGATATGGGCAAGGCGTGATGTCACGATGTCCGAAGATAACCGGAAAATGAGCAAAGTAAAATTCGAGTCAAAAAAATCTGCGGAAGGTCACTTGGGGTTCGCGGCGGAAAAGCTTAATATCTAGGCGGCATGCGAAAAATCATTTTGCTGTTGTGGTGCTTTGGCGGCGAACTTTGCCCGGCGGCGGAAAGTAAAATATTGTTCGCCGAAAACTTTTCTCACGGCCTGACGAATGGCTGGGAGAACACGGCCTATTTCAAAAAACCCTCGACCTATGTGGTGGCGCGGGACGGCACGAATGCATTCGTCCATGGCATCGCTGAAAAAACCTGCTCGGCGTTGACGCATAAGCTTGATCTCCCGCCGCCGAAAAAATTAACGCTGCGTTGGCGCTGGAAAATTTCCGGGGTGGAAACAAACGGCTCGGAACGCGACCTGAAAAAGTTTGACCATGCGGCACGGATATTCATCGCGTTCGATACGTTCATTGGCCCGGCGCGCACGCTGAATTATATGTGGGGCGATGCGGAAAAAGTCGGCACGGTGCGGGCGCATCCGAAGTCGGAGCGGGCGCAAATTTTCGTCTTGGAATCCGGCAACGCTCGCGCCGGCCAATGGATTTCCGAAGTGCGGGACGTGACGGCGGATTGGAAGAAAGTTTTTCCCGATCGCGAGCTGCCGAAAATTGTGGGGATCGGTTTGATGACGGACAGTGATAGCCTCGGCGCCAAGCTGGAAGGTTTTTACGCGGATATTGAGTTACTGTCGGAGTGAACTAGGGAAATAAAAAAGACGCCCCGAAAATTCGGAGCGCCTTGTGCAGTCGAAACAAATTACTTCGTTCCGAGGATCGCGTCTTTCGCGGCTTTGGCGATGCGGAATTTCACCACGCGCTTGGCCTTGATCTTGATGGCTTCGCCGGTCTTCGGGTTGCGGCCCATGCGAGCGGCGCGATCTTTGAGGACGAGCTTGCCGATACCGGGCAAAGTGAAAGTATCTTTCGCGTGTTTGTAAGCGAGGGCAGCGATGTTATCGAGGATTTCAACCGCCTGCTTTTTTGAGAGTCCGTTTTTTTCCGCGACAAGCGCGGCGATCTGGGCTTTGGAGAGTGCTTTTGCCATATGGTTCCGTATGTTTTGGTTGTTTATGTTTGTTTAGTCCGAAAGAAAATCTACAGACTTGAGAGGAGTAAAAAACCAATAAGCCGCGCGTGCAAGCGAAAAAAGCGAAAAAAGCGAAGTTTTTTCAGGAACATTCTGGGGCGGGGCTTGACTTCACCAGACAATTTTCCACCATCTGAACGTGGCGCTTTTTTCCATCCAGAACGAATTTCGCTATGACATCGTCCGCAAAATTTTTGAGGGCGGCATGGGCATAGTTTATGAAGCAGAGCAACACGGAGCGCGCGATTTCATCAAACGAGTCGCGATTAAAATCATCCGCCCGAATTACGCCAGCCAGAAGATGTTCATCGAGAACTTCATTGGCGAAGCGAAACTGGTGGCGGATTTGATCCACACCAACATCGTCCAGACTTACCACCTCGGGGAAACCAACGGCGCGGCCTTCATCGCGATGGAGCTGATCCGCGGCGTCAATCTGGAACAATTTACCCACCAACTGGCGGATAAAAAGCACGTTTTGCCCAAGGAACTCGCGGTATTCATCACCAGTCGTGTCGCGCGCGGCCTCGCTTACGCGCACTCGAAGGCGGATAAAAATAACAAGCCGCTCGGCATCGTCCACCGGGATGTCAGTTTCAAAAACATCATGATCGCGTTTGAAGGCGACGTGAAGCTGACTGATTTCGGTATCGCCAAGGCCAAAGGATTTCTCACCGATCAAGAAGGCGAAGTCGTCGCGGGCAAGCCGGATTACATGAGCCCCGAGCAGGCGGATTTTCAGATCACCGACAAGCGCAGCGATTTATTTTCGGTCGGAGTCGTCCTCGCGCATCTGCTGCTGGGCCGAAATATTTTCAAAGGCGCGAACGCCGAGGAATCGCGCAATCGCATCATGAACCAGCCGATCCCGGATTTTCGCGCGCTCGATGCGCGCATTGATGACCGGTTGAACGACATTCTCCATCACTGCCTCGCGCACGATCCGAATCGCCGTTACTCCACGGGCGAACAGTTGATGCACGATCTCGAAGTTTACATTTACGGCGCGGGTTACGGCCCGACCAACGAGACGCTCGGCAAATTCATCCGCGAAATCTTCGGCCAGGAAGCGCCCAAAGAATTGCCGGATGATCCAAATTTCAAGACTGTGGTGCTTGAAGAAACCGCGCGCATCCGTTCGCGCAAAATTTGATTCCATGAAACGTTCTACTTCGTCGTCCGCGCTCAAGCTCGGCCTCATTCAAACTGACGTGTCCGCGAATCCCGACGCGAACCTAAAGAAAACCATCGCGCTCGTCGAACGCGCCGCTAAGTCGGGCGCGAACATTATCTGCACGCAGGAATTGTTTCGCTCGCAATATTTTTGCCAGAGCGAAAATCATGATTACTTCAAGCTCGCCGAAAAAATTCCCGGCCCCAGCACCGAGGCGTTTCAGAAACTCGCCAAAAAGCACAAGGTCGTCATCATCGCCTCACTGTTTGAGCGGCGCACCGCCGGGCTGTATCATAACACCGCCGTCATCATTGACGCGGATGGCTCGCTCCTCGGCAGCTATCGCAAGATGCACATTCCCGATGATCCGTTGTTTTACGAGAAATTTTATTTCACACCCGGCGATCTTGGTTTCAAAACGTGGGACACGCGCTACGGAAAAATCGGCGTGCTGATCTGCTGGGACCAATGGTATCCCGAAGCCGCGCGCCTCACCGCCATGCAAGGCGCGCAGATACTTTTTTATCCGACGGCGATTGGCTGGCATCCGAGCGAGAAAGCCAAATACGGCGCGAAGCAACACAACGCCTGGGAAACCATCCAGCGCAGTCACGCGGTGGCGAATGGCTGCTACGTCGCGTCCATCAACCGCATCGGCCACGAGATTCTCGATGGCGTGGGCGGCGACGGTCTGGAATTCTGGGGCCAAAGTTTTGTGGCCGGCACCTCAGGCGAAATCATTGCCAAAGCGAGTTCGAATCAGGAAGAAATTCTCATCGTGCCCGTGGACCTGGCGAACGTGGACACCACGCGCACGCACTGGCCTTTCCTTCGTGACCGGCGAATTGATGCGTATGGCGATTTGACAAAGCGGTTCATTGATTGATTTGCAAAAATGTCCGCTACGTTTTTTTAGCACCGAAAAGTTCCAACATTTTTTCGCGGCGATAGGCGAAGATTTTTTCCACATCGCGGCGCACAAACAGTCTTTCCACCAACGCACCGCCGAGCACGGCGTAACGCACGACATCAAAACAATCTGTGCCCCCGTCGCGTTCCTCGAAGCGATGCTCGTGAATCCACTGACGATATGGCCCGCGCAGTTGGCGATCCACAAAACGCACCGGTGGCTGCCATTCGGCGATCTCCGTCCGCCAGCGGATCGGAATTCCGCGCAGGCGAATGCGATAATCAATCAGCGCGCCAGGGTGCATCGGGATCGGGCGCGGCGTGATGATCTCAAAATTTAACCACGGCGGCGTGATGGTTTCGAGATTGCCGGCATCGGCAAAAAACTCGAACACGCGTTCACGCGGCTGCGGCAACCAAAGCTGGGTTTTGAATTCAAATACTTTCATCGGGCCGGAATATGCGCTGCCTTGTCCTAACCGGCAACCTTGGCTTTTGAAAAAAGCGTGCTATTTTTTCGACGTGAGCAATTTCTTCCGCCCCAACATCGGACGCCACGGCCGCATCGCGCGCGGCGTCATCGGCGCGCTCTGCCTCATCGCGGGAATCATTTTAGTAGATTATAACTTATGGTTGGGATTGATCTTTGTGGTCGCGGGATTGTTCGCGATTTATGAAGCCCTTCGCGGCTGGTGTCTCGCCCGCGCCTGCGGCATCAAGACGAAGATTTGAAAAATCTTAACCGCTCATCTCCGCTAATTCCAAATTTCTGAAAGCAAAAAACAGCGGGTGATTTCTTATGCAGGCGGCAAAGATTTTGTATGAGCGCGGATTAGCGAAGACGAGCGGTTAAAAATTATTTGCCTTTCGCCCACGCCAGCCCATCCGCGCCAGCGCCCGCCGCGATCAATTTTTTCACCGTCCACGTTTTCGTATCCATCACCGCTATCTGGCTGCTAGTATCGCAAGAAACGTAAGCTTCTGCGCCATCAGGTCGCACCAAAACCTCCTGCGGCGAAGGCGGCACGTCGAGCGTGTGCGCCACTCGCATCGTCGCCAGATCAATCACCGCCACTTGATTGATTTTCGGAAGGGCGATGACCAGCCAGCGTCCGTCCGGCGTCGGGGCGCTGCCGTAGCCCGTGCCGGGCATTTCAATCCAGCGGCTCACGCCATTCGTTTGCGTATCAATCACCGCAAGTCGTGGTTGGGTTTGATCCGAAGTGAATACCCAGCGGTCATTCATCGAGAGCGAAATGCGCTGCGTGTTTTTGCAAACGGGAATCACCGCGAGAACTTTTTTTGCTTCCAGATCTAAAACGGAAACCGTTCCCGGCGCGACGTTCGCTGTGTAGCCACGTTTGCCATCACTGCTGAGGGCGAGCATGTGGGCTTCGGATTGACCTGTGGGAATGGTGCCGATAATTTTCAGCGTCTGCGGATCAATCATCGTCACCGAATTTTCTAACTCAGTCGTGACGTAAAGCAATCCGTTCTTCGGCCCGATCACGGCGCAATGCGGACGCACGCCCTGTCCCAAATTCACCGTGCCGACCACGGAGCGTTTTTCCAAATCGATGACGCGAATCAATTGTCCGTCCGTGCCCGCGTGGCCCACGCCAGAGTTGCCGTAAATGGGAACAAACGCGCGTTTACCATCCGGCGAGGCCACGACTTCGTGCCCCGTCACACCGTCCTCCGCCACCGTGGCGATCATTTTTCCGGCAGCCGTATCAATCAAGCCGAGTGTGTGATCACCTTTATTTGCAACGAGCAAAAGCCCATTCGCTGGAAGCTCAACTGCGTTTACCACGAACACACCAGCCAACCCAGCCAGTAGCGGAAGAAAAATGTGACTGTGTTTCATGAAAAAATTTTACCAGAGTTCACGCCTCGCCGGGAATCGGGACGACGTTATCTTTCGGCGCAACGACCGTTCCGTTTTCAAAATCCGCCGCCGACGGCGAGAGCGCCAGGTTATACCACGGTGAATCAGTCTTGGTCGCCAAATCCGACCAGCGCACGATTGAGCCGGTGTAGCAAGCGATGCGGCCCATGATGGCGGTCAGCGTCGATTCCGCCACCGTGCGCGCCGCGTTGATCGGCTGACCTTTGACAATGCTATCCAGCAGCGCGATGTGTTCTTCGACATACGGATTTTCGTGCGTCTTAAATTCCGGAACCTTCAATGATGCGAGCTTGGCCGAGGACATTTTCCCGCCACCGAAAGTATTGCCTTCGGTGCCGGTAAAAAATTCGCTCACGTTCCCGTAAGTGCCGCTGACCTGCCGGCACATGCTGTGGATATGCACGTCTTCGCCATAATTAAAATCCACGCTAAAGAAATCAAACTGGTCGCCGGTCTGCCGCCGCGCGCGACCGCCAAAGCCCACTGCCGTTTGCGGCGGACGCCCGAGAAACCAGTTCGCCACGTCGAGGTTGTGAAGGTGCTGTTCCACGATGTGATCGCCGGACATCTCGGAAAAACTCGTCCAGTTGCGCACGAGATAACTGTCATCGGCCTCACCCGGATTGCGTTCCTTGAACCAGAGTTTTCCGCCACACCAACTCACAGTGCCACCGACAATTTTTCCGATCGCACCATTGGCCACGGCGAATTGATTACGCAGGTAGCTGCCCTGATGCCGCCGCTGCGTGCCGGCCACCACGGAGAGCCCCTTCTGCTTCGCGACTTCGCCCAGCTCGATCACCTTGCGGGCACCGACCGGATCCACCGCCACCGGCTTCTCGAAAAAAATATTTTTGCCGGCATTAACCGCAGCCTCGAAATGAGTGGGGCGAAAAATCGGCGGCGTCGCGAGCAATACAATGTCGATGGGCTGTTCCATCAATTTACGATAGCCGGTGGCACCGAGGTAGATGCGGTCGGCGGGCACACCGTGTTTCTTGGCGGTGGCATCGGCGCGATCCTGGAAAAAATCTGCCACGGCATAAACTTCAATTTCATGACCGAGCGCCTTGGCCGCTTCGATATGATTTTCCAAAGCGCCATTCCCGCGCCCGCCGCAGCCAACGAGACCGACCTTGAATTTTTTACCGGCGCCTTGCGCGCGGACATTGAACAATGGCAGGGCCGAGATCGCGGCTCCGGCGATGGCGACGTTTTTGATGAAGTTACGGCGGGGGAGGATCAGTGAGTTATTCATGATAATATTGGATTCAGTTATGGACGCGTTGGTGAATTGGTTGGTTAAAAGTATTTTCATTTGTGAAATTTGAAAGCCAAATATTTTTCGCGCTTGTCGGAAAAATTTTTGCGTGCTAGTAATCGCCATGCAAAAAAAATCCCTGCTCCGTGTTGCGCGCCCAATTATTTTTCTAGGCGTGCTGGTAAGTTCGCCCGCGTTGTTCGCCGCTGAAACACCCAAACCCATCAAAGCGCTGCTCATCACCGGCGGCTGCTGCCACGATTACGCACAGCAAAAGGACATTCTCAAAAAAGGTATCGAGGCGCGCGCGAACGTGACCGTGGACATCATTTACTCACCTGACGGCAACACCAAGCCCGCCCTGCCCATCTACGGGAATCCGGATTACGCGAAAGGCTACGACGTGATCATCCACGATGAATGCGCGGCCGACATCAACGATCCCGCAGTCATTCAAGGCGTGCTCAAGCCGCATCAGGATGGCATTCCCGGCGTGAATCTGCATTGCGCGATGCACTGCTACCGCTTCGGAGAATTCACGAAACCGGTCGCGGTCGGCGCCGCCAATTCGCATTGGTATGAATATCTTGGCATCCAATCCAGCGGTCACGGCCCGCAGGAACCGATCGCAATTTCATTCACGGATAAAACCAACGCCGTCAGCACTGGACTCGGGGATTGGACGACGATTCGCGAAGAGCATTACAACAACGTGCAAGTTTTCCCCACGGCTCATGCGCTTGCGCACGGTATTCAAGTCATCAATAACAAAGCGGGCGAACCGCAGCGCACGAATGATTTCGTGGTGGCTTGGGAAAATATTTATCAGGGCAAAACGCGTGTGTTCTCCACCACCATCGGCCACAACAATGAAACCGTTTCCGACACGCGCTATCTCGACCTCGTGACGCGCGGCGTGCTTTGGGCGTGCGATAAAATCGACGCGGATGGAAAACCCAAAGCAGGTTACGCGAAGTGATCTTGGTTAATTGGTTGAAGCCGGCGGCGCAGGCATCACTAGCGGCTTTGTTTTCGGCTTGCGGCCTTTGGGATCGAGATTCTGCTCCAGCTCGGCAGCGGTCACGGTGGAAGTGACGCCGTTCGTCGGCACTTCCACTTTTGCCGACCAGAGAATCGCGTTCAACACCAGCTTGCGGAAATTGTCATCGCCCCAGTTGCGATGATAGTGGCCGCCGGTGAAACCAAAGCCGCGGCCGCCATCAGCGCGTTCACTCGCCCACATCATCGTTTGCGCATCACCCCGCGCCACGGCGGCACGCACATCGGGATTTCCTTCGTGCGGACCATCGGCGCGATACATCGTGTCCGCATCAGGGATCGCGGTCAAAATTGAAGTGACTCCATTCATCCCTTCGCGGAATCGCATGTTGAAATACCATTCGTCCTTCATCTTGAACGGGGTCACGCCGCGCGCGATGGGATGAACGGGAAGCGTTTTGTAATCGGCTTCCCACGTGGGATTCACCGAGCGATTGACCTCAAAACAGCCACCGATCCAGTCGAGAAATTCTTTCTGCCCCTTCTCCTGCGTCGGTTCCACCGCGTAATGAATGCAGCCAAAACCGACGCCCTGCTTCACGAGCGCGGCGAGCTGTTGCAAATGATCCTCCTGCAACGCGGGATGCGCACCGCCGCCATCGCTGTAAATCACCACCGCCGCCGCGCCGTTGAGCATCGCTGAATCCGTTGGCCAGCCGTTCGTGTAAACCTCCACTTTGACGCCGGGAAAATCGGCGAGACACTTTTGAAATAACAACATTCCCGCGCGATGTTCATGTTCGCCCGGCCCGTGGCTAGGCTTGCCGGCGATCAAAACGATGCGCTTGTCTTCGGCGCGACTGACAGCGGGGACGGCGGTGATTAAGGCAAAAAACAAAATGACTAATGTTCTCATAAAATTAAGTTCGAGTTGTGAAAATATTGACGGTGAACTCACCGCGAGATTACAGAATTATTTGAAAGTCTTTTTTAAAAACACAAGTCCCTTGCTCGCGATGTCGTCGCGACGCGGCTCAATCTTGCGCCAGATCGCCGCCGCGCGCGCGATCACCTTCACATCCTGCGTGAATGATTCGATCACCACCGCGCCCTCGTATTTGATATCGCGCAACGCCTGCGCCACCCCGCGCCAGTCCACGTGATCATTGCCAGGCGTGCCGCGATCACTCGCGCTCGCGTGGATGTGACCGACATGTTTGCCCGCGCGGCGGATGGCGTCCGCCGGATTTTTTTCCTCGATGTTCATGTGAAACGTATCGAGCAATAATTTCAGCGCCGGACTTTTCACCGCGCGGATCATCTGCAACCCCTGCTCCACCGTGTTGAGAAAATCCGTCTCGAAACGATTCAGCGGTTCCAGACAGATGATTTTTTCGTTCGCCTCGGCGTAAGCGCAAATCGTTTTCAAATGCCCGCACACCGTCTGCCATTGGCGTTTGTATTCCGCAGCGGGAACGGCATCCGCGCGACCCGTCGCGGAATACAGCGGGCCCATGATTATTTTCGTGCCGAGAATTTCCGCAATGTCCACGAGCTGTTTCATGTAAACGACCGTCGCGCGCTGCTGCGTTTTGTTGCCGCGCAGATCGCGACTCGGCGGAAAACACGCGCAGACCGACGTGCAGACCAAGCCATGTTTATCGAGCTGCGCTTTCACGAACGCCGGATCAATATCTGCGGGATTCTCGATGGCAATCTCCACGCCATCAAAGCCCCACGCTTTGAATTTGGGAAACAACCGTGTGCTCGCGTTCGTGAACGGCGAGGTGAAGAGAAAAGTGTTGATGCCAAATTTCATGTTTTATTTAATTCGGGCGACGGCGAAAATTTAGTCCACCCGCGTGAAATGAAAAGCCCTAACGAAACAAATGCAGGATGAAAAATGAAGAACTAAACCTTTACCGGCAATTGTTCTCCCTTTTTTTGACAACTCCAAACCAAAATCACCTCTGCGCTCTCACACCTATTTGAGGGCGGTCAAGGGAATCCGTGTCAGGGGAATTCTTTGCAGCCATTCCGCTGGCAATCATTCCTCTGACCAAAAAAATTCTTCATTCTCCATTCTTCCTTCACCCAAACGCCCCGAACAGCGCCCGCATCTCCTCGTCCACCATCGTCCCGTCGCTCAAGGTGTTGGCGATCTCATCGCGCAGCAGCGAGCGATATCGTTTTCGCAACCGATGAATCGCCACGCGCACCGCGCCTTCCTCCATGCCGAGCGATTTGGCCACCTCGCTTTGCGCCGATTCACCGCCGCCCGCCATCAGAAATTTTTTCAATTGCTCAAACAACTTCGCTTTTCCTTCCACCGCACATTCTTTTTGCAAACGCTCAATGACGCGCGCGAGTAATGCCAGCGCCCATTCGCGATCAAATGCCTTGTCCGGACTCACCTCACTCGTGGCGGCAACTTGAAACTTCGTGTCCGCCGTCTGCCAGTCCAGCGAGAGATGCGCCGCGCCGCCGCCGCGCTTTTGCGCCTGCGATTTATTCCATTCGTTCGCCAGAAAATGTTTCAACGCCGCCAGCAGGAACGCGCGGAATTTTCCCTTGTCGTTGTCCAGACCGGCGAGAAAATTTTTCTCCAACAGCCGCGCGAAAAATGCCTGCACCAGATCCTCCGCATCTGGCTTGGCGTGACCGCGCCGCCGAACGTAAGCGTAAAGCGGAAACCAATACGTTTGGCATAATTCCTCCAGCGCGCCATCGGATTGCGGCGTGTGTTGTTTGCCCGCCGCGAGCACGACCGTCCAATGCGTCGTGGCAAAGATGTCGCCAGGCGCGCTTGAAGCTGGCGTGGAGTGTTCGGAAGTCATTTCAATAATTGTAGGAGACGACGTCAGGAGGCTCTAACTTTTTTTGATTTGAGACTCGTCACCTCGTCTCCTACAAGCGGAAAAATCTTTGACGCGAATTTCACGGATTGCCGCGAATGAAATTGAAGCTTCAGGGACTGCGGTGGCAGAGCGGAAGCGGCGACACCGCTTTCGCGCGGGCGGGACGCGTTGAATGTTCCACCCGCCCCGTGCGAACGAAAGCGGCGTGGCGCTCCGCTTCCCGCCGCAGTCCAAGACGCATCCGTGTTTTTTGTAGTTCAATTTTTCCCTATCTGCACCAGCTTGTAACGGATCTTCACGCCGCGCGGGTTCTCGGTGAAGCCGGTGATTTGTAAAATGCCCGTGCCGCCTTCGCGGGTTTGAAATTCGTAAGTTTCAAGCTGATTATTTCCGGGTTGGCTTGATGGTCTTGGCATCAGCGCCTGATACCAGGACAGGCCATAGGCATTCGTGAACGCTTCCGGTGATTCGGGAATAATCGCAAGGTTCGTTGCCACAATCCAACCGGCCATGTTCCAACGGGCTTCGCCATCAGGAAAATGTTCCGCACGTGTGCCGACAAAGAAAAGCGATGGCGAACCGGCTGTTGTCAACCGCACAACCAAGTCGGCACCCGGATGACTTGCATCGCCAATGGCCATGTCCCGCCCAGTGTCCAAGTCATAACCTTGTTTATCATCGCTTGGTTCAAGCACGCGCTCGATCACCGGGCCGAAAGTTGCGGGCGCGGGTTCTTTTCCGCCAACATTTATTTCTGAGGGCGCGGTGAAACTGAGCGTTTGCGTATTGAAATCATAATTTGCTTTCTGGGAAATCACTTCCATCGGGGCACCGCCTGTTTGAACTTTGATCGTCACGGTGTTTGATGTGGTGGCAGGTTTGGTCTCCACCGGTTGCAACGGCTTACCTTTATTTTTCTTCTCCGCATCACTCACCGCCGATTTCAACCGCGCATCCTCCATCACCGTTTCAGCTTGGTTGCGGATTTTTTCCGCTTCGGCTCGGTGGCCGGTGCCAACAAGGACTTCCACCAGTTGGCACACTTCACGCACAAATCCATTGGTGGCGAGTTGGCTATAATTCGGCGGCGCGGGCGCACCAGCGGGCTGCGGATGTTTTTCCCACGTTTCCGCCATGCCCCGATAATGTTTGATCTGCGACTCGAAACTGCTGCGGGCAAATTCAAAACGCGCCTGCGGATCGCCGACACATTTCAACAGCAATTCGTATTCGCCCTGTTTTAGCAGCACATCCTTCACCCAAAAATAACAGCCGTCGGCCAATTTCGGATCGGTCTCGCGGATGGTTTTGAACAACGCCACCGTCGCCGCGTCTTGATTGAGATAGTTGTTGATGGATTGAACATCGGAAAATAAATCAGCGTAGCCTTGGCCGCTGGCGAGCAGTTGTGTGTCGTGATCGCGGATTTCGAGCAACGCCTGTTTCGCCTTGGGATAACGCCGGCCGAGTTCCACCCAATCCGTCAACGCAAACGACAAACGCACACCGGTCTGGCCTTGATCATATTCCAACGCGTGATGAAAATACCAAAGATGCCGCTGCAACGCCTCCTCGAATTGGCCGCGTTTCATCAAGTCATTGGCTTCGTTTCTGATTTTACTCACATCCGGTTTCTCGCCCGGCGCGAGCGTGGGCGACCACGTTTCGGCGGAGGCGGAAAAATTATTTGTGATCCAGCGGGCGTCGTGTTCGGCGGCGGCTTCGTCTTTGTTTCCAAAATAAATATCGGCGAAGGAATGATGATTGTCATACATCGAAACGTGTGGCAATCCGGGCACAAGTTGGGAACGGGATAATTTAAAATCACCCCGGCCTTTGTAAATGTGGATGCTTTGCGGAGGTTCGGTTTGGTTTGGAACCTCGTCATTATTCGTCGCCGTGATGTTCAGCCACAGCGAGGCTTCGTCGGCGCTGACAAGGTTGTAATGGCCTTTGACCGTCATCGCATTTTCACTGCGCTCGACGGAAATGATTTCAATGGCATCACCTTTTGGAAAATTGGTCTGGCCAATGTAGAAGCCGAATGAACTTTGTTCGGCCTGCATTTGTGCGGCGTGCCGGGCGTTTGCCTGGGCCACAGCGCGGGCTTTGACAAAATTCGGGATGGCAATCGCCGCCAGCAAACCGATGATGGCAATCACAATCGGAATTGAAATCAGGGCGACGATGCTCACGGCAAACCAACGCCAGAAACGGTCGGGCTTCAATACGGGCGGCGCGGGCGCAGGCACGGTTTTTTTTATCACGCGCAGAAAAACTAGAAAAACTAGAATATCGAATATGCCGATGGCAGACAAAGCCAGCAGCCAAAAGAAAATAAACCACGGATGCTGTTGGAACTCGTAAGTGTGAAAATGGAAGTTCATCGCCAGCAGGCATCCGCCAAAAAATAGCGCGTCCAGCAGCAGCAGCGGAAAAAATAATCCATCAAACACCGCTAGCCTCAGGCCGTAAAGTTTTCCCGCCGAGCGGCGGATTTGCACGACGGCCAACCAGCCGAGAAAGGTGGTGCCGAATAAACCTGCAAAACTTAACCCAACGAGAATAAGCGCCAAGGGAAGCCACTTTTGATCCGGTAGTATTCCCGTTTGCGAAGGCGGTGACAGATGCGAAAAATATGCGGGCAAAGTTGTCATCAACGAAAACGCCGCGCAAATCACACCCACAATGGCTGTGCGCGAGCAGCGCGGGGCGATTTGAGACTTCAAATTTGAAGCCTCGAATTTTTCAGTTTGAGCCTCCTCACGTCGGCTGCTACCGCTGGGCGTCGCCACAATTGTTTCCACGCACGTTTTCACTTCGCCGACTTGCTGGTAGCGGAGTTCAGGATTTTTTTCCAGCGCGCGCAAAACGATTTCATCAAGGCGCACGTCTATCTGCACTTTTGATGACGGCGGCAAAATCTTTTTGCCAGGCAGTTCGCCGGTGAGCATTTGATAAAACACCACGCCCAGCGCGTAAATATCCGCGCGATGATCCACCTCGCCCGGCGCGGTGATCTGCTCGGGCGACATATATTGCGGCGTGCCCATGACGCGGCCCGCATCGCTCAAATCGCTGGTAGGGCGGTGCGACTGCGCCGCCTCCCCGTCTTGGCTGACCGGCAGGTCAGCTCTACCATCGTTACCCACTATAATTTTCGCCAGCCCGAAATCCGCCACCTTCACGCGACCGCGGCGATCCAACAAAATATTCTCGGGCTTGATGTCGCGATGGACGATGCCCTGGTCGTGCGCGAATTGTAGCGCATCGCAAATCTGCGGCACGATGGCCAGCGCCTCGCGCGCGGAAATGCGACGGCCGGCGAGCAATTGCCGCAAATTAACCCCATCTACAAATTCCATGAGGAAGAAATATAAATTCCCTTTAGCAGCCGAGGTGACGAAGCTCTGACTCGTTTTATCGATTCCAGATTCAGTTTGAGCCTCCTCGCTTCGGCTGCTACCAAATTCATAAAGCGTTACGATGCCGGGGTGATTCAACTTGGCCAGTGCCTTGGCTTCGCGCGTGAAACGTTCGGCAAACGCCACGTCGTTGCCGATGCCGGGCGGAAGAATTTTTAATGCGACGATACGGTCGAGTTGTTTCTGTCGCGCCTTGTAAACCGCGCCCATCCCGCCTTTGCCGATGAGTTCGAGTATTTCTAATTGCGGAAAAAGCGGAGACAATTCCGCCACGCTCGGCGGATTGAATGTCGTTTGTTTCGCATCCGTGACGGTGTCCGCTGCCGCGCCGAGTTTGAGCAGGCAGGCGGGGCAAAGTCCCGTGAGCGCGCCGGTGGGCAGCGGCGTGCCGCACTGCGGGCATTCGTTTTCGTCAGGCATTGGTGGAGTCAGTTTTACCGTGTCCATGCCTACTTCAGAAGCAAAACCGCTCAAGTGTTACCGTTTATTAAGCACAAAATATCGAGGCGACATCGTCACGCCTTTAATTTCCGGATGACTCGTTTTAACTTTCACCAGTGCCAAATCAACTTCGGTAGCTTTCGAGACGATGTCGGCAGGAATTTCTGTTCATCCGTGTGCTAAATTTGCGCCGTCCGGAACCGGCGCTTTTCGTTCGGAGAAATTTCCAGACTTGATACGCCGGTTTCTCCGGGATCAACCATTGGTGGTTGCCCGCTCATCAATATCATCAAAGCTGAAGTTGCCGCGCGACTGACCGCCGCAATCGTAGGCACAAAACAGTGCACTGAAATTTTCGGGGCGGCGTATGCCGAACATTCCCATCGGCTCGCGCGGATGCCGGAACGTGACGAAGATCGTGCCCAACCCACAGTTCGTTGCTAATTCTGGTGGCGCTGGTTGGTTGATTTGCAAATCTGCCATTACAAGTTTGACGACCGCCCCGATAACCAGTCATCGTGAGCGAATAATATATGACTACACGCTCCAGCATGATGGCAAAGACGCTGCTAAAAATCGCCGCCGGCCTTTTTCTCCTCGCCATATTTTTTTCTGCCAAGGCCGCTGACCACTGGGTTTATTTTGGCACTTACACTGGCGGCGCGAGCAAAGGCATTTACGTTTCACGCATGGATGCAAAAGGTGATCTCACGCTGCCGAAGCTCGCCGCCACCATCACGAATCCGTCGTTTCTCACCGTGGATTCGAAACATCATTTCCTCTATGCCATCAGTGAAATCAGCGGTGCGCCCGGCAAGCAGCAAGGCGATGTCACCGCGTATTCTATCAACAAGGAAACGGGTGAACTTACCAAACTTAACGACCAACTCTCTGGTGGCGACGTGCTCTGCCACGTCCAAATTGATGCGACTGGAAAAACCGTTTTAGTATCCAGTTACGGCGGCGGCAGCGTGAGCGCCTTGCCGGTGAATGCCGATGGCAGCCTGGGAAAAGTTTCCAGCTTCGTTCAGCATCAAGGTTCCAGCGTGAATCCGCGCAATCAAAAAGGCCCGCACGCGCACTGCGTTATCACCGATCCCGCCAATCGCTTCGCGCTCGCCTGCGACTTAGGCTTGGACAAAATCCTCATTTACCAACTCAACGCCGCCTCAGCAATAATCACCAGCAA
Organism: Limisphaerales bacterium; assembly: GCA_025362675.1. GTDB lineage: Bacteria > Verrucomicrobiota > Verrucomicrobiia > Limisphaerales > UBA11358 > UBA11358. The sequence continues at coordinate 30,154 of JANYFN010000115.1, read as the reverse complement.
CACACCTGCGTTCGCGTCCGTCACACCTGGCAGCGGTCCGCGGCATCTCGCGTTTCATCCGTCAGGAAAATTTGTCTATCTCGCCAACGAAATGGGCTGCAACGTCACGGTTTTCGACTATGACGCCGAGCATGGCGCACTGTCCGAAATCCAGACCGTGAGCGCTTTGCCGCCGGATCGCAGTCTCGACCCGACACTCAGCGGCGCGGAAGTCGCCGTGCATCCATCGGGAAAATTTCTCTACGTCTCCACGCGCGGTATTGATCAGATAAATTCATTTGCGATTGACCAGAAGACTGGAAAGTTGACGCCCATGGAACACGTCTCCAGCGGCGGAAAAACCCCACGCTTCTTTAGCCTTGATCCCGCTGGAAAATTTCTTTTCGCCGCGAATCAAAATTCCGACAACGTCACTATTTTAAAAATCAATTCACACAACGGTCGCCTCACGCCGACTGGTCAAACCCTCCAGATTGGCAATCCGAGCTGTGCCATTTTTGTCCCAACCAAATAAAATCCGTGCGCGCGCAAAATCCCCAACAGCTCCGATTGGTGGTGTTTGCGACCGGCGTGGCGGTCAGCAGCGGATTCCTATTCGGCCACGACACCGCGATCCTCAACGGCGCGAACAGGTTTGCAGCCTCGTGAAAATGTTTGGCCGCACGCGCGACCGCGAGTTCAATTACGCCCAATGTTTGCAGCCCGGCAGTGAATTCGCGGCGTGCCAACTCGCGAATAAGCCGGTGGGCGAAATCATCGCCCGCGAGGAATATGCGGGGCGGATGAAAATTCTCAAGGCCGGACGGTGAGCATTATCTTTCCCGAGTTTATTCGCTATTTTATTACCAGCATTTTTAAGCGCGCTCGAAACGCTTGCACTATTTCCTCAAGCCAGGCGTTCTGAAACCGTTTGCGGACGGTGAGCGCAAAGTATTTTTCCACAAGTCCCGGCACGCGCTGCATAAATTTTATTTCGCGCGATTTTAATTCGCGCTCGATCACGATTTTTGAGACGAGCGCCAATCCTTCACCGGATAAAGCCAGCAGACGCAGCAACGCCATGTCATCCACTTCCGCATGCACAAACGGCTCAATGCCAGCATTGGCCAGGATTAGCTCAAAGTCGGCGCGGACATCGCTCTGCCGGCTGGGCAGAAACAGCGGGACATTCTTTAAAAATTTCGGAAATTTACCCGGTGATAACTTCATTTTTTTGCCACCCACCAGATACACCGGCACTTCGCCCAGCCGGTGATTGAAGATGGTTTGTTCCTGATCGGCACGCACCGGAATATTTGACAGGACTAAGTCCACCTTGTGCTCGTGCAACTGCCGCGTAAGCTCGTCTAACGCGCCGGCCACAACGACGACTTTCGTCCGCGCGTCTTTGAGAATCGGCTGAATGAAATCGAACTGGAGATTTTTTGAGAGCGGACCCACAGCGCCAATCCGCAGCACGCGCTGCTGGGTTCCGCCCGACTGTCGGAAGCGATTGATCAATTCATGGCCGGTGGTGTAAATCGTTTCTGCGTATTCCAGAGCCACGCGCCCCGCATCCGTCAGGTGCAGCTCGCGCCCGCGCCGGTCAAACAGCGGCTGGCCCAGCCAGTCTTCTAGTTCCGCGAGTTGTTCGCTCAAGGTGGATTGCGAAACTTTGAGTTTCTCCGCGGCGCGCGTGACGCTGCGATGTCTCGCGATCATCCAGAAATGCCGGAGATGATGGTAGTTCAACCATTGCGGGTTTTCAAAAGCCGAATTCATCTTATCGGAATAACCGAACGATATTATAGAAACAACCTATTTTTACGAATCATAGTTGCTTGTTAATTTAGGCGCATATGAAAGTTACCTCAATCAATACTGAGACGCTGCAAGGCTTCGTCATTCTGCCGCTGCTCGTCGCTGCCATGTTGGCGGCTGGCTGTGCGACCACGTCAAAAGTCTCGCCCACGAGCAAGGCACAGCAATCGGCCATCACACCTGGACAGGCCTTGCAAAGACTGGCGGCTGGCAACGCCCGTTTTGTTGCCGGGAAGATGGAGCACCGCGATTGGTCGCAGCAACGCGCGGCTACGGCTGCCGGGCAATTTCCGTTCGCCGTCGTCTTGAGCTGCATCGATTCGCGCGTTTCGAGCGAGATCATTTTCGACCAGGGCCTGGGCGACATCTTCAACGCCCGTGTCGCTGGAAATGTTGTGGATGATGAAATTCTCGGCAGCATGGAATTCGCCTGCCAACTGGCGGGTGCGAAACTCATCGCGGTCGTCGGCCACTCGCATTGCGGCGCGGTGAAGGGTGCTTGCAGCGGCGCGCGGTTGGGACACCTCACCGGCTTGCTCGAAAAAATCCAGCCGAGCATGGCCGAGGCGAAAGAGAAATTGCCGGGCGTCGCGGCGACCGACGGCAAATTCATCGAGGCAGTGGCGGCGCTGAATGTCCGTCATGTCCTGCAGCAGATCCGCGAGCAAAGCCCTGGGCTGCGCGCGCTAATCGATTCCGGCCAGGTCGCACTCGTCGGCGGCATCTACGATCTCGATTCCGGCCATGTTCAATTTTTCAACCACTAAGATTATGCACATTGATTTCATCCACGCTCTGTCGTCAAACCTGCTATCGCCCGCCGTTCTGTTCTTCGCGCTCGGTCTGGCGGCGGCGCTCAGTAAGAGCGACCTGAAATTTCCCGACGCGCTTTATGTGACGCTCACGATCTATCTCCTCACCGCGCTCGGTTTCAAAGGCGGCGTGGCCATCAGCGAGGCGGGCATCGCCAAAGTCATTCTGCCCGCGCTCGCAGCGATGTTGCTTGGCGCGCTCATTCCGCTGTGGACGTATCCGCTGCTGCGGTTCGGCGGCAAATTGAGACCGGTGGACGCGGCGGCGATCGCGGCGCATTACGGCTCGGTCAGCGCCGTGACCTTCATCACCGCGACGAATTATTTAAAAGGCATCAACGAGCCTTACGAAAATTATGCCACGGCGTTTCTCGCCGTGATGGAATCGCCCGCAATCATTGTGGGCGTGTTGCTCGGCAAAATGACGCTCGACCGCCCAAGCTCCGTCTTCAACGGGTCGCTGAAAAGCGTCCTGCGCGAGGCCGTGTTCGGACGCAGCGTCGTGCTTCTGGTCGGCGCGCTCATGGTGGGCCTGCTGTGCGGCAAGCCCGGTATGGAAAAGGTTGAACCATTTTTTGTGACGCCGTTTCAAGGCGTGCTCGCATTGTTCCTTATGGAGATGGGCCTGGTCGCGGGCCAACGCTTGGGCGACTTGAAAAAAGTTGGACCGTTCCTCGTCGCGTTCGGAATTTTGCTGCCGATCCTTCACGGCTGCCTCGGAGTATTGATCGGCAAGTATGTCGGCTTGAGCCTCGGCGGCACGACCTTGCTCGGCGTGCTCGCGGCCAGTGCCAGTTACATCGCGGCACCCGCCGCGATGCGGCTTTCGTTGCCGGAAGCGAGTCCGGCCCTTTACCTCACGCCGTCGCTCGCCATCACCTTTCCGTTCAACATCACGATCGGCATCCCGGTGTATTACGCACTGGCAAAATATTTCCTGAATTGAACCAAACCATTTCTATGAACACGCATCCGATGAAACTCGTCACGATCATCTGCGAAGCGCTCGCGCGCGAACCGCTGAAAAAACTTCTCACTGAAGCCGGTGCCCACGGCTACACGCTGTTCCCCGTCGAAGGTGACGGCAGCCAGGGTCGGCGCACAGCGGACATCCAGGAGTTTGCCAACATTCAAGTTGAGGTCATCGTGCCGCCGGTGGTGGCGGAAAAATTACTGGCACGATTGGAGCAGGAATTCTTCGCCAAATTCGCGATGGTCGCCTACGAAACCGATATCCGCGTGTTGCGGCGGGAAAAATTTTGAGGTATGCACGAAACGTTAGATTCAGCAATCAAATCGCTCGCCACGCCGAAAAATTTTTCGGTGCGGCTGGGCATCATCGGCGGCGGCCAGCTCGCGCGCATGACGGTGATGGCTGCGCTGCCCCTGGGGGTGGAAGTCATCGTGCTAGAGAAAAATCCGGGCAGCCCCGCCGCGCGCCTCGCCCCGGATTCCGTGATCGGCGATTGGAGCGACCCCGAAACCATGCAGCGTTTTGCGGCGCAATGCGATGTGGTGACGCTGGAAAATGAATTCGTGGATGCCCAAGCCTTGAAAGTTTTGGAAGGCGCTGGCCACAAGGTTTTTCCTAGCGCCGACTGCATCGCGCTCACGCAGGACAAGCTGACGCAGAAACAGGCTTTGCAAAATGCTGGACTGGCTGTGCCGAAATTTCGTGCGGTGAAAACGGCGGAGGAAGTAATCGCCGCGGCGAATGATTTCGGCTGGCCACTGTTGCTGAAGACGCGGCGCAACGGGTATGACGGCAAGGGTAATTTTACGGTGCGCGCGGAATCCGCTGTTCCGGCTGGCTGGCAAGCGCTCGGCGGCGGCGTGAATGAATTATTTGTCGAGGCGTTCTGGCATTTCAGCAAAGAGCTCGCCGTCATCGTCACGCGCGGACGCGATGGGGCGACGGCGGTTTATCCGGTGGTCGAAACCGTCCAGCGGAATCACGTGTGCCATGTCGTGAAGGCACCGGCGCAAATTTCCCCGCAGATCGCACTACAAGCGCGGAATCTGGCGGCGCGGGCGGTGGAAACGGTCGGCGGGGTCGGCAGTTTTGGGGTGGAAATGTTTCTATCGGCGACGGGTGACCTGGCCATCAACGAACTCGCGCCGCGCGTCCACAACTCCGGTCACTACACCATCGAGGCGTGCGACTGTTCGCAGTTCGAAAACCATGTCCGCGCCGTGCTCGGCTGGCCGCTGGGCAATCCGCTCATGGTCGCTCCCACCGCCGTGATGCAGAACCTGCTGGGCACGGAGCGGGCGTCCGGTCAGCCGCGTGGATTAGAAAATGCGCTGCGAATGACGGGCGCACGCGTGCATATTTATGGGAAAATGTTCAGCGGACCGGGCCGGAAGATGGGCCACATAACCGTGCTGGAAAATTCTCTGGAGGAAGGCCTGGTCATCGCCGAACGGGCCGCGCAAGAAATTTATTTCGGAACAAAATTATGAAAGTGAAAAATCTGCCGCTCGTCGGCATCTTCATGGGCAGCGACTCGGATTGGCCGACGATGGAAGCGGCTTATCAAATCTGCCGCGCATTCAAGATTCCATGCGAAGTGCGCGTGGTGTCGGCGCACCGCACGCCGGACGACATGGCGCGCTACGCGAAGTCAGCGCACCAACGCGGCCTGCGCGTCATCATCGCCGGCGCGGGCGGCGCGGCCCATCTGCCCGGCATGGTGGCCAGCCATACGCCCCTGCCGGTCATCGGCGTGCCGGTGGAAAGTAAAAGCCTGAAAGGACTCGATTCACTTCTATCCATCGTGCAAATGCCCGGCGGAATTCCGGTAGCCACCGTCGCTATTGGCGGCGCGAAGAACGCCGGCCTGCTCGCGATTTCCATTCTTGGCGCGAGCGATGAACTGATTCGCGGGCAGATTATTGACTTCAAAAAGAAACTGGCCGCCGAATCGCGGACGCGCAGCCGCAAGCTGCAAAAGACTTTGAAAGAGTGAGGTAAAAGTTTACGCGCCGGCCGCATTGGATAAGAGAACTGCACGCATACATGGATGTTTTTAGGAACGTCACCGCCCGCATCGCCGGAGCGATGAGTCACCCGAGCGCCGGCGGCGGATCTTTTTTCTTGAGCGATTCCATCAAATGTATTTTGGTAAAGCGCGTTGCCTTTCCGGTGTTTCATTCCTTGGCTTTGAGATGCTTGGTCATGCCACCCATGATCTGGCCCATGATGCGAACCCGGAGTCCGCGCGGAGCAGTCATCAGCGACCAGGTCAAAAACTTTGCAAGCGCGCCGGGCGTGACAGTCATTTTTTTTCCGAGTGCATTTAAAGTCGCGCGCGCAATCGTTTCCGGCTTCGCAGCCGCGCCCATCTGCATACGGGCACGGGTGCCAAAACCACTTTGCACCGGACCGGGTGCGGAGCACAAAACGTCCACACCCTGGGGGGCAAGTTCCACATGCAGGGCCTCGGCCAGAGTTTGGACGTAAGCTTTGGTGGCTGCATAATGCGCCGCCCGCGGCGTTCCTTGGTAGCCGACCAGCGAGCCGAACAAAATCATTCCGCCCCGTCCACGTTGGGCTAAACGGTTGCCGAAGTGCCGGCTCAGTTGCATCACTGCACGGCAGTTCACATCCAGCATCGCCAGTTCGTCCTCCAGCTTGGACTCGAGAAAACTGCCCGCGGTGCCGAAACCGGCCGCCGCAACCAGCAACCCAACTTCAAGATCTTTGGTGCCAGCTTCCACTGTGGCAACCCCGTCGTCGCTCGCCAAATCGGCGGCGAGCACGCGCGTTTCCAAGCCATGCCAGGCCGTCAAATCCTTGGCAATTTGCTCCAGCTCTCCAGTCCGCCGCGCGACCAGCACGAGTCGCAGGCCGTTCGCTGCCAACTCGACGGCGATGGCGCGGCCAATACCGGAAGATGCGCCGGTCACGACGGCCCAGGGACCGTAACGGTGTTGAAAAAACTCTCTTTGTTTTAGGCTCATGATTTTGGTGATAAGGAAATTGTTGTTCAGCTTGGAAAACATTTCCCAAAAGCCATTAGCCACTTCGGATTACCGCGCAGTTTGATCCGCCGCGTCAGCAACGCCCACAGCAATGTCTTTTCCTTCGCGAGAAAACCCAGCCAGGTCGCAGTGTCGGCCGTGACCCGGATATTAGGTTCGCCGTGAAAGCCTTCCGTTACGGCAATCACGCCAGCGCGAATAACGATGGTGACCGTCGCCGACTCGCTGCCGGTGAAGGTGAAGTGATATGTCGCATCCAAATCGCCGGCCGCACCGCGTTGAAAGGACAGCGGCATTCCTGCCAGCAACGTTTTGAGATTACGCGGGCGGAGTGAGTTTGAGACGTGGCGCAGCGTTTTGTGCGGATACCGTTGCTTCGCGTGCGCCTCGGCATCGGATCCGCGAATGACATAAAGCGGCTCGACTTTTTCCTGCAACGGCTTCATCACTTCGATCACAAAATCCTTTTTAGATTTTTGATAAAAGCTGATGACATCCTCGCCCGCCGGGCAGACGGCCATGCAATATGCTGCTTTATAATTCGGGCCGAACGCGAGACTCTGCCACGTCGAGACGGTCTCGGATTCTTTTATGCGGTGGCGATAATCTTTTCCGTTGCGGCTATCCGCTACCGTCTCCACCCAGTTCGCAAAGCCGCCCATGAATTCATGATAATTATGCGTATAGCACGCCGAGAAATTGAAATGTCCATCGGCACCAATCGCGCCGACGGGACAGGCCGCCACGCAGAGTTTGCACGTCAGGCACGGATTGAAATCCAGTTCCTTCGCATATTCGCTGACTTCCGCCGCGAGCAAAATGGTGCCGAGCAAAATGAAATTGCCGAACTTTGGATGAATGACATTGCGGTGAATGCCCATGCGTCCCATGCCAGCCGCGACCGCAACTGGCTTGTGCGAAACTACCCACATTCGCTCGGTCATCCAGCGATCCGCTTCCATCGGAAAACCCGCCGGCGGGTTCAGCGCGCGAATGCCTTTGCGCTCCAGCGCCGCCACGACGCGGCGGGAAATTTCATTCGTCGCGTCCGTCTGATGATGGAATTCGTTGTTCGCGATTGAGCGGGCGGGACTGCGGACATCGTCACGGTTCATCCGTAGCACGATGCTGATCAAAGTGCGGGTGCGCGGAAATGCCTGCTCAATATACAGACGCTCTGTGGCTAAGGCTGGTCGCTCCAGTTCTACAAACCCTACGTCATCGGCACCGGCGTCAAGGCAAAGTTGCCGCAGCCAGGCGGCGTCCAAAATCTCCGGCCCAGCATTTGGCAATGGTTGTGAGAATTCAGCTTTGGTGTGCGTATGCACATCTATTTCATTTTTCATAGTCCCGATAAATTTGATGATTGGTGCAAAATTGTATTAGTTGAGTGCTAGAGCGGCGCGTTCAAGATCACGAAGAATTTCCGTCCACCGTTCCTTACCGAGCGTCTTGATGACCTTCTGCTGAGCAATTTGCCAGTCTGGAAGAAATTTTTGCAGTGCCACGCGGCCTTTGATCGTGAGCGAAAGTGAAACTTTATGGCCGCGACCTTTGCCCATGGATTTAACAAGTCCGTCGCGTTCGAGCGGCCGGAGGTTACGCACTAAAGTCGTGCGATCCATGCCCAGCCACTCACTCAACTCCGCCATGTTTGCCTCTGGTTTCGCCGCTAGCGCCCCCAAAATCGGCGTCTGCGTCGGCAATAGCCCGTGCTGGCTCAGCTCGCTGACAAAGAATTGCGACATGGCGCGCGACACCCAGCGCAGGTTGAAGCACACGCAGTTTTCCATTGAATTCAGATTGAGTTCTTTTGCCATTTTGGTGTGTATATGCACTATTAGGCGAAATTTGTCCAGAAATATTGTCCGAAAAATATTTTCTAGGCCGAGGTAATATCTCTTTCTCCCACTGCATCCAATCGGTAAGCCGCTTTCAAATGTGATAGCTAAAACCCAACTCAAAATTCATCTGGCGTGAAAAATAAATTGAAATCTTTCGTGGCTGCCGCTCTGGCAGTGACTGGTCTGACCATTCAAAATAATACGTTCGCTGCCGATGTGGTCGCCGCGACCTATCACGCCGCCAAGGTTGACGGGCGATCCTTTTCTATCGTGAGACTGACGATTCTTTCGCGGCCGACGATTGTGTTGCGGCAAGGATTTCCACGCGGATCGTTTTTAAGAACGGCCAGCCGGTAATGATATTGCGGGGCACGCAGTGGAAGTCCATGATTCAAAAATTGCCGGGACTTGCGGCTTGAAGTAAAATTAAAAGGAACATCAATCAGCTTAGCGTATGGCGGAAAAATTTCTTGAACTGCTTGTAACGCCGGCCGTCGCGCGGGCGCAGGAACATTATTTCGGCGGCGCAATAGATGTGCGCGGCGAACGCCCACGCGATGCGCTCACGGACGATGAAGCGCAATTCATCGCCGCGCGAGATAGTTTCTACCTGTCCACCGTCAGCGAATCAGGTTGGCCTTACGTGCAACATCGCGGCGGTAAGCTCGGTTTTCTGCACGCCGTTAATTCGACGACGCTGGCTTTTGCAGATTACCAAGGCAATCGCCAACTGCTTTCCACTGGTAATATTGGAGCAAATGATCGCGTCTGTCTTTTCCTGATGGATTATCCACGGCGCACGCGGCTAAAAATTCTCGGCCAAGCACGCGTCGAAGACGCACGGCAACATCCCGAACTCGTCGCAAAGTTGTCCGCGCCGGACGTGCAGCGCATCGTCGAGCGGGTGTTTCTGATCGAGGTTGTTTCCTTCGATTGGAACTGTCCGAAATACATCGCGCCGCGTTACACTTCGGCCGAAGTTGAGGAAGCTGTTGCGCCATTCCGCCGGCGCATCGCTGATTTGGAAAGGCAACTCAAAGCTAAAAATTAATATGAATCCACGACCGCCCTTGCCACCGTTCACGGAGGAGACCGCGCGCCAGAAAGTTCAAGCCGCGGAGGATGCGTGGAATAGTCGCGATCCCGAACGCGTTTCGCTTGCTTACACCGAGGATACACAGTGGCGGAACCGCGCCGAGTTTGTGAACGGTCGCGCGCAGGTCGTCGAATTCCTCCGGCGCAAATGGAATCGCGAACTCGACTATCGCTTGAAGAAGGAACTGTGGGCGTTCGGCGACCATCGCATCGCCGTGCGCTTTGAGTATGAGTATCACGATGACTCCGGCCAATGGTATCGCGCCTACGGCAACGAGAACTGGGAGTTCGACGACCTTGGCTACATGAAATTTCGCTACGCCAGCATCAACGATTTGCCCATAAAAGAGGTTGATCGAACACTTCGCTGGGAGCGAAAAAGCTGACGCCTTCTTTTTTAGATTAACCGTAACACAACCAAGTTTGTCGGCACGAAACGCAGCGTCAAACTGCGGCGCGATCAAGTTTTCCGTGAACGAATGCAAGGCCTCGGCAGCAAAATTGAAACGTCGGATAACTGACCGACAAATTTCCCCCAAATAATGTGTGAGTTAACGCACTTGGATCGCGCCACTTTGATAAAATGGAATGAACCTTGAGTAACGCGCGGCCAGAAAACCAGATTGCCTACGGTCGATGGTTAAAAAATTTCGCGTGGCGGTCAAAGTGGTTGGCGGTGAAGTGCTTGGACGAGGTGGCGCTATCGGACGATTTCTGCGGCTTGAACTGGCTTCGGGGCGACCTGCCAAGCGGAATCGCACTGTGTCAGCTGCGGCAATTCACGAAGCCAAGGATGAAAACGCCGGGCGGTAATTTGTTATTTGAAAATTTGTCAGGTTAGACTATTATTATTCTCGTTGTGCTTACCAAGGACTGGTGCAACTAAATCAAGTGCCAACGAAATGTTATACAACATGAAACCCTTCGCTTTTTTAAAATCATTTGCCGTGTTGCTGTCTATTCTCACGGCCCAAAGCCTGTGCGCGCAAGGCACGGCTTTCACTTATCAGGGCCGGCTCAATGTCGGCGCCAATCCTATCAGCGGCAGCTATGATTTGCGTTTTGCTTTATTCAACGCCGCAACCAACGGCACACAATCTTCTGCCACCGCGACCAATCCCGCCGTAGCCGTGAGCAATGGTCTTTTCACGGTCATGCTCGATTTTGGCGGGGTCTTCACCGGCGCGCCGCAATGGCTGGAGATCGGCGTGCGGAGCAACGGCATCGCCACATTCACCACGCTGGTGCCGCGTCAACCACTCACGCCCGCGCCGTATGCGGTGATGGCGGGCACCGCGAGCAACCTTGCTCGGTGCGCTGCCCGCGAGCCAGTTGAACGGTGCGATTTCTCTCGGCCAGCTCCCGCCCGGCGTCGTGACCAACTACGCGTTCAGCCTGAATCTCTCCGGCGTCTTCGGCGGCGAATTTCACGGCCTGCTGTCGGATTTGAATTCGCAGTTTCCCTATACGTTGAGCAACCTCGCCGCGCAGGTCGCCACCCCCATCAACCTCGCGGGCGGAACCAATTTCAGCGCGTCGCAAATCAGCGGCGGCACGTGGACGAACGCCTTGATTAGTAATGCTTCGATCACGACCGCCACCATCAGCAACGCCGCGATCACCGCGATCAATTACCCCTATAAATCGTTCTTCACTAACTACACCGTCAAGCCGACGGACGTGGTTCTGAACTGCACCGGCACCAACCAAATCATTACCCTGCTGCCCGCCGCGAATTATCCGCCGAGCACCTTACTCACAATTTGGTCCGACAGTCTGAACGGTTCTGTCATCATCACCAACGGCACGGGCTTCGAGGCCATCACCGTTCCTGGCGTCGGGCAAGGCCTATCCGTCGTGCTCGGGTCGGCGAATTCACCCTCGAATAGCGTCACCCTCATGGTTCACGGAGGTCATTGGTGAAACGCGCGGCGCTCATTTTTTTCGCGCTGTTGCCGATCTTAGCGGCCGCGCAACTGCCGATGCTACTCGACCGAAGCAAGCCGCAGCTCATCGGCGTGCCTCCAAACCCAGCCTTCGTGAACTACTTCAATTACCCGGCGAATTTTTATGGCGATTCCATAACTGCGGGTTACTTGCTGAACAGCCCGACCAACCGTTTCTCGTCGCTGTTGAGCGCGCAGTATTACTTGGTCGAAACCAACTACGGGGTCGGCGGCAGCCAGATCATTGATAGTGGTGAATCTGATCTCATCACCGCGAACAATTCCATCTCCAACAACACCGTCAGCGTCTGGTTCGCGGGTTACAACGATATGCGATATTACGGCACCGATGGGGCAGCTCTGACCGACAACTTTGCGGCGGTCGAATCGCTGGCTGCTTGGCTAGCCGTCCCAACGGCGCTGCACGTGCCGTGGAATTCCACTAATAATTTTCCTGCGCCCGGAAGTATTTATTACAGCCCCGGCTGGATTTTTTTGCCGTCCGCGCTCGGCGGTCTGGCCGCTTCCACGCAACCCGGTGCGCTCGCCGGTTTTTATTTTTCCGGCAGCACGCTGCTCATCGGCACCGGACGCGGCGGCGGGGCGGGCACTGGCACGCTCGTTGTGGGCGATTATGTGAACAATATCTTCACCCCGACTTACACCAATAATTTTTCCTGCTTGCGCACCGCCGCCGACACCAGCGCGGGTCGTGGTTATTCCGCTGCGCTTATCATGGTCACCAACCTATCCAGCACAACCAATCACGGCGCGATCTTCACCGCCAACTCTGCCGCGAACATTTACCTATGCTGGTATGCCAGTTATTCCACCAACCTACTGCCAAAAGTTGTTTTGAGCGGCACTTTGAAAATGGCTCCCCAAGGTAGCGGACTCGGCGCACCCAACAACCATGCCAGCGATGCGGCCGCCAACCTTTACAGCGGTATCATCAGCAATGCCGCCACGGCGCTGGCTAACGCGAAGCTAAACGTTCAATACGCCGCGCCACCGGTGCTCGATACGAATACGGATTGGGAGATTCCTGACTGGATCCATCCTAACGAAAGCGGTCACCTAAAAATTAAAAATGCCATTCAGACCGCGTTTTAATTTTACCTCGGAACATTCCAAGTAAGTAATAAATCGTTATCTACTTCTGGAAAAGTTGTATCGCAGGATACCCGTGGTGAAAGACCCTATCATCTTTGCTCAATAACGGTTTCCGTTCAAGCCGTTAGAATATAAGTTTTGAATTTCGTTCACCGAAAGCGCGCGGTCATACATCCGCACACTCTTTTGTTGGCCGTAGAATCTTCCCGAAATGCCCCAGCCATCCGAGAATTGTGCGCCGACGGTCAGCGGCACATCGCCGCCCGAATAAGCGCTGGTGAAATTTCCACCATTGGCATCAGTGGTGTCAACTCGCACTCCATCGAGATAGATGCTGATAGAGCTACTATTTATCCCGCCGGCCCAAGTAAACGCAACGAAATGCCAGCCCGCCGAGAGCTTCGCCGGCGTGGCGCGACCAATGAAATCCGTGTCAATATGCTGGACGATGCGCGCGTTCAACGCGCCGTTCTGCGTGAAAAACTGTAAGTAGGACTGCTGCAACTGCCCGCTGCTGTCGCCGTAACACGAGGCGACAATGTAGTTCGCAGACGGATCCGCCATGTTGATCCACGCGGACACGGTGACGCCAGACTGCGGCCATTGCCGAGGCGCACTGTAGCCGAGCGTCGGCACAGCGCCGTTCCAATTGACCGCGCCCGCGCTAAAACTAGGGAAGCCGGCGAGCGTCAAGTTATTGCCACTTTCCAAATCGTTTCCATTAACCGCCAACGGATAGGAGGCGAACAATCCATTGGTGATATCAGTCACGGAGTTCGTCGCCGACAAACCTAGAATATAGGTTCGATAAAATCTTTCTGAAAAGCGACTCGTGTCGGCATCTACAAAATTGAACGGCGAAATATTCGTGGCGATTGACATCCAGTTCACGAGGTTGGTGGAAGCTTGAACCACATACTGATAACCCGGCTGGCCGACAATGCTTAACGCGAACTGCCCGTTGACCGGCGCAACCGGAGTCAATACCGCTACGGCGACGCTTATCGTAAGGTTCACGGGCGCACTGGTCACGGCACCAAAGTTATTGGTCACGATAATCAAAAAAGTTCCCGCCTGTGCGGTCGTAACGCTGTTTAAGGATAGAACAGAATTGGTTGCCGAAAGGATATTGCTGCCGTTAAAAATCCATTGATAAGCCAGCGGCCCGGCTCCGGAAGCCGTCACGCTGAAATTAAGATTCTGTCCGAGCGTCGCCGCGTTGGTCGCCAGCAAGGAAGTGATCGTCGGCGGCAGGTTGGTCGGGAGGGAGAGAATCGTGGTGGACGTTGGCAGAAACGCCCGGTAAAGGCGTTGTGAAAACTGGCTGGAATCCAAATCAACAAAATCAAACGGCGCAGTGTTGGTGGCGATACAAACCCAGTTCACCAAATTCGTCGAGGCTTGCACGACGTATTGATAGCCGGGCCGGCCCGTGACGTTCACGGCGAAATGGCCGTTGACGCGTGGCAGCGGAGTTAAAATCGGGGCCGTGACATACACCGTCAGATTCACCGGCGCGCTCGTGGCGGAACCAAAAGTATTCGTCACGATTACAAGATAGACTCCGGCCTGCGCCATTGAAATGCTCGGGAAAGACAGGATTGAATTGGTGGCCGAGATCAGGTTGCTGCCGTTACAAAGCCACTGATAAGCCAGCGGGCCGGTTCCGGTGGCCGTCAACGAAAAGGCCAGACTCGCGCCGACATCGGCCTGATTGGTAGCTTGGAGCGAAGTTATCGTCGGCGGCTGGTTGGTGGGTGGGTTGGGAACTGTGTAGGTGAGTTCATCACAATAGGAACTTTCCAAGTTCAACGTATCGTAAGTCGTGGCGGCAAAGTAATAAGTTACGCCTTCAGCTAGTCCACCAACCGAGGCACCGGTAACATTACCTACCGACACCTTGTTAGTTTAGATATGGCTGGATGTGCCGAAATAGATATTATAACCAGCGACGTTGGGATCTGCGCTCGGATCCCAACCGAAGTTCACACTTTGGGTCGCTTCGGCGGAAACCAACGACAGCATCACCCAACCCAATAGGCAGATCAAAATCTGCCGGGTAGGAGCGAACCGGATGCTATGCTGCCACATCGGCATGCCGTTACCCATGCAAAATGGCTGCCAACGTTGCGCCACTTCAGCGGACGGCGAGATGCGGTCTGGCCGTTGCCGTTGGGACGGCGGGCATGAACGAGTTTTATCTTTTGAAATCAATGGTTTTTGCGCGCTTTACTGAGCAGATCGGCGGCGCCGCGCGTTGAATTTTTATTGGCAACACCCGGCATCAGCTGGGCGGCGGGCATACCTTGTGAAAGGTTTCAAGACAAGGCTGTCAAGAATCGGGTGCGGGCGGATATGTTGAGGCGCTGTTGGCATTGGTTGGTTGGTTGCGTTAGCTAAATTGTAAATGGTTTGATTGTTGGCGGGCGGAATCGTCCGCCGCTTACGACTCTCGTGGATCGGCGATCCTGGCCATTACTTAATTCTTTTTTCTAACTAAAATCATTTTGTCCTAAAGGTGACGCGCGCATTTACCAGTCTAGGCTCAGTATTTTTCTATGAGCAAGGACATTAGTAAGGATGCGTCACCTATCATTCACTTAGACCGGTTTCAAACTACTCAATAGGTTCAAGTAATTCTAAACAGGTTGATGATTTTTCGATCGGCAGTTGGCTTGAGAAATTTTTGAAGGGAGGAAATGCGGCTCGTTGCGGTGCAATTTTGTTCTGATCACGGCACCAGCCTGGGCAGAATGTGCTTGTGCTTCGGCGTGTTCCCAGTAACCCTTTGCGCGGAGAGGTTTTAAACTCAAAAAGTGTCGGTTCGATTTTTTTGAAACAATGGAAGAAGACGCGCCAGTCAAACCGCCGATCGCATTTGCAACCCGTTTTTCCAACCAGTTGCAGCGTTACCGAACCCTTCTTTTCAAATTTTGGTGGATTCCCCTGCTCACGACGCTGGTCGGTTATCAAATCCAATCATATCTGCTGAAAAAAACCGCGCCCAAATATGCCTCGGCCGGGCGGATGATTGTGAACGTAAAGCTCTCGATCCCGAACGCCAATGTTTATTCGGAGGAGTTCAATTATTTCTATGGCACACAAGTGGCGTTGATGCAGGGTGACACGGTGATGAACCGCGTGCAGGCGAAGTTGCAAACGGAGCATCCTGAGTTACATCGTGTGCCGGTGCAGATCGAGGTGGGGCTGTCGCCAAAGACGAGCATTTTCAATTTGCGGGCGGTAGGTGAGGACGCTGAATACACGCAGAACTATCTTAAGGCGGTGATGGACGAATACATCAATTTGAAACACGAATTGCTCGCCAACGCCAGCAGCGCCACCCAGTCCAGCATGGCGGAGGAACTCAAAAATATCGGCGGCGAGCTGCAACGCGCCAAGGATGCGATGTTGCAATACCAATCCAGTAACAGCGTGGTTTTTCTGCAAGCCAGCGGCGGAAATAATGCCGCCGATTATCTCGCGGAGTTGACCCGCCAACTCGCCCGGCGGCGCTCGGAATTGCATCAGTTGAAGACATTGACCCTAGACCAGAATTTGGAGCGGCTTCAGCAGATTGCCATGACCCACAAAGCGGTGACGGAGACGAACACCGCCGCATCGACTGGCGCACCAAAGAATTGGGACGGCAACGATACACCGTTCAATCTGGGCACGTTCGAGGAAGCGTATTTGGAAACCAAGCGCCAGTTACTTTTGCTGAAAGCCAATCGGGATGAGCTGACAAATACCTTGGTGGCCACGGCACCGTTAATGGTCAGTCTGAGCGAAAAAATTGATCATCAGGAGAATCAGCTCGTGATCTACCGGCAACAAAGCGAGGAACAGTTGAAAAACCGTCAGCGCACGCTGGAACTGCAAGTGGAAGATTTGGAAAATCAGGTCAAGGAGTGGGAAACGAAGGCGATGGACGTCAGCAAAAAACTGGCGGTCTTCGAGGCGCTCAAGGAAAACGTGAAACGGCTGCAATCGGCTTACGACCAGATGCAGGCCAGCTTGCAAACGCTTGATGCCAATAAAGGTATCGGCCAGGAAAGTGTGACGGTTCTGGAACCAGCCACGCCCATGGGCGAAGTGGCGTTGGAGGCACAGAAGCATCTTATCATGTCGGCTTTGATCGGTTTGTTTCTGGGGGTCGCGTTTCTGGCGTTGATTGGCCATTTTGATGATCGGATCAATACCTTCACCGAGTTGGAACAGAAATTTAATCTTCCCGTGCTCGGACAGATTCCCCTGTTGGAGAAAACGGGAATCCTCAAGTCAGACGACGACCGTCACCCGCTCGTGGAGGCGAACCGCAGTTTGCGCTCGGCGTTTCTTTACAAGGACTCGTTCAAGCAGGAACCCGTGACCAAGCGACTCAAAACCATCGTTATCAGTAGCGCTTGCCCGAACGACGGCAAGTCCATCACCTCCGCCAATTTTGCCTTCACGCTCGCCCAAGGCGGCGCCCGGGTATTGTTGATTGATGCGGATTTGCGCCGCGGCGTGTTGCATAAACTTTTTTCCGTCGATGCCGCGAGATCAGGATTGTCCGAAGTTATTGGTGGCCAAGTGGAGTGGGAGTTGGCCGTGGCCCCAACGGATATTCCGAATTTATCCTTGATGCCGCGCGGGAAAATCAAGCGCCATGCGGGCAACGCTTTTGCTGCGTCGGATCAACTATTGAAAAAAATTGAAAGTCATTACGATTTCGTGATATTCGATTCCGCGCCCGTCTTAGTTGCGGATGACGTGCTCAGTCTGGCCCCGCATCTGGATGGTTTGATTCTGGTGGTGCGCGCCGGAGTCACGCCAGCGCGCATGGCGCAAGCGGCGTTGAATCAATTGCAGCAGCGAAATGTGAATGTGATCGGTCTTACCTTCAATGCCGTCAATACAAAAGCGGGCGACTATTATCATTATCGCTATCCTGAATATTACTCAGAAATGCCAACGTGAATGACTCGCTGAAACCGAATTCGCTGCCATCCTTCCAGTTGGCTTGGTTCTGCTTGCGGTCACAACCGAAGCATGAAGTTATCGCGGCGACGCATTTGCAGCGGCGCAATAGTTTGGAAGTCTTCGTCCCGCGCGTCCGCTTCAAGCGCCTCACGCGCAAAGGCCAGGTCTGGGTGACGGAGGCGTTGTTCCCCAGCTATTTTTTCGCACGCTTCGACTGGCACACCTCGCTCCGGGAAATTTATCATTCGCCCGGCGTCAGCAACGTTGTTCACTTCGGCTCGCATTGGCCGCTGATCCCGGAGGAAACCATCGCCGCCTTGCGCGCGAACGTGGGCGAAGCGGATGTCCACCTAATCCCTGACACCGTGGCGGCGGGCGATTCCGTGCGGATTGTCGGCGGCTCGTTGCACGGCCTCGATGCGGTGGTCAGCCGCGTGATGCCCGGTTCCAAACGCGTGGCGGTGCTGATGGATTTTCTTGGTGGCCAACAAACGGTGGAGGTGGATGCCAACCGGATCGTGAAGGATGCCGATTCGCGGGAGCTAATCCTCGGCGCAGAAGCTCGGGCCTAATAAAATGCCTCCGGGCAAGCCGACCTTGCCGCCGCAAAGTCAGTTAGTCAATTTGGATAAGCGCGGCATGAAACTAAAATCGGGGCGAGAGCTGGGATCGTATTTGCAAAAAACACTTTGGTTTGAGTGCGGGGTGATAACAAAATTGATTCATGCCCCAGGCGAAAGTCATTTTGATTATGGGCTTCAATTTGCTGATTGGATTGCAAACTTTGTCTGGAATTCGATTGAAAATGAAGATTGGGATGCGCTTTCAATTATGCAACCCTATATTAATTCGAGAAGGCCGTTTTCTGATTTTCAAATTAAGGCACTACCAGCTTAGTCCCTCATATATTCGAATGATAGAATAAGAATAGAATTTTAGCAGCCAATCAAGAAAACCAATGAAGCTGGCGGAGAGAGTGAGATTTGAACTCACGGTAGTGTTACCTACGCACGCTTTCCAGGCGTGTGCCTTAAACCACTCAGCCATCTCTCCAACCGTTTCATTATAAGCCACTTACTGTCTTATAAACTTTACCAAACTGACAATCTGATACTGCAATCAGATATTGTTGCGATGAAAATAAATAAAATTCATCATCCGGTGGCTGGCAAAAGTCATCGGTGCCGAATTTAGTCCACTTCATTTCATCGGGCATATTCTTTGCGAGAATCCGTATCCAAGGCAAGCTCATTCGCCGTTCCCTCAAAACCAAGACGCTTTCCGTCGCCCGCCTGCGGCTGGCCGAGCCACTTACCGCTGCTTAAAAAATTTGCCGACGAATTGGCGAAGCCAAGATTGAATCGTTGAAGCAGAAAATGACGGATACACCAAATTAGTTTTTAACGACTTGCCCGCTGATTATGTCGAGTCTTTCGATACGCCAACCGAATATGTTGATAAACCCCCAACTTTTCGACACCGTATTCAAGCCTGTTGGAGCCGACAACGGGCATCAATTTGGCGAATCACTGGACTCCGAGTGCCATGTCGCATCGTTGCGAGCATCGCCACTTCCTCGGATCGTCGTCAATTTTTTATCTGAATGATTTTTGCTAACTCCTCACGCAAGGCGGCTTCAGCGGCGTCAGCGTTATCGGGTCCGATCAGTGCGATCTCAAGCGAACGTTGACCAGGATTGCGCAAGCCAGCCCGCACAGATGCCATTCGGTTATCGAATTTAAGCCCCGTCGTTTTGAAGCCTTGCGCACTGGCACGGTCATCCCACAAACAATAAAAAACATAATACGGCTTCGCGATGTCCGTCACTTCGTAAATCGCGAACGGCAAACGCAACGATAGATTTGTTCCGCCAAGGTCGAACCATTTTAGTTCGGAAATTACTTTGAGCGTCCGGCCCGTCGCCGTCAGGCAGGCCGCCGGCGTGTGATTTTCCGCCAGATGCAAAGCTGTGCGGCCAGGATTCCAGCGAAGATAGACTGCCGACCACATCTGCTCGGCGTCGCTCCATGAAACGCTCTGGCCTTCATCGAATCGGAGGATTTCCATCGTCTTGGCCGGTAGAATGCCGCGCTTGAACGTTGGACTATTCGTTGGCCACGCCACCGTCCATTCGGTTGCTCGCGGTAGCCGCGCCTCGTGCCAGCGATACCAGGATTCAATGCCGATTTCGGTCAGCACCATCCAAATGAAGAGTGGCAGCAGCATGGTTCGAAACTTAGCGACGATTATCGGCGGTGGAGCGACTTGTTCCGAGGTTGTTTCCGCTGCGACGTTCGGTTGCTTTGTCGGTCTGCCGTTTCGTTTGAATAGCATTCCTAAACCCCACAAGCCGAAGAAGCAGCCTAACAGAATGGTCACGCCCGCCGGATCATGCCACGCGGCGATGGCGGAAATTCCTTTAGTCGCCGCGACCCACACCAGTAGCGTCATGCGCGCGAGGTTGAAAAGAAACGAAAGTGAAAATCCCGCGAAAATAAGAGCCGCGCGACGCGAAATTGAAAGTTGGTAGAACTCACCGAGAAACAATGAAATCATCAACGTCGCCTGAAACGAACGGATGCCGCTGCAGGCTTCGTCAATGCCAACCGGCCCCGTGGCCACCTCGATGACGTTGCCATGCGCCATCGCCGGAATCCCAAACCAACCGAGCAACTCGACCGAGCCGCTGGCATCCAAGCGGGTCAAGCCTTGGATGACGTTGTGTTCCAGCCACGTTGGCCAGGGCACGGCCACCAAGAAAAAACAGATTGGAAAAACAAAATCGCGATATTGAAAACGCGACTGGAGATTTAAATTTGAGGCCTCAGCGAACGTGAGGCGCAAAAGGCCCAACGTTATTACAGCGACCTCCAGTGCGAGTGGCCAACTGAAAAGCCGCCAGCCGGGATTGGCTTCCAGCACCAAACGGGTCGGGGCGTAAAACAAGGCGCCCAGAAAAATTAGCAGGAGGACGATTGACGACGGCAGTCGCCTTTTTTCTGCCGAGGAGTTGACGTTATTCAACCGCCGTTTGGTTGCGTTTTCCCAAATGAGGTAAGCGCATAAAAATGGCACCGCCCAGCCATAACCGTATTGCGGATTCACCGTCCATTCCACGCGGAGCTCGTTGATCAGCACAAACCACAGCCAGCCGAGGACGACAAAGCCCCGCCAGTTGATTGCGTTACTTCGGAACATGAGGGGAATAAATTAGGCGATTCCGGCAGAAGATGCCGCAATTTTTTTCGCCTAACGCTCGATGACGGCCAGCATTTTGGGGATCAATGCGGCTTTGGAATAGGCGGGCAAAATTTCCGGCGCAGCTCCGCGCCCGCGTTCACTTTTCGCCCATTGTCGGATCTGTGCGGCGAGAGAAAATGCCTCACCATGCTTCACCGAAATCTGCGGATACTCCGGAAATCTTTGCAGAATTTCCGTCACGTGACTCGGTGTCGGCCCGACATAGATCACGGGCGCATTCACCGCTAACATGTTATAAACCTTGCAGGGATGCACCAGACCCAGCATCGCGTTCCCCAACTCTTCAACATTTTCACGCGGGCGATGGCTAAATCACGCTGATCCGCCGGCAGTTTTTTGGCTTCCGCTGCGATACGATTCAACCGGTCGCCGCTGCCTTCAAAATAAGGCAACACTTGCTGTCGTAAAAAACGGTTCACCAGATTGCGCAACTCCGCCACGGCTTCGTAATACACCCGGCGATCGCCCGCCTGATAGACGGTGCGCACCGCCCCGAGATCTTGCAGGTAGCGCAACCCTTGACTGGCGGAGCCTTTGCTCAAATTCAAACGCTGGAGAAAATCTTCCTGCGGCAACGGCTGGGGGGAAATAAACAGCAGCCCATAAATCTCCGCGACGGAGGGCGGTTGTCCCAAAGCGCGGGAGAGCTGAACGAACAAGTGGATGGTCTCTACTTCCACCGGATTTAGTGTCCCGGTTCCATTTCGCCCAGTATCAACCTTGCTTATCATGGGAATCGCATTGCGTTTCACACTCTTTAAAAATTACCGGATTCAACCAGTGAGTTCAATAAAAAATGAGCGATTTGTTGCAACATTGGGATGACAGTTAATGATGCCGCGTAAGCGGTGTGGCAACATTCTTGCTTCCTATTCATATTACCCTCCTACGTTGCCGCCGGTTTAATTTCAAGGCTGGAAACAAACGCTTGGCAGCGCTCCAATTCCGCGTAACGTTGCGGCAAAATGTGAGTGCTGGGAACGTAATTTGATCGGCGAGGTTTCCAAACGCCAGCCGCGGATGACCACAGCGGCGGTGGAAAAGTTTGGTGACAATTGTTGCGGCGGAGTATTTTTGTCCGTCTCCGCCTCGGGATTTTGGGTGGCCGAGTAGTTTAACATTAAACTTGTCCAGATCCTTCCCGGCGGCAATGTGTGGTGCAAAACCAAAGTCGCGGAGTTCGTGTTTTAGGGTCCAAGTATGGCTGACCCATAATGAAACCAACGGCGCGAACCCTGCGTCCAATTCGGCAACCACATTTTACTTTTAGACGCTTAAACGTAAAATGTTCCTCGGCTGGGAAACTCGCTGGGTGATCAAACCGCAAGGCCTGCTTGTCCGGGTCTTCATTATGCGCTTGATGCGCTGGAAAATTCGCTGTTGCTGAGAAGAATTTGCCACGGTGTTTTCGCTCAACATCCTCGACGGGCATTTCCAGCAAGGCGCTCGCGTTGGCGAATCCAAAATACCCTCGTCGAAAAAGAAGCTGAACCGGCGGACAAATAGGCTGCGGAGACAAATTCCGAAACCAACTAAGCCGCCACCGCCACCGTTCGATAACCCGACTCACTTTCCCGCTAGCTGCCGCAGAAATTCCGCCGGGCGGATAATCGGGATGCCGTGAAATTGCCGCAGCACCAGCAAATTTTTTTTATCGCCGCTCACGATCTAGTCGGCTTCCGCCGCCAGCGCACATTCCAAAATCATTTCGTCGGCCGGATCTGGCGTCGCGCCGCACGCGCGTTCCACCGGAAAAACGAGTTCGGCGGCTTCGGTCAGGGCACCCCCCATTCCACGCAATTTCGGTCGGGATAATCCAAGCGAAGTTCCTCAACGGCTTCGTGGTATTCGGCGAACAGGGTAGCACTAACCACGGCCACGCACCGGCCTGGCGCCCAAGCAGTCAAACGGTGTCCCCGCCAAAAGCCGGCGCTGGCGAGACGACATTGGTGTCGAAAACGACTTTCACGCCGCAACGCGGCGACGAACACGTTGCACGACCGCCGCGACCGCCCTGTCATCCTTCGCTGTCATTGCGGGCACTCCGCGACCACCCAAGAAGCAGTGATCGCACCCGCGCCGGCGTGAGGGATTGGCGTTTGCGCATGACAATGAGTCCGCCGGAATAGCCGACATCCAACTGGTCCCCAGCCTTGATCCGCGCCATTTCGCGGATGGCTTCCGGGATGACCGTCTGGCCTTTGACTGGAACTTTGGCAATCATGTGGGAAAACCGGGCTTACTTTAGAAAGAATCTAGCTGTGTTCGACTGAGGACACTGACCAGCTTAACCGGTTTGTTGGATTGAATGCGGTTCGACAAAAGTGATATACAAATTGAACCTAAATAAGCGCGAACAAAGAAAAAAACAGATTTTTTTTGGAGGCCAAATCTGACACTGCAATCTGACACTGTTTGCTGTTTTTAGGGCAAAAAGGACACAATCAGAGCAGGAGCCGAAAGCAATAAAACCATTGTATAAATTGGATAATCTATGGTTGCTAACGACAGCAAAAGAGCTTTTTGCATTTTATGGGGGTGTGCCTTAAACCACTCAGCCAGCGCTCCAACCGTTTTAAAAAACACGCGGTGAGTTGTTGACTTAGCATTCACCGAGACCGTCAATCAGGGCAAGCTCATTCGCCCACTGATCGCAAGCTGTTTTGTTTGCTAAATCAAGGCGCATCGAGCGCATCCAATTCGCAACCGGCATATTTTTCCACGAGCTTATCGTAAACCTTCGCGGTCTTTTTGTCCGGGCGAAATTCGCTGCCGGGCACGGGCTTGGTGAAACCCGCCACGAGCTTATCCCATTTCGGGCTTTTGCCAGCCGCTTCCAAAGCGCCGTGCGCCGCCACCAGGGCCGCCCCGAGTGCGGCACTCTTGGAAACTTCGATGCGCTGCACCGGGCAGTTCATCACATCGGCCATCACTTGCAGCAGTTGCGGATTATTCGACGCGCCGCCGGTGGCGAGAATTTTTTCCGGCGCCACTTGCATCCACTGGGAATGCAGCCGCATGGAAACTATCTGCGCTTCAAAAATTGCGCGACAGTTCGCCGCCACATCTTTCTCGTCGAGATCAAAACGGTGGATGCCGGGCTTAAGGACGCGCGGCACAATTTCCGCCTCAAACCACGGCAGCAGGATTTTTTCGCCATTGCCGGGCGGCGTGGATTCGACCAATGCACCAAATTTTTTCCAGTCTGCAATTTTATAATGGTCGCGGATTTTCTCACGCGCGAGCGAACCGTTCTTGAAACAGATCAACGTCATGTAATCGCCAGCGGGCGAGCCAAAGACGTGACCTTCGCCATTTTCATCGGTCAGACATTTCTGCATCGTGCCGAAAAACGTGTCACTCGTGCCAAGGCTGATGGCGACCTGTCCGGGCTTCACAAGGCCGAGACCGATCACGCTTGCCGGATTATCACCGGTCCAAACAGTGGCCAGCGCTTCGGCGTTGAGGCCGTATTTTTGGACGAAATAAGAACTGACGCGGCCGATCACTTTGCCCGCATCCATCAAGGGCGGCAGCTTGTTGATGAGGCTGGGTGCGGTAGCCTTGATCGCATCGTGGTTCCAATTTTTTTTGCGGATGTCCATCAAGTTCGTGCCCGCGCCATCCCCGAAATCAATCGGGGCGATTTGTCCCGCCAGCAGCGAGGCCATGAACGAACTGACCAGCGCGATGTGCGTGGTCTTCTCGTAAGCTTTCTGTTCAGTTTTGTAGAACTTACGGATCTGCGGGCCGGTAAAACGTTCGAAAGTGTCCGAGCCGGTGCGGGACGCAGTAAATTTGATACCACCGAGTTTTTTGCGGATCTCCGCGCATTCTTTCCCGGTGGATGAATCCATCCAGATCGGCGAGGTCTTGCGCGACAGAACGCCCTCCAGATTTTGGACCAACGTTTTTTTGGGATCGAGTGCGGCCAAAACTTCCACGGTTTTTTCGCCGAGATAAACCGAGCCGTGCTGCTGGCCGCAGCCGCTGATAGCCACGATTTTCCCGAGCGCGACCTTGTCTTTTTTCATCTGCGCGAAGAGCAGATCCAGCGCCGCCGCCCAGAGCAACGGGTTGCTGTGCTTGACGAGCGCGTCACGATTGGGGAGCACGCCGTTTTTAGTTTTAAATTCTGGCAACGCGGTATCGAAGTTCAATGATTTCTCATAAACTACCTTGTTTGCGTCCAGGTCTATCACCACCGCGCTCAAGCTTTGCGTGCTAGAATCGAATCCGAGAAAAAGTTTGGCCATGTAATTTTGAGATTTAGTTGCCCACAGTTTTGAAGATAATAGGGTATCCCATCCAAATGAAAAGCCTGCATTATTATATCCACCTGGCCACCCTGCTCGGTCCACTCGCGATTTGCGCCTCCCCGATCGACCGCCACGCTCTCGTCACCCGTCACGAGGTGACCCTCACGAACTTCGACGCCGCCAACCCGCTCTCGGTGGGCAATGGGCAATTTTGTTTCACCGTGGACGTGACCGGCCTGCAAACTTTTCCCGAAGCGTTCACCGAAACTACACCCCTCGGCACGCTCTCGGATTGGGGCTGGCACACGATCCCCAACACGAACGGTTGGGACGTGGATAATTTTGAATTCAAAAAATTTCCCGATTTGAACGGACGCCTCGTGCCGTATTGCGACGTGCCGGGAAATAAAAAAACGCCGGAGATTCAATGGCTGCGGTCGAATCCGCACCGGCTGCATCTCGGACAAATCGGATTCGTGCTGAAACATGCGGATGGTTCGCTCGCGAATACGAATGACTTGAAAAATATTTCGCAGCGATTGGATGTGTGGAACGGCGAAATTATCAGCCATTTTAATTTCGATGGTGAACCGGTGGAGGTGGAAACAGTTTGCGACCCAAAGTCGGATGCGCTAGCCGTGCGCGTGAAATCGCCGCTGGTGAAAACGGGGCGACTCGCGCTTAAAATCCATTTTCCCTACGGCACCGGCGACGTGAAAACGGCGGACTGGGAAAAGCCGGACGCGCACCAAACTGTGCTGGTTCAAAAAAAAGCTAACCACGCCGAGTTCACACGCACCTTGGATAACGATGTCTATTTTGCAGCGGCTAACTGGACACGCGGCGCGAAACTGATGAAGGTTGGGCAACATCAATTTGAAGTGGCGCTGCCCCCCACCCCAACCGGCGAGGAGAATGCGGACGAGCTAGAGTTCGCCTGCGCTTTTTTCAAAGAAAAATTCCCGGCAAGCAATCTCCCCTCATTTGCCCAAACCAAATCCGCCTCGCAAAAAAACTGGAATTCATTTTGGCAAACCGGTGGGGTGATCGACTTGTCCGGCAGTAAAGACCCGCGCTGGTTTGAACTCGAACGCAGAATTATTTTATCGCAATACCTGACGGCGATTCAGGATGCGGGCAAAAATCCGCCGCAGGAAACCGGGCTGACTTACAATACTTGGGAAGGAAAATTCCACCTGGAAATGCACTGGTGGCATGAAGCGCATTTTGCGTTGTGGAACCGCTTGCCGTTGTTGGAAAAATCTTTGGACTACTACCAAAAAATTCTCCCGCGCGCACTCGGCACGGCCAAACGCCAAGGTTACGCCGGCGCGCGCTGGCCGAAGATGACCAGTCCCAGCGGCGCGGAATCGCCTTCGCCCGTCGGGCCGTTTCTCGTGTGGCAGGAACCGCATCCGATTTTTTACGCGGAACTGTGCTGGCGCGAACATCGTGACCAAGCGACGTTGAAAAAATTCCGCGACATCGTTTTTCAGACCGCCGACTTCATGGCGAGCTACGCCACTTGGGACACCAACACGAGTCGTTACGTCCTCGGCCCGGTGCTGCAATGTGCGCAGGAAATTTTTCCGAAGAATAAAACTTTTGATCCAACTTTTGAGCTGACGTATTGGCGTTGGGCTTTGGAAACGGCCCAAACGTGGCGAACCCGCCTCGGCCTGCCGCGCGAAAAAAAATGGGACGACGTTTTGCAAAAACTCGCCAAGCCGTCAGTGGTGGAAAATAAATATGCCTTCGCCGAAACGACTCCCGATTGCTACACGAACCCGAAGTGGAATACGGATCATCCGTCCGTCGTCGGCGCGTTGAGTTTTGTGCCCGGCCCGCAAATTGATGTGGCGACGATGCAAAACACATTCGACTGGATTTGGAAAAATTGGAACTGGCCGGACACGTGGGGCTGGGATTATCCGATGCTCGCGATGACGGCCGCGCGGCTGGGCGAGACCGACCGCGCGATTGACGCGCTGCTCCTCGACACGCCGAAAAATTATTACGCGCTGAACGGCCACGTTTATCAACGCCCCGGTCTGACGATTTATTTGCCCGCGAACGGCGGATTACTTTACGCCGTCGGCTTGATGGCTGCCGGGTGGGATGGTGCGCCTAAAAAAAATGCACCGGGCTTTCCCGACAACGGCCAATGGACTGTGCGCTGGGAAAATCTGCGGGTTGCGCCATGAAGCGCTGTGGTCGCTTCAAGGCCGCGTCACTTGAACGCGCAGGAAATGCGAACGCGCAGTGTTGACGCTGGAATTCTCCCGCACCGTCACACTTTCATTGGGCGCGCCGTGTCGGGAAATTTCCGTCGCCTGCGCCGTCAACACAATGTTCGTGCCCGCGTAAGTGGCGAGGTCGGCCCACGTCAGTAAATTAGTTGAAGTTTGAACGTGATAGGTGACACCCGCTTCCGCCGGTCGTCTTGCGAACGTGACTTGGAAAAATTTATTTCCCAAGTTCGTGACCACGTCAGCTTGGAGGCTGGTGTTGGTCTTCCAAAAATTCAACAAGCTGATGAGCGCGAGCGGCGTGTTGGTAGGTGCGGGCTGGCCGGATTGGCTGGTGAGGTTGACGCCGTGACAACTGGTGCAGGTGCGGATTTCTCCCGGCGCAAATGTCAACCAGTAGCGTTCGCGCACTACACCGACATTGTTGGTATCGGTCAATTGCCAAGTCAACGCCCGGCGCGCGGGCACGAGCGCGGCGGTGGAGCCATCGGCACCGATGCGCACGCTGGCCAAGGCGGCGGAAGGCGGATTGTCGGCGGCCGGATCGTGAAGTTGCTGCGCCAGCACGCGGCGGCCAGTGCCGGGATTATTGGTATCGCCGTAATTCAGGCTGCGCAACTGGTCGGCTTGAAATAATTGGAGCCAAGCGACGTCATAAATTTTTCCGGTCGCACCAATATTTTGGTGGCCGGTGCCAGCGACCCGCAGATTAAATGGCTGTTGCTTGTCGGCGCTGTCGCGCGTGGTGACATCACGACTGACGATGAGTGCGAGTTGATGGGTGCGGAGATAATTCTGAAATGAATCCACGTTGACGCCGGCAGTGGTGAACGCCGCGCGTTCCGGCATTTCTATCGGCGTTGTTGAAGGCGTGGGGCGAGGCCGCGCCACGACTTCGACCGGATCTAATTCCCATAATTTATTCGTCTGCGTGATGAGCGCATCAGGACTCCAATACGCGGCGTCATTGGTGAGGCCGGACGTGAGCGTTGCGCCGGGAGCGTAAAAGCCATTTGAAAAATTTAAAAATTTCAGCCGGAAATCGTAAGGTGTGCCGGGAAATTCAGGAGTGCCGAAGTTACCGGGTTCGGTAAGCGCATAGCTCGTTTGCGCGGCGATGAAGTAGCCGTCAGACGTCATGAGCGGATGGCGATAAAACCCTGTGTGGTCGGCCGGAATCGTGGTCGGCGAACTCGCAGGCGCACGGGTGGAACGCGGCGTCAAATAGTTGATCCGCATGTAGAACGCGTTGAGGTTCGTGGCGCCAGTCAGTGAAACGATTTGTCCGCCGCTGTGCGTGCCGAATTCCGGCGCGTCAATGCCGTAAAAAAGTCCGGGCGTGCGCGGGTCTTCACGCACCATCAGAAAATTACCCACGGTGTTCGTGTTGAAATTCCCGCCGAAATAATAGAGGTCCTGAATGTTCGGGTCATTCGTGAACGCGCCGTTCGCGTAGCTACCACCGATTTCGTGGCGACCGATGTGATTCAAGGTTTCTTCATCGGTGCCGTCCTGATTGATGGCCCACGGAAAAAACTGGTTGAACACATGGCCAGCCAGACCGGTGCCTGCGAGCAAATCCGGGCGAACGGGACGCGGCTCGGGAAAAACTTCTGCCTGATTCGTCGTCGGAACCGAATTAGAAGATTCATCGCTCCAATTGAAAGCGCCGTAAGTGATATAACCGTGAACCCAATCGGTGTCCGCCTGTTGATCGCGCTGTAAATGATCCCAGCGCGCAAAAATAATTCGGCCCGCACTGTCCACCGTCGGCGAAAACGCACCGCTCGGTGTGTGATTGATCAGAAACAGATCGCCGTTCGTCGGTTGCAAACTCCACAAGCCGGTTACGGTCGGCGCTTCCTCGTATTCATCCAGTTGCGGATACAGATGCGGTTCGCCGCTGCGCGGGCGATCGCTGGTGAAAATGATCCGGTCATCGGACCCGTAGATGGGCGAAATATTATTGTAGTTCGTCGGTTGATTCGGAACCTTCGTGATCATCGGCACGGCGTTGGAGTTGATAAAATTCGTGATTTCGTAAAGTTGCCAAACGCCCGTGTCAGCATAATCAAACTGAAACTGCGGCGCGCCGACGACCATGCTGAACACGGCTTTCGTCCCGCTCCAATGCATGCACGGTTGCCGCACCGCGATGGCATTGGTCGTTTGCGATCCCCATTGACCAAACCCCGCCGCGCGCGTCAGATTTTTCAGCGCACCGCCGGGATAACGAATATAAAGATCGCCGCCGCGCCCGCACGCAACGAGCGATGGCTGATGATTTCCAAACGTCGAACCGATGGTGGTAAAATCGGCCGCCACGGGAACCTGCGTGACGAAGAGAATGGCGTTGGTCGGATCCGCCCGCAATCCGGGCAGCAGCAGGCTCGTCCACAATAAAAGGACGAGCGATTTTCGGGAAAGAGTCATGGTGCTGAATATATGCAAGCCGAGGGTTTGCGCAACCCCGTTCAGTTTTATGGTTTTTTGATAACTGTCAGATGCGAAACTTCGGGCGGATTATTTCGTCACCACGCTATTACTCACGGAATTGGAATTGGTGATTGCCTGTCCGCAACGACGCGATTAGCCTGCGCGGACAAATTCCCAAATTTATTTAATTGATCTGACATGCTCAGCGCCAAATTTTATTCACTCGCTCAACAACGTTACCCCAACCTCGGCGTGCCCGTCGGCGAGCACTGGCTCCCGGAAGTGAAGAGCTACGAGAAAAATCTTTTGCGCCAGCGGAACTAACCTAAACCCAACTAAACTTAAATCATGCAACCGAATCCGTTACTTGGCGTCGTCTTTCACTGGCTG
>JANYFN010000113.1 GCA_025362675.1 Limisphaerales bacterium | reverse complement strand
GAACAATGGCAGCGTGTAAAGATCAGCGGGCAGCGCCTTGCGCGGTTCCGCCGTGACGTAATAGCAACCGAGCGTGATGTCCTGCGTCGGCGTGATGATCGGCTTGCCGGAAGACGGCGAGAAAATATTATTTGTCGCCATCATCAATAAACGCGCTTCGAGTTGCGCTTCCACAGAAAGCGGAACGTGAACGGCCATTTGGTCACCGTCGAAATCCGCGTTGTATGCTGTGCAAACCAGCGGATGAATACGAATCGCTTCGCCTTCAATCAACATCGGCTCGAACGCTTGGACGGACAAACGATGCAACGTCGGCGCGCGGTTCAAGAGAACCGGATGACCCTTCGTTACTTCTTCCAAAACGTCCCAAACTTCTTTCGTCTGGCGCTCGATCATTTTCTTCGCGCTGCGGACGGTGTGAACGTAGCCGAGTTCTTTCAAGCGGCGGATGATAAACGGCTCGAACAAAACGAGCGCCATTTTCTTCGGCAAACCGCACTGGTTCAATTTCAGTTCCGGTCCGATCACGATGACGGAACGGCCTGAATAATCCACGCGTTTGCCGAGCAAGTTCTGACGGAAACGGCCACCTTTGCCCTTGAGCATATCGCTCAAAGATTTCAGCGAGCGATTTCCTGCGCCCGTAACTGGGCGCCCGTGACGACCGTTGTCGAACAACGCGTCCACAGCTTCCTGCAACATGCGTTTCTCGTTACGGATAATGACTTCCGGCGTTTTCAACTGGAGCAACGTGCGAAGACGGTTGTTGCGGTTAATGACGCGGCGATAAAGATCATTCAAGTCAGACGTCGCGAAACGTCCGCCTTCGAGCGGAACCAACGGACGCAAGTCCGGCGGAATCACCGGCAACACTGTGAGAATCATCCATTCCGGACGGCTCTTCGATGAGTGCAAACCTTGCAACAGCTTGATGCGTTTCGCCAATTTTTTACGGATCTGTTTGCTCTTAGTTTCCGTCATCGCAATCGCGAGTTCGTCGGCCTGTTTTACGAGGTCAACACGTTCCATCGCTTCGCGCACAGCTTCGGCGCCCATCTTGGCGACGAACGCTTCTGCGCCGTAAGTTTCACGCGCTTCACGGCATTCATTTTCCGTAAGCAACTGGTGCTGTTTGAGCGGCGTGCTACCGGGATCAATCACGAGGTAATCCTCGTAATAAATGATGCGTTCCAAATGGCGCGCAGTCATGTCGAGCGCCAGACCGATGCGCGAGGGCATGCACTTGAAGAACCAGATATGGCACGTCGGCACCGCAAGTTCGATGTGACCCATGCGTTCGCGGCGAACGCGGGACAACGTCACTTCTACGCCGCAACGGTCGCACACGATACCGCGATGCTTGATGCGTTTGTATTTACCGCAAGAACATTCCCAGTCCTTGACGGGACCGAAGATGCGTTCGCAGAAAAGGCCGCCCTTTTCCGGTTTGAACGTGCGGTAGTTGATGGTCTCTGGATTCTTGACTTCACCCTTGCTCCACGAGCGGATGGCTTCAGGCGACGCGAGCGTGATGCCGACGTAGTCAACCTGGTTGACTTTTTCGAGGCCGAGGATCTCGCGGGCGTTTTCTTTGGAACTGGTCATACGATTTTCTTTCAGCAAAGTTTCGGTTAAACCGCAGCCAAAACGGCAGCGGCAGCAGTAGCGGCGTTGTCGCCGTTGGAATGTTCAATCGGATTGGAATATCCGACCTTCACATCGAGACCGAGGGATTGCATTTCCTTGACGAGCACGTTGAACGATTCGGGAATACCGGCTTCCAACGAGTTGTCGCCTTTGACAATGCTTTCGTAGATGCGCGTGCGGCCCTGCACATCGTCGGATTTGACGGTGAGCAATTCCTGCAACGTGTAAGCGGCGCCGTAGGCTTCCATCGCCCACACTTCCATTTCGCCGAAGCGCTGGCCGCCGTATTGCGCCTTGCCGCCCAGCGGTTGCTGAGTGACGAGTGAATAAGGTCCGACCGCACGGGCGTGAATCTTGTCCGCGACCAAGTGACCCAGCTTCATCATGTAGATGTAGCCGACGACAATTTCTTGGTCGAAAATCTCACCAGTGCGTCCATCAATCAAATGTGTCTTGGCGTGTTCGGGCAAACCGGCCTGCTTAAGATAGCCACGAATGTCCTTTTCCTTCATGCCATCAAACACTGGCGTGGCGAACTTCAAGCCGAGCAGCTTCGCCGCCCAGCCTAAGTGCGTTTCCAAAACCTGTCCGACGTTCATACGACTCGGCACACCCAGCGGATTCAAAACGATTTCCACCGGCGTTCCGTCCGCGAGATACGGCATGTCTTCTTCTTTAACAATTTTGGCGACGACACCTTTGTTACCGTGGCGTCCGGCCATCTTGTCACCGACCGACAATTTCCGTTTCGAGGCAATGTAAACTTTGACCGACTTGACGATGCCCGCTTCCGAGCCTTCACCAGCTTCGGCGCGTTCCATCTCTTCGTCGTATTGCATCTGCAAATCATCGAACTTCTTTTTGAACTGGCCGATGATTTCGCTGATCTTATTACGGATCGGCGACGGATCAATCTCGATACGATCATAGACCGTGGCGAGCTTACGCAGCAGCGTCTTCGTGATCTTGCGGTTAGCGGGAATGATGATCTCGCCAGTCTCGCTGTTGACGACGTCGAGCGGAATTTTTTCGCCGAGCAGAATATTGCTCAACGCTTCCGTCAACTGGTCTTCCAGCTCACCGGTTTTTTTCTTGTGATCATCTTCGATCTGCTTCGCGTGACGCTTTTCTTCGCTCGAAGCGGAACGGCTCGTTTTCTCGCCGTCTTTCTTCGCGGATACTTTCACGTCCATCACGATGCCGTAAGTTCCCGAAGGAACTTTCAGCGAAGTGTCTTTCACGTCCGCCGCTTTTTCACCGAAGATGGCGCGGAGCAAACGTTCTTCCGGCGCGAGTTCGGTTTCGGATTTAGGAGTGATCTTGCCGACGAGAATGTCGCCGGGTTTCACTTCTGCGCCGATGCGAATAACGCCATCGGTGCCGAGGTTTTTCAACGCTTCATCGCCGAGGTTCGGGATGTCGCGCGTGATTTCTTCCGGTCCGAGTTTCGTATCGCGAGCGGCCACTTCAAATTCATCAATGTGAATCGAAGTGAAGATGTCGTCTTTGCAGATCTTCTCGCTAATGAGAATCGCGTCTTCGAAGTTGTAACCGTTCCACGGCATGAACGCCACGAGCACGTTGCGCCCGAGCGCCAGTTCACCGCCCTGCGTGCAGGGACCGTCGGCGAGCACTTGACCTTTTTTGATGCTATCACCTTTACCAACCAAAATTTTCTGGTTGATGCAAGTGGCCGCATTGGAGCGCATGAATTTGCGAACTGGATAAATCGAAACGCCGTTCTCTGGATCGTGTTTGATTTTCTTTTTACCTTCGGGCAACTGACCGTTGTCTGTGATGATGATTTGATTTCCATTGACCGACGCAACTTTGCCATTCGCCTCAGCGACGAGCACCGCGCGGGAGTCCAGCGCCACGCGAGCTTCGAGACCGGTAGCGACGAGCGGTGCCTCGGTGACGAGGAGCGGCACGGCTTGGCGTTGCATGTTAGAACCCATCAAGGCGCGATTCGCGTCATCATGTTCGAGGAACGGAATCAGCGACGCCGCAATCGAAACGAGCTGCTTCGGCGACACGTCCATGTAGTGAACCGCCGTCGGTTCCACGTCCACGAATTCGCCGCGTTGGCGGCAAACCACGCGGTCGGTGGTGAAATGACCTTTGTCATCCATCACGGAGTTTGCCTGCGCCACCGTGTATTGCTCTTCCCGGTCAGCCGTGAGGTATTCGATTTCAGTCGAGACACGCCCATCTTTGACCTTGCGGTAAGGCGTTTCAAGGAATCCGAATTCATTGATGCGAGCAAACGTCGCCAACGAAGCGATCAAACCAATGTTCGGGCCTTCCGGCGTTTCAATGGGACAAATACGTCCGTAGTGCGACGGATGAACGTCGCGGACTTCAAAACCAGCACGATCGCGTGAGAGACCGCCTGGTCCAAGCGCCGACAAGCGGCGTTTGTGGGTCAATTCGGCGAGCGGGTTAATTTGATCCATGAACTGCGACAACTGGCTCCGGCCAAAGAAATCGCGGATAACGGCGGAGAGCGCCTTCGGATTGATGAGCTTCTGCGGCGTCATGGATTCGACCGTTTGATCGAACAACGTCATGCGTTCTTTGACCAATCGTTCCGTGCGGGAAAGACCCACGCGACACTGGTTGGAAAGCAATTCGCCCACCGTGCGGATACGCCGGCTGCCCAAATGATCAATGTCATCCAGCGAGCCTTCGCCCTTTTTGAGCTTCAGCAAATATTTGGTCGCCTCGACCAAATCTTCCTTCGTCAAGATACGGCTATCCGTCTTCATGCCGAGCTTCTGGTTGATTTTGTAGCGACCCACGCGACCGAGGTCATAGCGTTTTTCATCAAAGAACAAACGCTTGATCAACGCGCGGGAGTTCGCTGCCGTCGGGGGATCGCCAGGGCGCAAACGACGATAAATATCTTTCAAAGCCTCTTCTTCGTTCTTTGCCGGATCTTTCTTGAGGCACTTGATCATGTTGCCCTCGTCCACCGAGGTGTCCACGACTTTGATTTTGGTGATGCCGAGTTCGGCGATCTGTTTGACGACAGCTTTTGAGAGCGGCTCGAAAGCGCGCGCAACCACGAGACCCTTCTCCTCATCGACCGCGTCTTCAACCAAGACACGATTCTGCAAATCTTCAATTTTTTCAGCTTCCTTCACCGTCAATTCTTCGATGGTGTAGAACAACTTCAAAATTTCTGCGTCGGTTCCGCGCGTAAGGCCACCATTGTCTTTCGACTTGCTAGCCTTGTCCTTAGATTCGTGATCCAAGAAAGAAAGAGCACGGAAAAACGTGGTCGTCAAAAATTTCCGCCGGCGTTTTTTGCGGTCGAGGTAAACGTAGAGCAAGTCGCTCGTGTCGAACTGAGCTTCATACCAGGAACCACGATCAGGAATGACGCGGAAACTGTGGAGCATTTTGCCATTCGGATGCTGGGTCGCTTCAAACGCGATACCCGGTGAGCGGTGCAACTGCGACACGACCACGCGCTCCGCACCATTGATCACGAAGGTGCCCTGTGGCGTCATCAGCGGGAGTTCGCCCATGAATACTTTTTCCTCTTTTGCGCCCTTGCCTTCTTCCTTCAATTGAAACGTGACGTAGAGCGGTGCGCCGTAGGTCAAGCCTTCGCGCAAACATTCTAACCAATCAATCTTTGGCTCGCCGATGTCGTAGGAATCATAGGCTAATTCGACTTTTTCGTCATAGCTCCTGATGGGGAAAACTTCCTGAAAAACGGATTCCAGACCCGCGTGCTTGCTGCGCTTTTTTGGCGCAATCTCGGCCTGCATGAATTCCTTGTAAGAATTCGTCTGCAATTCGATCATGTTCGGCGGAATAATGATTTCCTTGATTTTGCCGAAATTAATACGTTCTGTGGCTCGCGATGGCATTTTTTACTTTCTCTGTTGGGAGCGGCTCACGCCGCACCGATTTCTCCGACACTTAACGACACAAGGCAAGCCCGCCGCGTTCAAACGGCCAGCTTGCCAAACCTTCAACCAGTTGTCCTACCAAAATAATTTTGTCAAAAATTTGTCCCGCTTTTCGCGGGTGGAAAAGGGGCGGCGGCAAAATACCGCCGCCCCGTAAAACAAACGAGTTACTTGACTTCCACTTTTGCGCCAGCTTCTTCGAGCTTCTTCTTAGCTGCATCAGTATCCGCCTTATTCGCGCCTTCAAGCACCGTCTTTGGCGCACCTTCGACCAAAGCCTTCGCTTCAGCGAGACCCATGCCTGGCTTAACTTCGCGAACCGCCTTGATCGCGGCGATCTTCTTATCCGCCGGAACCGAAACAAGAACCACGTCAAACGTGGTCTGCGCTTCAGCGGCCGGGGCGGCGGCGGCGGCACCAGCAGCCACTGCGGCAACCGGCGCCGCGGCGGAAACGCCCCACTTAGTTTCAAGTTGTTTCACGAGATCAGCGGCTTCAATAACCGTCAATTTGCTCAATTCTTCTACGAGATGTCCGAGGTCTGCCATAATATTACTTTTGCTTTCTATGTTGTCGTCTCGTCGTCTGCCAGCGCCCCGGCAATTTTTAGTTCACGGCTTGTGAACCGACGATTTACGTTTTGGTTGTTGGTTGTTTCCCCGATTGAAAATTTGAAATTAAAAAATCAAATCTCCCGCCGGAAATTGTGTTATTCCGCCTTTTCGGACTTGGCCTTGATGACCGCCGCGATTTGCGTCGCAGGCGTATTGAACAGCCCGAGCAGTTTTGCCCGGAGCACTTCGAGGCTTGGCAAATCCGCATACGACATAATCGTTGGCGTTTCAAGGCGCTGGTTGTTCAAAAAGCCAAACTTTATTTTCAGCTTGTCAAATTCCGCCGCGAAATTTTTCAACGCCTTGGCGGCGACAAAAATATCTTTCTTGCCAGTCACGACGGCCATCTGCCCGGTGAGACTGCCGTTCAGTTCGCCGATACCCGCTTCCTTCGCGGCGACATTGAACACGGTGTTTTTGACAACGTGGACTTCAGCCCCGGCCTGGGTCAGACGCTTCCGCAGTTCGCTCATGTGAGCAACCTTCAAACCTTGATAGCCAACCACGATGAAGAACGGCGACGCGTTCAACCGGGCGACATATTCACTTGTTAAAAATTTCTTTTCAGCACGCATGGTAAAATCCTCTTATTAGTTGATGAATTCGCGGAAATCCACACGCACCGGCGGACTCATCGTCGCCGACAGCGTGCAAGAATTGATGTAAGCTCCTTTGACGCTATTCGGACGCGCCTTCGCCACAGCCTCAATGACCGCGCGTGCATTTTCTTCAAGCTGTTCCGGCTTGAACGATGCCTTGCCCACGATGACGTGAACATTAGCCGCCTTGTCCACCTTGAACTCGACGCGACCCGCTTTGACTTCTTTCACAGCCTTTGCCGTATCTTCCGTCACGGTCCCGGTTTTTGGGTTCGGCATCAATCCCCGTGGTCCAAGCACTTTGCCGAGTTTGCGGACTTCGATCATTGCTTCCGGCGTGGCAATCGCCACGTCAAAATCGGTCCAACCTGAAACGCACTTGGCGATCATATCTTCAAAGCCAACGTTCTCCGCGCCCGCCGCTTTCGCGGCGTCAGCGGCATTGCCTTTGGCGAACACGAGCACGCGCACAAGTTTTCCGCTGCCGTGGGGCAACGGAACGGTGCCACGAACCATCTGATCCGACTGCTTCGGATCCACTCCGAGGCGGAACGCGAGGTCAATCGTTTCGTTAAATTTAGCTTTCGGGAATTTGGCGAGCACGCCAACGGCTTCCTTCAGTGAATACGCTTTTTTAGCGTCAACCACTTCAAGCGCCTTTTTGAATCTTTTGCTGGGCATTTGTTTTGGTGCGGTCCAAACGAATCCGAGGATTCTCCCGCGATTGAGTTTATTGGTTAACCGACAACTTCGATACCCATGCTGCGGGCGGTGCCTGAAATCAGGCGAACCGCTGCCTCTTCCGAGTTGGCATGAATGTCTTTGGACTTCATTTTAATGATGTCCAAAATCTGTTTACGCGTGACCTTGCCGACTTTGTCTTTGTTCGGCGTCTTGGAGCCAGCAGTGATACCGGCAGCTTTTTTCAAGAGGACGGACGCCGGCGGCGACTTGGTGATGAACGTGAACGACTTGTCCTGATACACCGTGATGACCACGGGAATGATCAGACCGGCATCGTTCTTGGTGACCGCGTTAAATTCTTTGCAGAAACCCATGATGTTGACACCGTGCTGACCGAGCGCGGGGCCGACGGGTGGGGCGGGATTCGCCTGACCTGCCGCAATCTGCAATTTAATCTGTCCAGTAATTTTCTTAGCCATAAAATTTAATTTCTAATGCGTTTCGCATAAACGTGATTTCGTAGATCACGATTTGCAAATCATTCACGATTTTTCAACCTGCCAGTATTCCAGTTCGACGGGCGTATTTCGCCCAAAAATATTCACAGTCACTTTCAACTTGCCACGATCAGGATCAATCTCCTCAATCACTCCGCTAAAATTGAGAAACGGACCATTGTTGATCTTGATTGTTTCCCCAACCGCAAAATTGACCTTGGGTTTTTCCGTGTCTTCGGAAATTGAAATTTGCGCCTTGATCGCTTCCACTTCTTCCGTGGGAGTGGGTTGGGGCGGGTCGCTCAAAAATCCAATAACGCCTTGCGTCTCACGGATAAAATACCAAGCGGACTCAATGAGTCGCTTCTCATCGTCCAACAAAACCATATCCACAAAAACATAGCCCGGCCAGAGTTTGCGGTTGGTGACCGTTTTTTTCTGGTTACGAACCTCTACGACTTTTTCCATCGGCACGAGAACCTCCTTGACGCTATCCTGCATCTCTTCGGTCTTGACGCGCTTCTCAATGCTTTCCTTAACCTTGTGTTCCTGACCGGAAAGCGTTTGTATAATGAACCATTGGCTGGGCATGAAATTTAGTGAATGAAGATGGCGAACAGAACGCGATCCGTAATGACAACGAAAACACCAAGTAGTGCTACCATAATCATAATTAGCAGGGTGGAGCCTTTAAGCTCTTCCCAAGTTGGCCAAGAACATTTTTTAAGTTCTTCTCGCGTTTCACCGATGTAATCAGCAAGACTTTTAACCTGTCCCGACCACCAGAGGTAGCCGAACACTAGAGCAATTACCACTGCCCAAATTCCGATGTGTATCCAGTCGTTCACAAAAATTCTTTCTACTTTTAAGCCGGTTAAACGCCAGTAAAACTGGCGGAGAGGGAGGGATTCGAACCCCCGGTGGGCTTTCACCCACAGCGGTTTTCAAGACCGCCGCAATAGGCCACTCTGCCACCTCTCCACTTTAGCAGACTGGCACGGCAGGCAGGACTTGAACCTGCAACCAATGGTTTTGGAGACCACTACTCTACCAATTGAGCTACTGCCGTAACCGACAAAACCACCGACGCATCTTTGGACAAAAAGGGAGCACGGAGGTTCAAATTCCGCACTCCCGAAACTACTTCGCAATTAAGCGACGACTTCCGTGACGATGCCGGAACCAATCGTGCGACCGCCTTCGCGGATCGCAAATTTGAGACCCTTCTCCATAGCGACCGATTTTTGCAATTCGACATCCACCGAGACGTTGTCGCCCGGCATCACCATTTCGATTCCCGCCGGCAGCGTGAGCGTGCCAGTGATATCGGAGGTGCGGAAATAAAATTGCGGACGGTAGTTCGTGAAGAACGGCGTATGACGACCACCTTCGTCTTTGGAAAGAACGTAAACTTCCGCCTTAAATTTCGTGTGCGGCTTGATGGATCCGGGCTTGGCCAAAACCATGCCGCGCTCCACATCGTCTTTCGTTGTGCCACGCAGCAGCACGCCGACATTGTCGCCAGCGCTGGCCGAATCCAAAAGCTTGCGGAACATTTCGATGTCGGTCGCAGTGGTCTTTTTCGTGTCTTTAAGACCGACAATTTCAACTTCTTCCATCTTCTTAAGAATGCCGCGTTCCACACGACCGGTCACGACCGTGCCACGACCCTCAATGGTGAATACGTCCTCAACGCACATCAAAAACGGCTTGTCAATTTCGCGGGTCGGGTCAGGAATGAAGGTGTCGAGAGCGTCGAGCAACGCTGCGATAGCGGCTTCGCCTTCCGGCTTGCCCGAGAGGGCAGCAGTCGCCGAAGCGCGGATGATAGGCGTTGTTTCGCCCGGAAAACCATACTTCGTGAGTAATTCACGGATTTCCATTTCGATGAGTTCGAGCAAGTCGGCGTCAGCGAGGTCAACCTTGTTTAAGCACACAATCATACTCGGCACACCTACCTGGCGGGCGAGGAGAATGTGTTCGCGCGTCTGCGGCATCGGGCCGTCAGCGGCGCTGACGACGAGAATCGCGCCATCCATCTGCGCAGCACCCGTGATCATGTTCTTGACATAATCAGCATGGCCAGGGCAATCAACGTGCGCGTAATGGCGCTTGGGAGATTCGTATTCGACGTGCGAAACTGCGATAGTCACGGTCTTTGTCTCGTCACGCACCGTGCCACCTTTGGTGATCGTCGCGTAGTCAATCGCCGGCGCGAGACCTTTGCGGTGCTGCACGGCGACAATCGCGGCGGTCAAGGTGGATTTACCATGATCAACGTGACCGATGGTGCCGACGTTGACATGCGGTTTCGTTCTTTGAAATTGTTCTTTGGCCATTTTAGTTTCAGTGTTGCTGGTTGTGCTTTTTGTTTAACTGGAGCCCATGATCAGGATTGAACTGATGACCTCGTCCTTACCAAGGACGTGCTCTACCAACTGAGCTACATGGGCATCCAGAAAATTATACGTTCAAACCCGATTCGTAAAACGACAAAAAACCACACCTTTCTGCTTTCTTCCGAAATCTGAAAGGTGTTCGGTTGTAAATTTTACGGCTCTGACTTTGGCAGATTAGGCAACTGTGCTTTTGCTGTCAATAGTATTTTATTTTTTCTTTTGGTTGAGCAAGATTCGGGCGCGCGCCAATGATGCTTCCATGTCACCGCAAACATTTTCCAAGCCCAGGCGATCCAGAAAACCAGCCCGAGTCAGCGCGAATAATGGCTGCGAATGGGGCCCGCATAAAATTAAAACTTTTTTCTTTCGTTCCAATTTCTCATGCAAATCCTCCAGCGCATCTAATCCCGTTGCGTCTAAAGCCAATACGTCGCGCATCCTTAAAATTAATACATCCGGCAGCTCACCGGCGCGCCGCAATGAGGATTCTAATTTATCCGCCGCCCCAAAAAAGAAAGCGCCAAAAATGCGAAATACCACCACGCCATCGGGGATTTTCTTTTCGCCAATCTGTTGTCCGGGAGAATTTCCTTGGGTCACTTCCGCATCCGGCTCGATGTGCGCCGTCTCGGCGAGCCGTTTTACCAATAACGCCGATGCCAAAATTAAAGACGTCCCCACGGCTGTTGGTAAATCGAGAAAAACCGTCAGCGTGAACGCGCACAAAAAAATAATCGCATCACTGCGCGGCCAGCGAGCCATGCGGGAAAACTGGTGCCACTCGCCCATGCGCAGCGCCACCACCACCAGCACAGCGCTCAACGCTGCCAGTGGAATGTGTTTCGCCAGCGGGGCCGCTACGAGCAGAATCACCAATAGCACCAGCGCGTGAATGATTCCGGCCACCGGCGTCCGTGCTCCGCTCCGCACGTTTGTCGCCGTGCGCGCAATAACGCCCGTCGTCGGCATTCCACCAAACATTCCGACAACCACATTTGCCACGCCCTGCCCCATCAATTCCTGATTTGAATCGTGCCGGTCATCAATCATCCCGTCGGCCACGACGGCACACAGCAGCGATTCGATGGCGCCCAGCACGGCCACCGTGAGCGCGGCTGGAATCAAGGCCCGCCATTCTTCAAACGAGAGCGACGGCCAATGCGGCAGCGGCAAGCCATGTGGCATTTCACCAAATTGCGAAAACAACGTTTGAATCCCCGCCTGCTCATCCCAGTGAAAAAACTTTACGGCCAGCGAGGCCAGCAGGATGACAGCGATGGTTCCCGGTAGATGTCGCCCGATTTTTTTTGGCCAGAACCAAATCGCCAACGTTGAAATAGTTGCCAGCAACATCGTTGGCCAGTTAGGCTGAAAACTTTCCGCCAGCCCACGCAGCTTGCCGATGAAGTCCGCCGGTAATTTATTTTGCAGTCCGAAAAAATCGCGGATCTGCGTGCTCATGATGATAATCGCAATGCCGCTCGTGAAACCCGTCACCACGGGAAACGGAATGTATTTGATCATCGTGCCAAGTCGGCACGCGCCCAACGCGAACAGAATCACCCCCGCCATCAGGGCGCACACCGCCAAGCCTGCTGGCCCGAAGGCGCGGCCATTCGGCCCCATCATCACGACAATCGGCGCGAGCAACGGCACGAACGCGCCGGCCGGTCCGCCGATCTGCACGCGTGAACCGCCCAGCAGCGAAACCAAAAGTCCGCCGATGATGGCTGTGAAAATTCCAACTTCAGGTTTAAGTCCCGACGCGATGGCCAAAGCCAAGGCGAGCGGCAAGGCCACAATGCCCACGGTGAGTCCGGCAGTGAGGTCGGCAACAAAAGTTTGCGCCGAATAATCTTTCAGCGAATCAATTAACTTCGGTCGAAACGAAAAGTGATTTTTCATCCAGCGGAATCATAGAATATTCCTTATCTAGGATTCTGCGCCGGCACTGCGAAAAGACAAACGAATTTACTTTGCAAAAATTGTCCTACTCACGCCCTCGGATGCGCCGCATCATAC
The DNA here is from genome assembly GCA_025362675.1 of Limisphaerales bacterium. GTDB lineage: Bacteria > Verrucomicrobiota > Verrucomicrobiia > Limisphaerales > UBA11358 > UBA11358. The sequence continues at coordinate 4,689 of JANYFN010000113.1, read as the reverse complement.
GCCCGCTTCAACCGCTCGGTGGTGACGTGCGTGTAAACCTGCGTGGTGATGAGGTGCGCATGGCCGAGCAATTCCTGCACGCTCCTAAGATCAGCGCCGGCGTCCAACAGATGCGTCGCGTAGGTGTGACGCAATTTATGAGGCGTGAGTTTGGGATCAAGCCCCGCGTGCGCGAGATAATTTTTTAAGCGCCGCGCGAGTTGCCGCGGCGTGAGCGGCGCGATTTGTTTGGTGTCCGCACAAAAAACTGGCTGGGTGCCCAACGGCGACTTGGCCAGCACAGCCCAATAATTTTCGATGGCGCGCAACGCCGGTTCGCCCACCGGAACGAGCCGTTCTTTTTTTCCTTTGCCACGGACGCGCACAAGCAATTCGCTCGTATCAATGTCTTCGACGCGCAGCCCACAAAGTTCGCTCACGCGCAAGCCGCAAGAATAAATCATTTCCATCACTGCCGTGTCGCGCAACGAAACCTCTTGCGACATCGGACGCCCCGCTCCTTTTCGCTGCGCTTGGGATTCAAATAATTTTTTCGGCGCATCGAGCAAATCGAGCATCTGCTGTTTGGTCAAAAATTTCGGCAATCGCTTTTCCGCTTTGGGCAACGATAGATTTTTGATCGGCAACGATTCTACGAGACCGTGCCGCATCAGAAATTTGTAAAAGGTTCGCAGCGCCGAAAACCGCAGCGACGTGGCCGCGCGACTCAATCGGTTTCTTCCGAGATAGCGCAGGAATGAGCGAAAATCATCTCGCTGCAATGTTTCCCAGGCCACCGCCGACTGACGCTGCGTCAGATGCCAGCGCGCGAATTCCGTCAACGCTTGCGAGTAATTCCGCTGCGTGTAAATGGACGCGCCACGATCCGTGGCTAGGTGCGCGAGAAATTTTTCGACCCACTTATCGTAAAGCTCTGCGGGTAATTCTGCTTCTGAATTCATGCTTGATAGCTCAGCCGAAATTTCCCCGATGGCTGCGGCGGCAATTTATCCACGGCCGTCGCGGGGATTTCAGTTCGCCGCCCGATCACATTTTTCAGTCGCGCGGTCAAACGGTTCAAATCACCCGCGTCTATCGCCACCACATCCGAGATGAATTGCAGATCGCAATCACCATTCTCCGCCTGCCGGAGTTGATAATGCGCGATGCCCAACACGCCTTCAAAACAACGGTCCACTTCCAGTGTTGTCACGCGCTGGCCAGCGCGGTGACGCAACGCATCGCGCAGCCGGCCATGCACCAAATATTTTTCCCTGTCTTGCTGAACCAAGTCGCCCGTGCGATAGCGCAGCAGCGGCATGATGTCATTCGTCAACGTCGTCACCACCAGCTCGCCGATGCCCCGCTCATCCGCACCGATGATTTCGTAAAAGGCATTTTCCTCGCAGCCGCGCATTTCGCCGCGCTCATTCTCCACCAGCAAATGACCAGCCTCGGTCGAACCGTAAAGATTGAAAACGGGCACGCCAAAAACGCGCTGCAAAATATTCCGGTGGACGACGCTGACAAATTCGTAACTGCAAAAAAGAAATTTTACCGACGGAAACTTTATTCCCTTGCGCTCGCAAAACAGCGCGAACCACACGCCATGCACCGGATCGAGATCGAGAAAAACCGGCGACGATTCGGCGACTTCATCCGCCATGCGCGCTAGTTCCGCATCCGTCAGCAAAAACGGAATCCGCGCTTGATTCACAAACAACGTCGCCCCGAGCGTGCGCTCGGACTTGGGCATGAAATTCGAGAAACAGACCACGCCGTTGCAAATCGGCGGCACGATGGTTGCGCGGCGGGCGTTGGGATGCGCGTCGAGAACGCGGGCAATGAAACTATTCAAGCGCAGCACGCGTTCCTCCTGCGCGTTCCACCAACCGCGCGGAAACAACACCGCCGTGCGCTCCTCCGAAGTGCCGGAAGTGTGTTCGAGTTCCACCGACTTGTCGGCGACCAGCGCGTCGAGATTTTGCCCGGCGTGCAAAAAATTATTGGGAAAGTTTTGACGGATTTCGCGCTTGGTGATGAGCGGCAGTTGCAAAAAATCTTCCGCCGCCAGCGCGTCGCGATACATCGGAATCTCGCGCCAGTGGGGGAAAAACTTCCGCAGGCGGGAAGGACTCGAAGACTCGGAAATGGATTCAGTGGGTGCCAACATTCAGCCCATACAAATGCACCAAGTTGGGAAAAATTCCAGCGGATTCACAAAAAATCCAGCACGCGCCGGACAAATTCTTCGGGCGCATCGGCATGAACCCAATGATCGGCGGTGGGAATGGTTTGGATTTCTGCCAGCGGAAACAGCCGACGGATCTGATCTTCATCCGCCGCGTTAATGTAATCAGACTTGCCGCCACGGATGAACAAAGTCGATTTCCGAAAATTATTTTTGGGACTCAAAACCTCACCCAGCCGCGAATAATTTTCTGCCACGCCGCGCAGATTCATTTTCCAGAAAAATTTCCCCTGGTCGTCACGACCGAGATTCTTCAGCAGAAAACGCCGCAGATTCAGCGACGGGATTTTCGGCACCAGCACGGTTTCGATTTCCGAGCGTGTTTGGAACGAAGACAAATCCAGCGCCAGCAGCGCTTCAAAAATGTGGCCATGCACCCGCTGGTAAGCGCGCGGAGCCATGTCCACGACGATAAGTTTTTTCACGCGCGCCGGAAAATCCAGCGCGAATTGCATTGCCACCTTGCCACCCATTGAGTGGCCGATGACGAACGCGTTTTCAATTTTCTGTGCCGTAAAAAATTTCTCCACGTCCGCCGCCATGAGCGGATAATTCATCTCCGCGTGGTGCGGCGAATGTCCGTGATTCCGCAGGTCAGGGATGAGGACGTGAAATTTCTCCGCCAGCTTCGGCGCGACGCCAAACCAATTATCTGACTGGCCGAACAAGCCGTGCAGCAACACGAGCGGCTCCCCGTGGCCGAGTTGTTTGAAGTGAAGCTGCATGGAAACGAACCGCTAATCTTCGCTGCTGAACGCTAATAAAAAAACATCAGCGAAAATGAGCGCAGCTCAGCGGCTAAAAAAATTACTCCTCCTCGCGCGTCGGGAACTCGAAGGTGATCTTGCCCTTCTTGTCCATCACGAGGAACGCGGGAAACGGCTTGCCGGATTTGGAGATGAATTTTTCCATCACGTCGCTCTTTTTCGTCTTTAGAATTTTCGCGGCCTGCACCGCGTCAATCGGCTGCTCCAATATCGTTTTGCCAATCTTGAATTTGCACGACTTCGCTTCGAGCTGTGAATTCTCGCACACGAAACCGGCCTCGGTGTCGCAAACGTTGCCGCCGCATTTCGGACATTTGCCAACAACTTCTTTGCCGGTGAAATCAATCTTCGGCGGCGGTTCCTTGGGCACGCCTTTGCCGCGTTTCTCGCGCACGGGAAACTCGAATCCGGTCTTGCCGTCCTTGACGATGAGGAACGCCTCGAACTTGCGGTTGGTCTTGTTGGAGACAAAGCCTTTCAGCAAATCCGTTTTGCCGGTCGCCAACATTTTCGTCACCTGCTCCGGCGAAATCTCCTGCTGCAAAATAATTTTGCCCGTGCGGAATTTGCACGTCTGCTCGGTGCCCGCCTGTTTTTCGCAGGCGTAATTCATTCCGCCGTCATAGACATTCGCGCCGCACGCCGGACATTTGCCGAGCGGTTCCTTGCCCGTAAAATCAATCGGCGTCGCACCCGCGCCGTCTTTGCCGCCATTGCCGAAATCAAATTCCACCTTGTGTTCAGCAGTCATTTTCAACACGGCCGCAAACGGAAAACCTTGCTTACTACGGAAGCCTTGCAGCGGGCCGACGACTTTTTCCGTGATGATTTTTTCGACTTCTTCCGGTTCAAACATGCGGCTGCATAACGTTTTCCAGAACGCAAAATCGCAGGCGGTGTTGACGCATTGATACTGTTTGTAACGCTCGTGGATTTCGCCGCCGCATTTCGGACACGGCACGTTGAGCTTACCGAAGTCGCCGGGAATCGTGTCGTATTCAAACTTCTTGGCGCTGTCCACGATCTTCCGCGTCATCTCCGCGATGCCCGCCATGAACTGCTCGCGGCTGACTTTTTTCCGCTGCATCTCCTTCAACTGAAATTCCCAGTCGCCGGTCAGCTCCGGCTTCGTCAATTCAGGAATACCCAGACCATTCAACAATTCCATCAACGAAAACGCCTTCGCCGTGGCCTGCAACTCGCGGCCATTGCGGTGGACGTATTCCTCGTAGATCAAACCTTCAATCGTCGCCGCGCGCGTGGCCGGCGTGCCGAGACCTTTCTCGCTCATCGCTTCGCGCAGTTCGTCATCGTCAATGAGTTTGCCCGCGCCTTCCATCGCCGAAAGCAACGTCGCTTCCGAATACCGCGCTGGCGGTTTCGTTATGTTTTCTTTGACCTCGATGTTCGCGGTCTTGACCGTCTCGCCCGCTTTTACCGGCGTGAGGCTTGGGGTTTCCTCGGAATCCGATTGCTTCCCATAGACCGACAGCCAGCCCGGCGACACCAAAACTTTGCCCGCGCTCTTGAACGGTTCGCCTTCGACGCGCGTGATGCGATTCGTTTCTAAAAATTCTGCCGCCGGATAAAAAATCGCGAGGAAACGTTTCGTTACGAGGTCGTAAAGTTTTTGCTCCGGCTCGGACAAACCTTTTGGCGAGAACGTCGTCGGGATGATCGCGAAATGGTCCG
>JANYFN010000099.1 GCA_025362675.1 Limisphaerales bacterium | reverse complement strand
AGGCGGTCAAGGCGTGAACACCACGGATTCCGCCGTGCAAATCATTCACAAGCCGACGGGCTTGATCGTGCGTTGCGCGGATGAACGGTCGCAGCAAAAAAACCGGCTCACGGCCATGACCGTTTTGCGCTCGCGTTTGCTCGAACGGAAAATTGCGGAGGAAAACGCCAAATACGCCGCCCAGCGCAAAGACCAGGTCGGCACCGGCGACCGTAGCGAAAAAAACCGCACCTACAATTTTCCGCAGAACCGCGTGACCGATCATCGGCTCGAACTGACGCTTTATAATTTATCCGTGTTCATTGACGGTGATTTGGATCCGATGATTGATCCGCTGATGACTCACGACATGGAAACCCGGCTGGCGGCAGTGCAGATATGATTCGCCTTCTCCAACGTCGTTGGAAAATGATTTCCAAATTTCTTGTTGCAGCCTTCGTTCTCGGCCTGATTGCGACCTGGATTGTCGGCGGTGAATTGTGTGCGACCACAAATCATCCGGTGGCTTTGCCGAAAAATCTGGCGGTGGAATCGGTGAACTTCCCGAGCAAAAGCGGGTCAACCATTTCCGGCTGGCTCGTCGCTGGCGCAACCAATCGCGGCGTGGTCATTTTGCAGCATGGCGTTCGTGGCGACAAATCTTCGCTCGTCGAACGCGCGAGGTTTTTGTCACAGGCCGGCTACGCGGTGCTCTTGTTCGATTTTCAAGCGCACGGCGAAAGCCCTGGCAATGTGATCACCTTCGGTTTTTTGGAAAGTAAAGATTCGCAGGCGGCGGTTGAATTCGTGAAGAGTAAATTTCCCGGCAAGCCGGTCGGCGTCATCGGCGTTTCGCTGGGCGCGGCGGCGGCGGCACTGGCAGATCCGCCGCTGGAGGTTAAGGCGCTGGTTTTGGAGATGATGTATTCCACCGTGGAAACGGCAACGAAAGACCGGATTGAGATCCGCCTTGGGCCGCTTGGCCGTTACCTTTCACCTTTACTGACCACGCAAATTCCCTTCCGGGCTGGCTGTGCGGTGGAATCATTGAACCCGCTGGGCGCGGTGGCAAAAATCACCGTGCCCAAACTTTTTCTCGCTGGCACGCTGGACCGCGAAACGAAATTCACCGAGGCCAAAGCCATTTTTGAAAACGCTGCCGAGCCGAAAAATTTTATCGTCTTTGAAGGCGCACGACACCAAGACCTGCACCGGTTTTCACCCGACTTTTACCAAAAAACCATCCTTGATTTTCTCGACACACATTTGAAATGAAAAAAAATAACTTTGAACTGAAGGGCATCGTCTTCGACTGCGACGGAACGTTGGCGGACACCATGCCGCTGCACTGGCGCGCGTGGCAGATGATCACGCAGCGGCACAATTTGCATTTTCCGATTGACCGTTTCTATTCGCTCGGCGGCGTGCCGTCGCGCGACATTTTGAAAATGTTGGCGGAGGAACAAGGTCGCTCGCTCGATCACATTGCCGTGGCGCACGAAAAGGAAAACGCGTATCTGCCAATGATGGCCGAGGTGGAACCGATTCATGCCGTGGTGGAAATCGCGAAGGCAAATTTTGGAAAAATCCCGATGGCCGTCGCGTCCGGCGGCACGGAGCCGATCATCGTGGGCGTGCTGGAGCATTTGAAAATCCGGCATTTATTCCAAGCCGTCGTAACGAGCGAGATGGTGAAAAATCAAAAACCCGCGCCGGATATTTTTCTGGAAGCCGCGCGCCGCATCGGGGTGGAGCCGAAATTTTGTCGCGGTTATGAGGACACGGATTTAGGGATGCAAGCGATCCTTTCTGCGGGTATGGACGCGGTGGATGTGCGGACGTTGATCGGGTGAATTACTTTTTCGCCGGGCGATTGATATTGTTCAACTGGCTCATACCTTCGATGAGCTGCTGATTTTTTTGCAACTTCTTGAACCAGCCTTGCATGGCTTGCGGGCCGAGATGCAGGGCGCTGAGGCGCGACATGAACTGGGGCGTGGCGAGCACGCGGCGGTCAGTTTGACCATGCGAGAATAGATCACCGAGTTCGACGCACGCCGCCAATGGTTCCAGCCCGTTGACTCCGTTGGGTTGGTGATGATGGCTGACAGCGTTCACGAGTTTTTCCGGCAAGCCCCAACGCCGCATCAAGGCCATGCCTACCTCGGCATGGTTGAAGCCACACAACTCTTTTTCGTGTTGCAGCCCGATGTCTTCGGAAGGACCGTAAAGTTCACCATTCAATGCGCCGGGTTTGACTTGTGAAATAACGATCTTGCCGATGTCATGCAGCAGACCCGCGGTGAAGAGCAGGTTCCCATCCTGCTGCGTAGATTCCGCGATGTATTTGGTGCTGAACGCCGTGGTGACGCTGTGCGCCCAGAGCCGACCGATGTCAATGCCCTTCGGGGCGGGAACGGGAAACGAGCTCGCGCCGTTGACCATGGCCACGAGCAAATACACCGACTGATAGCCGACGCGCGACACGGCATCTTGCACGTTCTCGATCGGTTCAGATTGGCCGAAAAAGGCGCTGTTGCAGATGCGCAGCAATTCGGTAGTGAGTGCCGGATCCAGCGCAACGATATCCACGACCTCGTCGAAATTCGCATCCACATCGGCCAGTTTCGGCAGCAGTTTGATGAGCACCGAGGGCGACGCGGGCAACACTTCGACCCGATCTAAAAGCTTGTCAAGATTATCCATCAAGCACATATCGGCGCGCGGCCGCGCGGGCTAAAGGGCTAATTGCAATTGAAAAAAAGTTCGTGTGTCGCGAGTAAAATTGCTAGCGTAGCCAACTAAATTTATGGCTATCTTAAAACCTTTTGCAGCGCTCCGACCAAAACCCGAACTCGCCGCGCAAATCTGCGAGTTGCCCTACGATGTGATGTCCTCCGACGAGGCGCGTGTGCTGGCGGAGGGAAATCCACTGAGCTTTTTGCACGTCAGCAAACCGGAGATTGATCTGCCCGCCGGCACCGATTTGTATTCGCCGGAAGTGTATGCGCAGGGTAAAGAAAATTTTCAGAAGCTCATTTCTCAGGGCGCACTGAAGCCGGATGACAAACCGAATTTTTATTTGTATCGGCAGATCATGGGCGCCCATGCGCAGGTCGGCCTCGTCGCCGCCGCGAGCTGCGAGGAATATCTCAAGAACATCATCAAGAAGCATGAACTAACGCGCCCCGACAAGGAAGACGACCGCGTGCGTCACATTGAAGCGCTCAACTCGCAGACCGGCCCGGTGTTCCTGACGTATCGCGCGGTGGCGGCGTTTGATGAATTTGTGGCGAAGAAAATTTCCGAGACACCCGCCGTGGATTTCACCGGCAAAGACGGTGTGCGTCACACCTCATGGACGATTTCCAGCGCGGAAGAAATCGCGTTCGTCGAAGCGCAGTTCGCCGCGATTCCATTTATGTATATTGCCGACGGCCATCATCGCAGCGCGGCGGCGGCGCGGGTTTATTTGAAACGGAAAGATGCTCCGGGAGCACCGGCATCCCGCCGGCAAGTTGGCGGACTCGAAATTCTGGAACACATCGGCGAGACCCCGGCGCTCCCCAGCGCGACGTTTCTCACCGTGATTTTTCCGCACAACCAGATGCAGATTTTGCCCTACAACCGCGTGCTGAAAGAGTTGAACGGCCTCACGCCTGCGGAACTCCTCAAGAAATTGGAAGACACTTTCAGCATCCTCCGCATGGGCAGCGCCAAGCCGACGCGCAAACATGAACTCGGATTATTCATGAACAAACGCTGGCATACGCTCACCTTCAAAAATAAATTCACCGCCGTGGATGATCCGATTGAAAAGCTCGATGTGACGTTGCTGCAAAAAAATGTCCTCGCCCCGCTGTTCGGTATTGATGATCCGCGCACGAGCAAAAAAATCAATTTCGTCGGCGGCATCCGCGGCACGGCGGAATTGGAAAAACTCGTGAACAGCGGCGAATACGCCTGCGCTTTCTCGATGTTCCCCACGAGCATCGAAGACCTCATGCAGATCGCCGACGCGGGCGGCATCATGCCGCCCAAGAGCACCTGGTTTGAGCCCAAGCTGCGCGACGCGATGTTCTGCCATCAGATTTGAGCCAGCGGAATTTTCAACCGCTAATCATCGCTCCTCTCCGCTGATAAAAAAATTAGCGAGGCTAGGCGCTGATTGGCGGTTGAAATTTTTAGTCCCACTCGCCCGTTTGCAGATACGGCTTCAATTTTTCCTTGAGCGTTTCGCGACCGCGATGAATAAGCGATTTCGTCGCGGAGAGCGAGCAGTCGAGAACTTTGGCGATTTCTTCGTAGCTCAATTCGTCCTGGCGACACAGCAGAATCGCGGTGCGCTGGTTCTCGGGAAGTTCCGCCAGCGCTTCCTCAATTTTTTTGGCGAGCTCGGCGTGCAATAGTTTTTCCGGCGCAGCGATGTGCGATTTGTCCTGGTATTGCTGGCGCGGCTGGTCGTCGTATTCGGCGTGGTCCTCGTGGATGGATTCCGCCGGATGTCGCGTGCGGCGGCGGATTTCGTTCAAACAGAGATTGCGCGCGATCGTGAAAAGCCAGGTGGTGAATTTTGCGGTCGGCTCGTAGCGGTCGCGCGACTTGTAGGCTTGAAGAAACGTGTTTTGCGCGACGTCCTCAGATTCCGTCTCGTCCCGCAACGTGCGGAAAATAAAATTGAAAAGCGGCTGTTTATATTTCTCGACCAGTTCCGTGAACGCCGCGCGATCGCCGCGTTTTACACGCAGCATCAGGGCGGCATCCGGGTCGGTGGTCAGCGGCATCGTTGAGAGAGTCTATTGAACGCCGCCCGCACGACAAGGTTTCGCTGGCGGCAACGGGTCCAAAGATTTAAAGTTGGCGTCTGTGTCGAACCTGCTTACTAAGATCGAAGCCGCCGCTGAGGCCCGCCTGTCCTTCGCACCAAACGCCGATGCGGCCGAAAAACTCGCACGCTACAAAAATTTTCTCAAAGTTGAATCGCATCGCCTGAAATTACTCCATCGCGCGAGTGCCGGCGGACGCGAGGTGTGCCAAGCCCGCGCCGAAATTCTCGATGCGTTGGTGCGCCATTTGTGGGCTACGGCCAAGGCGGGGGTGACGCCGCCGCTGCCAAAAGATTTTTCTGCGGTCGCGCTCGTCGCCATCGGCGGCTATGGTCGCGCCGAGTTGAACCCGCACAGCGATATTGATTTCATGTTCCTGCACGACGGTCTCGTTGCCGCCGGAAAACCCTTGCCCGCATTGACTAAACTCATGGACGGCGTTTTGTATCCGCTCTGGGATGTGGGTTTAAAAATCGGCTACTCGGTCCGTAACCTTGATGATTGTGTGACGGTGGCGAATACCGACATGCAGTCAAAAACGTCGCTCATCGAGGCGCGCCTGATTGCCGGGAGCGAACCGTTATTCGCGAAATTTCAGAAGGCCGTCGTGGCCAAATGCGTGGTCGGCTTTGAAGAAAAATACATCGCCGCTCGTATTGAGGATCAAGCGACCCGGCGCGCCAAGCACGGCAATTCGGCATGTATGCAAGAGCCGAATATCAAGAACGGTTGCGGGGGTTTGCGCGATTTTCAAAATCTCCCGTGGATGGCGTTTTTCAAACACCGCACGCGCTCGCTCGATGATCTCCAGCAAAAAGAATTTCTCCATGCCGCCGAACGCAAGCAGCTCGAGGCCGCCTACGATTTCCTATTGCGCGTGCGGACCGAACTGCATTACCACACCAACCGGCCGCAGGATGTCCTCGGGAAAAACCTGCAACCCGCCGTCGCCAGCAATCTGGGTTACGCCGAACGCTCGCCAAGCAAGCGCATTGAAAAATTCATGCGCGACCTCTACCAGCACACGCGGAATATTTTTCTCATCACGCGCACGCTGGAGCAACGCATGGCCCTGCTGCCGACCGCCCCGAAAAGACTTTCGTTCCGCGCGCTGTTCCCGCGCCGCCGCCGCCAAGCGCCGGAGCCGTTGGACGGTTTTATTTTCACCGAGACGGAAATCTGCGCGGCGCACAATCGCATTTTTCGCGACTCACCCAAACGGCTGATGCGCGTTTTTCTCTTTGCGCAGCAACGCGGATTGCCGTTGCATCCTGATCTCGCGCAACTCATCCGCAATTCGCTCGCGCTCGTCGATAAAAAATTTTTGAACGATGAACATGTCCGCGAGACATTCCTGACGATTCTGGAAAAGCGCGGTGAAGTCGCGCCCATTTTGCGCGCGATGCACGAGGTGAATTTTCTCGGCAAATACATTCCTGAGTTCGGTAAACTCACCTGCCTCGTGCAACATGAGTTTTACCACCAATACGCGGCGGACGAACACACGCTCGTTTGTATCCAGCAGCTCGACAAAATTTGGGAAGCCACCACCCCGCCTTACAGCCATTACGAGCCGATTTTTCAACGCCTCGAACGTCCCGGCGTGCTCTATCTAGCACTCTTGCTCCACGATGTCGGCAAGGCCACCCCGCACGAAAAAGGGCGCCATGCCGAAGTCGGCGCCACGCTCGCCCTGCGCGCGGCAAAACGCTTACGCCTCGACGCCAGCGCCACCGCGATGTTGGATTTTCTGGTCGAGAAACATCTACTGATGGCCGTCATTTCGCAACGCCGCGATTTGGATGACGCCACCGTGATCCGCACTTTTTCGCGCGAAGTGGGCACGCCGGAAAAACTGAATTTACTCGCGCTGCTCACCTTTGCGGATTCCCAAGGAACCAGCGACAATCTCTGGAGCGGCTTCAAAGATGCGCTGCTTTGGCAATTACATTCCCGCGCCCTCGCGCTGCTCGAAGGCGGCACGGAATTTCGCCGCGCGAACGCCAGCGCCCTCGCCGAACTGCGGGAAGAAGTCCGCATCCTCGCCCCCACGCGCATCACGGACGAGGAGTTGGACGCCCATTTTCGCCTGTTGCCACCGCGCTATTTCGACATCCACACCGCCGCGCACATCCACGATGACCTCGAACTGGCCCATCGCTTCATGCACCGGCTCATCGTCGAAAACCAAAGCAGCCTCGCGCCCGTGACCGCGTGGATCGATGAACCCGACCGTGGTTACAGCCTCGTGAAAATCTGCACCTGGGATCGCGCCGGCCTATTCGGAAAAATCGCCGGTTCCCTAAGTGCGGCGGGTTTAAATATTTTGGGCGCGCAAATTTTCACCCGCAGCGATGGCATCGCACTGGACACATTTTTCGTGAACGACGGGCGCACCGGCACGCCGGCCAGCCGGGAACAGCGTGAAAAATTTTCCAACCTGCTCGAGAAAGTTCTGACCGGCGAAACGGTCGACTTGAAACAATTAATTGCCAAGCAGGCCCGCGCCACGCCGCTTTATTCAGGCTACATCGGCGAACGCCTCGGCACCCAAATTCGTTTTGACGATGCGGCCTCCGAAGACCGCACCCTGATTGAAATCGAGACCGAAGACCGACTGGGTTTGCTGCACGCCATTTCGCAAACGTTTGCGGAATTGAAGCTGGATATTTCAGCCGCTCGCATTGTGACCGAGCGCGGCGCGGCCGTGGATAGCTTTTATGTCCGCGAAATTCCCGCCGGAAAAATAAATCTCGCTGAACGTCAGGTGTCCGTAGAATCTGCCCTGCGCAACGCCATCGGACAGCTGGAAGCGTTCGCCTAGGGACTCAAAGCGGTTGCAACCGTGAAGGTAGTCTGCTAAAAAGATTGCAGATATGGTGACTTCACACCGTGCGGGTGTGGTTCAATGGTAGAATGTGGCCTTCCCAAGGCTGAGACGAGGGTTCGATTCCCTTCACCCGCTCCATCAATTCTCCAATGTTTTGATGGTTTTATAGAAATTATTTGACTTTTAGTGACGGTTTAGTGACACTGCTTCACCTTTTATGGCGAAGCAACCGACTTTTCCCATCACAATTATGGCGGGTTCCACCGCCATCAGGATTTACCTCGACCCGTTAAAAGCAGCCGGTCCAGAATCTAGCGAGGAGGGTAAATCCTATGCCTCTTACGTCGTCAGCTATTATCAGGGCGGCAAACGGATTCGCACACGCCACAACTCGTTGCAGTCGGCCAAAGACAAAGCTGATTCAATCAAGACCGCCATCCTCAACAACGACACCACCGCACTCACGCTCAAAGGTGAGGACAGTCTGATTTATGCGCGAGCGAAAAATCTTATCGCCCCGTTCGGCGTTTCTTTGGACGAACTCGCCAAAGAATATGTCACCGTTCATGAGATTCTCGGAGAGATCTCACTAATTGAAGCCGCTCGATTTTATGACCGGTTCGGCAAGACGGTGAAAGAAATCAAGTCGATACCAGCCATCGTCGAAGAGTTGAACGCCAATCTTAAAGCCGACGGTAAATCAGAATATCACCGCCGCGATATGAAGCGTCGGCTTCAAGTATTTGCTCTGGCTTTTTCAAAGCCGATTATGGATGTGAAGACATCCGAAATCTCTGATTGGGTTCGCACGTTGAAGGGCCGGAATAAAAAAGGCGATGAAGTGGAACTTGCACCCAAGAGCCGCAATCACTACCGCAATTCTGTCGTGCAGCTGTTCAACATGGCGCGGGATAACGGTTATCTGCCAAAGGGTATGCCGACGGAAGCTGAAGCAGTAAAAACGTTGGATGTCGTTTCACCGGCCAATGAAATTTTCACCATAGAAGAAATTGAAAAAGTTTTGCATAGCGCTCCCGACCGACTGATTGCTCCCATGGCAATCAAGGCTTTTTCAGGAGTGCGCACCGAAGAGATGTTAAACCTCCGTTGGGAACATGTGAATCTGGATAGCAAATACATCACGTTACCTGCCGAAGTGACCAAAACAAAGCAGCGGCGACTTATCCCTATGGCAGCGAATCTAATCGCTTGGCTCATTCCGCATAAAAAGACCACCGGGCGAATTTGTGCCCGTTGGCAGCGTGCACAGGCGCTATTTCAAGCTTTTGATCGCCACGGTAAACGCCAGGGAATTGACGTGGGCGCAAATAAATTTCGGAACTCATACATCAGCTATCGAGTTGCGGTCACACACGATGTCGCGAAAGTGTCGTTGGAAAGCGGCAATTCACCACGAGTCATCCAGCGTGAGTATTTGGAATTAGCAACCGAAGCAGACGGTAAACGTTGGTTTGCTGTCGTGCCTGAAACGGCCAGTCCAAAAGGAAAAGCAGCCAAGAAAAGCTGAACATTATTCACCTATCGGCGCTGAAAATTAGCGATTTCATCACCCGCCCGTTCTGCTTGAAGAATTACCGTTCCTCCCGGTCAACTTGTTGTCCGTGGTTTCCCCGCTCTCAACACCCGCAACGAAAACCCGCGCCCATTCTCAAACGGTTCGACTTTGGCTTCCACTTCGAGAACCGGATAGCGAACAGTGGCCAGTGCAACCGATGACAGGCCATGTTCCTTCGCGGTGGCTACGAGTTGCGACGGAGACAAAGTTGAATCAAGAAACGTGTAATAGCTCCGGGCGCGCAGAGGAACAAACGATGTTGGTGTGGTCGGTGGACGCACCTGAACTTTGAAATGCAGTCGGGTTGGTGCCGGGGCTTCCTTGACTGGATCACACGGGGCTTCGCGTAATCTCAAATCATGGCCGCGCAGGATGACGTTCCAGCCTTTGTTCCGTCGCAACTCATCGACAGTGTTGGCCAGACGTTCGCGAGATTGCAAATTGCGGGCGTTGCCCTCTAGTGCGAGTTCACTCCGAAATCTTCCGTCGTAAATGTTTGAGAGTTTGAGTGAGGCCATCGCCGCAATCGTTCCCAGCGCATTTCCTTCGAGCCGATTGTTGACGTAGATGAGCGTCTTTTTCTTCTCCTTCTTTCCTTCCGCGATCAGCTTTTTACCAGCTGCCCTCGCTTCTTCATTCACTTCCTGCGTTCGATTGTAAGGCGCGAATGATTTGACGGCATCTTCGTATTTGCGTCCCGGCTTCAACAGAAATCGCGCAGCACACAACTCAGGATTCGAGCGGCTGTTGGCGAGGCTCATCTGTTCATTCACTGACGGCATTGCTTCCCACGAGTTGAAAACGTGGGCGACCTGATGCTTCGCCAAACAGTTGAAATAGTCCGGTTGCAGCCACTGTCGGTTTCTCATCTCAACTGCATACGGCCAGCCCTTCGGAAGTGCTGATAAAAATTTATCGAGATCTGTCACAAAGTCTCGGCCGTGTTCATAGTCAGTGGGGTAAAAGCGCGAGAACTCAAACATGAGCAGGCCTATGTTTTTCCTGAATGGCTCGCAGGGTTCCAGGAACAGGCGATGGAACAGGTCGGCGTTAAGGAAATGCTCATTCACCATCCCCGCCCGGTGCCCATGTCGCGGCAGGTTCGGAAACCTTTTGATCGTGATTTCATCCGTGACCTTGAACGCGAACTGAAAATCATCAGGCACTTGAGCCACCACACCAGTCAAATATTTTTCGTCCGGGAATTTGTAGTAGGCCGCATCCACACACACGGTCTTGAACACCTCGGCATATTCAGTGAGGCAGTTTCTCTCAAATCTGGACTCGGCAAATTTTCCCCGATAGACGTAGCGAGACTCGTCATACAGCAAGCCGCGCCAGCCATCATATTTCCAGCTGGAGGTGCCGATGAAAATGCCTTCAGCAGCCAAACCTGCCAGCTTTTCGCGCATCTTCTCTCGCTCAAAGGTCATGCTGAAAATTACCACTAGCCGACGCCCGAATCATGGAGAATAATTTACGCAAGGTTGAAGCGCGCGTTTACAGGAAATCTTGTTTGGCTGATGTTGCTTTTAGGCAGCATCCAGTCCTACGGTTTTGTCGATGCGTCTCTTCAGATGCTACTCGGCAATCCCTCAAACGCTATCGCCGACACAAA
>JANYFN010000029.1 GCA_025362675.1 Limisphaerales bacterium | reverse complement strand
TGCTGCCAGCGTTGTCAAAATTATTGGTGTAGCTCAACGTGTCGTCCAACGCGGCACTTTTATTGATACTGCCCAGCAGCATCACGCCCGCCGCGAGGCCGAAGCAAAGATTTTTCATAGTTGTAAGTTTCATAATTTTTTGGGGGGAGGTGGTGTCAGTTTATTAAGGATTTCGCTTCGTTTTTGACTTTGGTTGGATTGGGGGTGGTTTCTCTAACAGGATCTCTAACGGCTCACCTGCGCGGCGTGCAAAGGCACAGATCAGCTTTCGAGCTAGCAAATGATGGCAATGATGGGCGCACAGGGGTGTGTTGGATTGTGATTACTATAATTCGTTGTTGTTAATTGTCATGTCACTAAAAAGTGGGACAGCTTATTTCGGGATTGTGTCTTTTTTTAATCACCTGCCATCACCGTCCACATACCTTTGGGTGCAGCTTGGGTTCCCGTGCCAATAGTTTGCTCAATCTTCAAAGCCTCAACATGGCCGTCGTGAAACAGATAATTGAAGCGATGGCTGTGCAGACCATACGCGGCGCTGCCATAACCTTGCGGCCCACCGGTGACAATCTGATAAGGAGTTTGATCCCCAACATAGGTTCCCGTTGGCCCCATTGAGAAGGATGGATAATCATTGCCAGCGATGTTCCCGCCCTCCGGCTGTTCGACGAGCAAGATCGTTCCTGCCGGATCTTGCACCACGCTGCTTTTAAATCCCGGCGGATCCCAAGGCGGCAACGACCCATCCTGTTTCGTGATATAAACTCCCACGCCATGCGTCGGAACCGCCGGCAATTTTACCCCGCTGGCGTTTGGGGTCACCGTGTCTGCCCCATTCATGGAATAAGTCCGTCTCTGGCCAAATGAAGCCCATGGAATACTGATCTCAATCCGATCCGCCGGACAGCGGAGAATTTTTGGAATGCCACCACTCGAAACTCCCAGCAATAAGTCCGCATCCGGATCCGTGCCGCCAATGTATTTATTCAAGTAGTCATCCCAACACAACTGATACTGGTAGCCACCCGTAGAATATGCCGCTGGTGGAAACCGGTCGTTCTGATCGCCACCAAAAAGCGCGAACCCCAGACCAATCTGCTTGGAACCATTCGTGCATTGGATCCGAAACGCCTTCTGCTTCGCCGACGCAAGTGCCGGCAGCAGCATCGCCGCAAGAATGGCAATGATGGCGATGACCACCAACAATTCAATCAATGTGAATCCGCACCGCCGACTTTTGAAATTGTTCTTCATAAAAATATCACTTCAACACGACTTCCAAATGTTTCGGTTCAATCACAAATTGTTTTCCAGCCGGGGCGGCCGGCAGCGCCGCGAGATACTGGGCCACCACCAATTCATTCAGCGATTTAGGAACCTGCCGGTGCTCGACGGCGAACCGGCGCAACACCTGCGTCAACTGCGCCAGTTGCGCGGAGGCATCCGCAGTGGCCGCCACCACGACCGGCACTACGCGCGGCGCATTGCCCGGCACCGGAGCTGACGGGCTGGCGGATGCCGCGTCAGCCACCGCATTACCGGAGGGCGCGACCTCAAAAGATTTTTTTTTACCGCAACCAGTCGCAAGAAAAATTCCCGACGCAAAAATTCCAAGCAACAGAAACCGCATCGGTTCGCGGGTCAATTGTGAAAGGCCATGTCTATTCATAAAATCAAAGGCGGGTCGCAGGAAAAAAGTTCCAGTGAATTGGTCTTACTCTAAACCGTGTCTATCCCGCTGTAATGTCCCTTAAAGTGAGGACAAGCCGGGCGGGGTGATTTCCGGCATTTTGCACCCGAATCACCCAAACAACTATACGCCTTATGATTTCCATCCGCCCTTCCACCCGAGTCATTGCCTGGTTGACGGCGCTGCTAGTGAATGCTGCCGCTTCCACCAGCGCCCAGACAAATTCCAATGCCGCGCCGGAAAAAATCGTCTGGTCAGACATTCAGTCGTTCGGCGTCGAGGGGCGCGGCTGGACGAACACTAAAAGTTTTTACGACCGCCTGCCCGCCAAGGCTGAGGGCGTCGTCCGCAAACCCGTCTGGGATTTATCGCGCAACTCCGCCGGGATGTGCGTGCGGTTCGTGACGGATGCCACCCGGATTCATGCGCGCTGGGCATTGACCGAATCGTGGTTGTATATGGCCAACATGACGGCGATCGGGAAAAGCGGCTTGGACTTGTATGTCAAAACAGAAAATGGCTGGCGTTGGCTTTCGGTCGGCGCGCCGCAAAATCAAACCAATGAAATCGTGCTCGCGAAAGATTTGATTCCCGGCAAACGCGAATATCTTTTGTATCTCCCGCTCTACAATGGAATCAAATTTGTGGAACTCGGAATTTCGCCCACGAACATCATCGAAGCCGCGCCGGCGTGGGGCGATGGCAAGCGCAAACCGATTGTTTTCTACGGCACCTCTATTTTGCAGGGCGCTTCCGCGTCGCGCCCCGGCATGGTTCACAGCGCCATGCTGCAACGGAAATTTAACTGGCCCGCCATCAACCTCGGTTTCTCCGGCAACGGCAAGATGGAACCCGAAGTGGCCGACCTTCTCGCCGAACTTGATC
>JANYFN010000026.1 GCA_025362675.1 Limisphaerales bacterium | reverse complement strand
AAAATGGCGCAAATATCCGCACCGTGGTGAAGGACGGCATTTCGGTCGAACACATTTTGCCACAGGCTTGGGATTGGATTAAAGCCAGAGACAAGAATTTGAACGAATTGTCCAAAGATGAGGTGAAATGGAAGTCCTTCTTTGAGCAAATCAATAATTGCATCAATGGAATCGGGAATCTCCTTTTGATTACAGGGAGTGAAAATTCAACCGAAAAAAACAAGCACCCAGCAGACAAGAAATATGCTTATTCTGGTGGATCATACGAATGGCATGACAAGAACCGAGATAAATGGGGTTCGTCGAAAGAATGGCCCGAACTGATCCACTCGCGAGGTGGGGAAATATTCAAATTCATGCTCGCCACACTGGTTGATGATTTTAAAACCCACGAAAATCGTAACCTCACTGTCTCCGTGCCTGAAAATTCCGTCGAGCTTAAGATGTAGAACCGCATACTAACTCTGTTTCGAATGAACTAGACAGCCAATCATCCAACATGAACTACTACTGCAAACATTGTGGAACCAAAGCCTCCAGTCTTGCGAGTCTGACCGCGGCATCCTGTTTTCGCCACCCGTCAGGCGCGAATAAAGGCAAACACGCTTTGTATGAAGGCGATGAGAAATCCAAATACGAATGCAAGCATTGCGGCACTGGCTTTTCTAGCCTTTCAAGTTTGACCGCCTCCAGTTGTTTCCGCCATCCGCTCGGTGCAAATAAAGGAAAACACGAGCCAGCATTGTAAACGTAGCTGCCGTTATTTCGGCTCAACTTCCTTGACGCGCTGAATCCGCGCGCCGAGTTTTTTTAAATTTCTCATCCATCTTTTCATAACCGCGATCCAGATGGTAAATGCGGTTCACCTGCGTCGTGCCTTTGGCCGCAAGGCTCATCATGGCCAGACGGAGAGCAAACTTTGCCACGTCCGTTCCGCCCGCTGTTGCGCGGGCGGAGTTGTCGCAGCGCGATAACTGCCACCCCATTGAAATTTTGCCGCAACTTTTTTTGCCGCGACGGTGTTGAAGTTTGGTAAAATCATTGAAACCGAAATGGACTTAGAATCATTGATCAAACTGGCGGCGGAGAATGGCGCGAGCGATCTCCACCTCGAACCGGGGCTGGCGCTGGCAATGCGGATTCGCGGGTCGTTGCGCGTGGCGGGCGAGCCGGTGCCGCCGAAGATTTTGAGCGAGATGGCGCGTATGGTGATCGGCGAGGAGGCTTGGCCGCAGTTTTTGGAACGGCGTTCGTATGATTTGTCCCGGACGATTCACGGCGTTCGTTGCCGCATAAACATTATGCAGACCTCGCGCGGCGTGGGCATGGCGATCCGCCTGCTGGCTTCGTTTCAGTCCACCGTTGAAAAACTCAACCTGCATCCTGATCTCAAAAAATTCATCAAGCACACGCATGGCTTGATTCTGGTCAGCGGGCCGACGGGTTGCGGCAAATCTTCCACGATGGCGGCGCTCATTCAGGAAATTAATTTGACCGAGACGCGGCACATCATCACGGTGGAAAGTCCGATTGAATATTCGTTCCGTCCGCGTCGCGCCTACATCCGCCAACGCGAGGTCGGACGCGATACGCCGAGTTTTGAGCAGGCGCTGCTCGACGCGTTGCGCGAAGACCCGGATGTTTTGATGGTCGGCGAAATGCGCGACCCCGAAACGATGCGGCTGACGTTGAGCGCGTCGGAAACGGGTCATCTGGTTTTGGCGACGGTGCATTCGTCAAGTTGCGCGGAAGCATTGCAGCGCGTGGTGTCGGCGTTCCCGGCGGAAATCCAGTCGAGTGTTTCCGCGCAACTCGCGGACTGTCTCGTGGCGGTGATTTCGCAGCGGCTGCGGTTCCGTGCCGACTTGAACATCCGCGTGCCGGAATGTGAAATTCTCTCCGCGACGCACGCGGTGAAAAGTTTGATCCGCCAGCGCGACTTTTTCAAAATTGCGTCTGCGATTGAAACCGGTGCGGACCACGACATGTGGAGTTTTCAACGCTACAATAAATGGCTGGAGCAACGGACGAACTGGTCGTTGCCCGGCCAAAATTCGGAGCCACCGGATAATGAAACTTCCGAGCCGAGCGGCTTGGTGGCGGCGGCACCGGCGATGGTTCATGCGCGGAAATCAACAGTGAAAATTCCAGGTCATGCTCCGGTCATGCCGGTGAAAGAAGGCAGCCGCATTGAAATTGAACCGGATGAAGGTGGCCTTGGAAAAATTCTCAAGAAGCTGGAATGATATGTTTTTGAATCCGCAAAATAGTTTGAAAATTTTGGCTGCGATTCTTTCGCTGCAATTGTTCGTAACCGGTTGCACCACGAAATCTACAGCGCGGTTGCGGGCGGAGAATGCGTTTCTCGCCGGACAAAACGCGGCGCTGCGCCAGTCGCCCGGCGCGCAAAGTTTCAACGGCGTAAAAATCCTGGGCGCGGTGCAAAACCAGCAGGTGCCTTGGGTGGCGGGGCTGACGCTCGCGCAGGCGGTGGCCACGGCGAATTACGTCGGCGAAGTGGAACCGAAACAGATCATCATCACGCGTGCCGGTGAAAGCGCGGCGCTGGATGCGAAAGTTTTATTGAGCGGTAAAGATATTCCGCTGGAAGTGGGCGATGTGGTGGAATTGCGGTGAAATAAATTTCCAACCGCGAACTACACGAAATACGCGAACGAGGATCAATTGCATTTTCCCTTTCACGTATTTCGGGTAGTTCGCGGTTTTTCTCCTCGGATTTCTTCAAAAACTTTTTTCAATATTTTTTCCCTCGGACAGCCAATGTCCTACCGGGTCTGCGAAATTGTCGTCGTAATTGATACAAAAAATTATGACAACCAACGAACAACTCGAACTCGGATTCAACGTCACTTCGGCCCGCAACTTTGGCCATCGCCGCGAAGAGCGCGTGGCGCGGGCGAAATGGTGGTTCGACAAAATGCGCGCCGCCGTGAAAAACGCCTGGCAGGAACAGACCCAGCCGCGTCCGCAGCAGATTTTTCTCGCGGGCGTGAATCGCGAATTCCACGTGTGATCTTACCAAGTCCGCGCGTCGGCGCGGCCCGCCCAGCGCCGGTCATCCGCCCGCAACCGGATGACCGGTGCGTTTCGATTGCCAAAGACCTTGCTGATTTTATCCGGATGCGCTTTGCACTTGCCGTCGCGGAGGTTCTGTGTGAAAACACTTTGGCAAGGAATGAAAACAAAAGCGGAAATCGTCGCGAACTGGCTGCCGCGCTACACCGGCACGCTGCTCAAGGACTTCGGCCGGCACATCCTGCTGGTCAATTTCAATAACTACGTGGAGAGGTTCGCTAAGTGGCACAAGGTGCCGATTCGCGGCGCGGACAAGCCGATGCCGAACGCCACGGCGGATGGCATTACGATCATCAATTTCGGCATGGGCAGCGCGAGCGCGGCGACGATCATGGATTTGCTCTCGGCGATCAAACCGGAAGCGGTTTTGTTTCTCGGCAAGTGCGGCGGACTGAAACACGTCGCGAAACTCGGCTCGCTGGTATTGCCCATCGCAGCGATCCGTGGCGAGGGCGCATCGAATGATTATTATCCGCCGGAAGTGCCCGCGCTGCCGGCGTTCAGTTTGCAGAAGGCGATTTCCACAACCATCCGCGATCACAAGCGGGATTATTGGACCGGCACGGTTTACACGACGAACCGGCGCGTGTGGGAGCACGATAACGAGTTTAAAAAATATCTGAAAAAAATCCGCTGCATCGGCATCGACATGGAGACGGCGACGATTTTTATCACGGGCTTCCACAATGAAATCACCACGGGCGCGTTGCTGCTGGTCTCGGATCAACCGATGACGCCCGACGGCGTGAAAACGGCCAAAAGCGATGAGAAGATCACGCAGGTGTTTCTCGACAAGCATCTGCGCATCGGCATTGATTCGTTGAAGCAACTCATCCACGGCGGATTGACGGTGAAGCATCTGCGGTTCTGACAATTTATTTCTCCGCACGGGCGAATAACTCGCGAGTTGAAATTTATTTTTGTGCCAGGCGCACGCGAAAGTTTCCGGATCGCGGCTTGAGCTTTCGGCGGCAACGGTTAAATTGATTACGGTTTTGGAAGGGCGGAGAATCGCTCCGGGCGCAAGTCCGGGGAGGAAAGTCCGAACTCCATAGGGCGCGACGCTGCGTAACCTAGACTTTTGGGTCTGGGATACACGCAGGCGGAAAGTTGGAAGACTTTTCGACGGATAGTGCCACAGAAAATTAGACCGCTTCCATTTCGGCAACGGAATGGCAGTAAGGGTGAAAAGGTGGTGTAAGAGACCACCGCGTGAAGCGCAAGCGACACGGCACGGAAAACCCCGTCGGGTGCAAGGCCAAATAGGAAACCGAGGAGCTGCCCGCTCCGCGTTTCGCGAAAGCGAACAGGTTTCGGGTATCGGTCGCTCAGACAAATGATTCTCTCCGTTCGCAAGAACGCAGACAAAATTCGGCTTACAGCCCTTTCAAAACCAATCTTCCCAGCCGACCCGTTTCGTTTACCACGGCAGTGGCTGATTTTAAGTGCGATTCCGCAAAGGGGATCAACCGTAGTATGAGCACTGATCCCAGAGTAACCTCCTGCCAGTCCATTTCCGATCAACCCTCGGTTGAGGGATGGCAACCGGTTGGGATTGGTGAAGCCGCTGCCATGCCCGCTGGAAGGGTTGCGATGGCCGTTTTCCACCTGCGATACCCGTTGGACGACTGCGACGGGGTTCGGAGGACCTGCGATGCCCAAAATCAGGCTGCGACCAACCTCTGACCGCCGTTGGTGAGTGATTTGAGTAGCAAAACCTCAGTCCGGCTCGGACCGACCTTGGGCTGAGGGATGGAATCCCGTGGGATTCGGGAACTGAGTGCCGGTCAGCGCAGCAAGAAACTCGCGAGGTCATCCCAAATCGGTGTCGTTGCGCATTGGGTGACCATCCAGAACCAAACCATCATCACGCCGAAACCGGCGGCGAACCAGCGGTCAAACTTTCGGAACACAATACATTTGGCGAGGAGGAACACGCCGGTGATGACCAGCGCGAAGAAGAAGTCGCCAAAAAGTTTTTGCCACACCGTTCCCCGGTAAAGTTGGTTCAGCAAATCTATGCGGGCGAGGGCAGCGTCCACCGCCGCCAGCGATGCCAGAAACATCATCGGCTTGTGGATGTCTGCGCGCTTGCGATACAACACGCCTGCCGCTACGAACAGCGCGAACATGATGATGTCGCCCACCGGCACTGACAGGAATTGCTTCGGCGTCAGCGGCCCAAACATGAAGTCCGGCGGCGCGACTTTGCACGCCGCGACGCCCAGCTTCAAGCCCAGCAACACCAGACACACGGCGATAACCGTCATGACTTTGCCCAGTGCCATGTGCGCGCGCCGGTTGCCGCTCGCGATGAGGAACGGCTGGATGATCGCCAATAGCATCCACAGCGACATCGCCGTGCCGTGCAGGATGATCAACGTCTTAATCGGCGGCGTCAGCGGACGATCCGGATAAGCCTTGCCGTGAAAAAAGAAAAGTTGAAAGCCCATCACAGTCATCCCCAGCAGCAACACCGTGGCGACCAAATAAAAATAACGTTCACCGAATGGTTTATTGGATTTGTTCGTTGGGGTGTCGTTCATAACGATTAAGGTGTGCAGAGTATGAGAACCCATCCCGGCGTGAAACTAAAATGAAACGGTGCGCCAAACCCGCTGGCATTCCCTGCGGGTTCGCTCACTAAGATCCACGTTTAATCGGGCAGGGGAAGTGTCGCCGAGATAGAACCGGCTTCGGTGACAGGGGATCTTGGGCAGTTTTTATTCTGACGTAACATTTTGCGGGCACCGATAGTCTTTTTTAACATGACTTTTAGCGGCGATAGCTTAATCCATCGTAGGTATGAATAAACATTTCAAGCAACGCCTGCTGTTATTGTTTCTAATTTCACGCGTTGTTTGTGGGTCGGCGGCGGCGCCTGAAATTTCCGTGGCCGCGGCTGCCCTCGCGGTTGCCAAGCCAATCGTGTTCATCCATCCGGGGTTGCTGCACAACGACGCCGATTTTGAGCGGATGCGTTCGCACCTGAACCGCGAACCTTGGAAATCCGGTTGGGAGAAGTTGATTGCGAATCCGCACGCCGCGCTCAATTACAAACTGAGGCCGGCCGAGCTAGTGGTCCGAGGCCGGGATGCGCTGCACACGGAACCGGAGAATTATGCGCTCCTGTTCAATGACGCCGCTGCCGCTTACGCCTGCGCGTTGCGCTGGCGCATCTCCGGTGACGTGCGTTACGCGGAAAAATCCATCGCCATTCTCAACGCTTGGTCGGCGACGCTGAAAAAGTTGGGCGGCTCAACGGACGTTGATTTGGCAGCGGGCATCTACGGCTACGAATTCGCCAATGCCGCCGAGATCATGCGCACCTATCCCGGATGGAAGCTGGCTGACTTAGAGCGTTTTCAAAAGCTGATGCTGGAAGTCTTCCTACCGATCAATCAGGACTTTCTCAAGCGCCATAACAACACCCGAATTGATCATTACTGGGCCAACTGGGATCTCTGCAACCTCGCTTCCATGATGTCCATCGGCGTGCTGTGCGACCGGCGCGAAATCTATGACGCGGCGATTCATTACCTCAAATCCGGTCCCGGGAATGGCGCGATCAGCAAGACGATTTATTACGTCCACCCCGGCGGCTTGGGCCAGTGGCAGGAAAGCGGTCGCGACCAAGGGCACACCGTCATGGGCATCGGGATGCTAGGTGCCATTTGCGAGATGGCGTGGAAACAAGGCGATGACCTCTACGGTTATGACGACAACCGTTTTCTGGCCGGCTGCGAATATGTAGCGAAATATAATCTCGGCGAGGAAGTTCCTTTTAAACCTTACCAAAACGATAAGGTGAAACAGACAACCAATAGCATCGCTGGCCGGGGAGAACTGCGGCCCGTCTGGGAACTGGTTTACAATCACTATGTGAAAGGCAAAGGCTTACCCGCACCTTATACCACCAAGATGGCCGCGAAAGTGCGACCCGAAGGTGGCGGCGGCAACTATGGACCAAACAGCGGCGGCTTCGATCAACTCGGCTATGGAACGCTAACGGCCACGTTGCCCTAGCTCAAATTGCAGGGGGAAAGCATTGGTAAAGTTTTAGCGGCGCTCCCGGCACTGAGGGTTGGAATCCCATTCGGATTTGGGACGGAGCACGACTCTGTGAGTCGCAGCAAAAGGGATATGCAGAGCAGCGTCGCAGATTTCGATGCCGTCTCGATATGCGAAGTTGCTGCGGGTCACAGACCCGCGCTCCGGTTTTGCCCCAACGGGGCTGAGTCATTCAGCAATACGACGTGGTTGGGGAATTAGAATGGGCAGAGCGGCAGCTCTGCCCTACCGGATTAAAATTGGTAGGGCGGAGGTGCTCCTCCGCCCAAACTTCCCAACGATTGGCGGGCTTGCCGCGCCGACTCGTCACGCCGTAATTCGATGAAGGCGGATCGCCAGTCCGGCTCGGACCAACCTTGGGCTGAAGGAGGGATTCCCGTTTGGATTCAGAAACGGAGCGCGACCTTCAGGTCGCTACAGCGAACGAATCGAGGAAGGCATTTAAGGTGCATTTGTGCTAACCAACCTCTCAAAAAGCGGCCAATCAACTTTTCTGAAAATATGAGAACTCTTGTTCACAAGCCCATTCATCACAGAAAAATTCTTGGC
>JANYFN010000009.1 GCA_025362675.1 Limisphaerales bacterium | reverse complement strand
TTGTTCACAAATGACAGGGGTTTACGGGCCGAAGCCATTCATCCCCCACGCGGCGTCGCTCCTTCAGGCTTTCGCCCATTGAGAAAAATTCTCGACTGCTGCCACCCGTAGGTGTCTGGACCGTGTCTCAGTTCCAGTGTGACTGGTCGTCCTCTCAGACCAGCTACCCGTCTTAGCCTTGGTGAGCTTTTACCTCACCAACTAGCTGATAGGCCGCGGGCTCATCTTAAAGCGTCAGGTCTTACGATCCCCAACTTTGATCTTACGATCACATGCGGTATTAGCTCGTCTTTCGACGAGTTATCCCACACTTCAAGGCAGATTCCCACGTGTTACGCACCCTTGCGCCGCTCCGACTTGAAAATATTGCTACCTTCAAATCAGCGCTCGACTTGCATGTCTTATCCACGCCGCCAGCGTTCGTTCTGAGCCAGAATCAAACTCTCCGTATAAAACGTTAGTTGATTCCTGCCAATGATTAATTGGCAGCTTTGTATTTGCTTGGTTAAACTCCTCAAAATCAGCGAACTAACTCGCCAACCTTGAAGGGGCTCTTTACTAATCGCACAATTCAATTTTCAAAGAACATCCGGCGTTTTACCGCCAAAATTTTACTTTACAACTTGTAGATTCACCCAATTCAGGGGACAAAAATACGACCGCCGAATTTTTCACTTACCACTCGGCTTGTCGTTACAAGTTTAGGTTTTTAAATATTATTGTATTTAAACAACCGTTGTCAACCGGTTTTTCAACCGCCGTTTCACTCGGTTACTACCGCGAAGGGATGTAAAGATTATCAGACATTATCTGTTGCGCAATAGTTTTTTTTAATTTTTTTTGGATTGGTCGAAACTTGATAAAACCCTTTGTTTACGGGCTATTCCAGCCCACGTTCAAACAATTCATCCTCTCCAAGACCAAAAAAATGTCCGAGCTCATGCAGAAAAGTGGTGCGAACTTCGTCGCAAAATGTCTTTTCATCCCCATCGGCCAGAATCCACAAATTTTCCAAGAACAGAATTATCTGCGGCGGCATCACTTCTATCGACTGATCCGCCATCTCTGCCCCAACAAATAGTCCGAACGTATCAGTTTCTATTCCATTAGCTTGCAACTCAGCACTGGGCGCACGCTCAAAGATAATTGGTAATGCGCTCGCACGTTCACGCACAGGCTTTGGCAACTCCTCGAACAGTGTTTCAATCTCTTCAATCGCTAGTCGTTGCAATTTTTCCCACGTCGTTTTCATCGAAAAAATTCTGCCGTGAATATTATTCGTTAGCAATTTTTCTCGTATTTACATGACATATAACTAGTGTTTTCAAAATAAAAACTATGAAGGTCTATACCGCAAAAACGGCAGCTGGCACCCTTGCCCTCCTCGCATTGTTACCATCAATCTGGTCGCAACAAGTCCCGGTAGTCGAAACCAATTTAACCAACGGTATGAGGGTTCTGCTCGTTGAGAGGCATGATGAACCGAGTGTCGCTGGCGGCTGGGTGGCTCATGTTGGGAGTGCAAACGAGCGTCCAGGCATCACAGGCATCGCACATTTGTTTGAACACATGATGTTCAAAGGCACCACAACCATTGGCACGACGGATACGACGAAAGACTTTGAAATTCTTGCTGCTCAAGAAAAAATCCGCGAGGCGATGCGTGACGAGGAAAAAGAAATGCGCGCGGAAATTCGCAGCGGAAAAATTGATAGTTTGTTGAAGCCGGAAAATTGGACGCCGCGTTATCGCGAATTACAAAAGCAATTTCAGGCCCTCGTGGATGATGAAAGAAAAGTCCTCGTCAAAAACGAATTCGACAATATTTACACTGCCAACGGCGCTTCCGGCATGAACGCATTTACGATGCAGGATATGACCGCATATTTTTGCACCGTGCCCGCCAACAAACTTGAATTGTGGCTGTGGATGGAATCCGGCCGCTTGCTGCATCCGGTCTTCCGTGAATTTTACTCCGAGCGCGATGTCGTTTTTGAAGAGCGGCGGATGCGTCTTGAATCCACACCCATGGGGGTGCCCATGGAGACGTTTAACGCGATGTTCTGGGAGGCGCTGCCGTATTCGTGGGACACGCTTGGCTGGCCTTCAGATGTCTCCACGATCTCCAAGGTGCAAGCCGATGCTTTTTACGCGACCTACTATGCACCACAAAATCTCACGCTGATTCTGGTGGGTGACTTTAATTCGCTGGAAACCACTCCATTCCTGGAAAAATATTTTGGACGCATTCCGCGCGGCACCAATAATCCTCCCGATCTCGTCACGCTGGAACCAAAACAAACGGTCGAGAAACGCATGAATGCTGAGGTGGATGCGAATCCGCAGGTGGAAATTTTTCATCACACCGTTCCGTTTGGCCATAAAGATTCTTATGCGCTGCAAATTTTCGGTGAGCTTTTATCCAATCACACGGGGCGACTCTACAAAAGCCTCGTGGTTAGCAACGGAATCGCGAATGATGCCGGCGCCGGTCAGATTTCGATGAAATGGGGCGGATTCTTCGATTTGAGCGGTGAGGCGGCGACGGGACATTCGCCGGAAGAAGTTGAGAAAGCGATTTATTCCGAGATTGAAAAACTAAAAAAAACTGAAGTTCCACCGGAGGAATTGCAGAAGGTAAAAAATAATTTCGCCGCTGCTCAATATCGTAAGTTGAGCTCCAACATGAGCATTCTGCACCAACTCATCTGGAACGAAGGCGAAGGCGACTGGCGTGAAATCAATACCGCCGACGCCAAGCTGCAAGCTGTCACTGCGGCGGATGTGCACCGCGTCGCGAACGAGTATTTCACCAAGGAAAATCGAGCGGTGGCAACCTTTACCCGTAAACCTGCTGCTGCAAAAACCACCACTGAATAATTTTTATATCATGAAAAAAAAAATTCTCATATTGCTGATGCCTCTCGTCGGTTTTGTAACCCTCCCCATCAAGGCACAGGTTTATTCGGCAGGCATTGCCACTTTTGAAGAGCGGATGGCCGCCGGCAAGCTTGCGAATTCAAATCAAACCTTGATTCTGACACATGCAGACATTCCCGACCGCCCAGAAAAAATTAATTTCCCGCCCTTAAAATACGAGCCGCCCACGCCAGACACTTTCCGCGTGCAGCTCAAATCGGGTCCGGTGGCCTACCTTGTGACCGATCACGAACGCCCGCTCGTCAATCTCTCGATCCATATTCGGACCGGGGCTTATCTTGAACCAGCCGGAAAAGAGGGTCTGGCCGAGCTGACGGGCTGGTTGCTGACGCACGGCGGCGCGGGAACTAATTCCGCCGAACAACTGGAGGAACGTCTCGCGTTCCTTGCTGCTGATATGGGCGCCAACATTGGCGACACTGAAGGCACAGTTGGTTTGAATCTACTCTCCAAAGATTTGGATGAGGGTTTCAACCTGTTGCGCGATGTTCTGTTCGCACCAAAATTTCAAGCTGACAAAATCGCTCTCCGCAAACTGCAACTGTTGCAGGAAATAAAACAGCGCAATGACGATTCCTCCAGCATCGAGGGCCGGGAAGCCAGCTTTCTTGCCCGCGGCGAAAGTTTCTTTGAAAACCGCAACGCCACGTCAAATTCCATCGCCGCCATCACCGCGCTCGACTTGGAAAAATTTCATTACGCCTGGTTCTGGCCATCCAATTTCGTCATTGGCGTCAGTGGCGACTTTGATCGCGATGCCATGATCAGGCGGCTGGAAAAACTTTTCTCCGGCGGTCCGGAAAACGTCGAGATGGATCATCTGGTTGCGGGCAAATTATCAGCGATTCCCACCAACTTCACCTTCGCCGCCCCCGGCGTTTATCTCGTCAACAAACCCGAGGTGGACCAAGGCCGCGTCACCATGATGTTGCCAAGCCTCATGCGCGATGATCCCGATTACTTCGCCTGCCTGGTAATGAACAATATCCTCGGCGGCGGCGGCTTCAGTTCGCGCCTCATGGGCCGCGTGCGCTCTGATGAAGGCCTAGCCTACGATGTCCACTCGCGCTTTCCCGGTGGCGTTTATTACCCCGGAATTTTCACCGTCGGCTTTCAATCCAAGTCGCGCACCGTGGCCTATGCAGCCTCGTTGTGCCTCGAAGAATTAGGAAAGATGTCCACCGCCCCTGTGACGGATAAGGAACTGGACATCGCGAAAAAATCTTACATCAACACCTTTCCTCAAAAATTTGCGACCAAGTCGGCCGTGGCCGATGTCTTTGCAGGGGATGAATTCACTGGCCGCCACGCCAACGACCCGGAATTCTGGAAAACGTTCCGCGATAAAGTCGCCGCCGTGACGAAAGAAGATGTTCAACGCGTCGCCAAAAAATATCTACTGCCGGAAAAACTCATTTTGCTTGTCGTCGGCAATAAAGAAGAAATTCTCCTCGGCCACCCCAATCATCCGGCCAAGCTGAAGGATCTACTCGGCGGAAAATTCACCGAACTCCCGCTGCGCGATCCGCTGACGATGCTGCCGATGAAATAAGAATCACCCCATTTTATTGGATGAAATCGCTACTAAATATTGCGAATAGCTCTGACAACCGGCGGGTTGAAATTGGAAAGACATTTAAAAACCTTGCTTTTTTCGAGGGCTGCCTATATTTTAACCACCTTGATCGCGGGGTGGAGCAGCCCGGTAGCTCGTCAGGCTCATAACCTGAAGGTCGTTGGTTCAAATCCAGCCCCCGCAACCAATTTACGGCCATGAAACACTGATTTAATGGCCGTTTTTATTGGATATTTTGTGCTTCATTGGGTTTTTGTGCTTATCGGTGAAACAAGGCGAACTTCCTGAAATACGGCGAACATAATACCACACATCATACCACACAAAATTTTAAGGCGTAGTCGTTGGTGCCAATCAATCATGCAAACCTGAACCATTCTTACTGCAGCACATTTTTTGTCCGGCGGCGATTGCCTCCAGATCGGCGCGACGGAGTCGGAAACTGCCGGGTAACACTTCAACCTTTTGCAGCAGTCCTCCCTTAATCATTCGCCAGAGGGTAGCGCGGCTGACGCCAAGCAGTTTAGCGGAAGCCGACATTCCCATAAGCAGGGGGCCAACCGTTTCCGTCGTCTTTCCCCTGATTATTCCTGACTCAAGAATGCCGTCAATGGCCTCCATTTGTTCTGGTGACGCTGCGAACAAGCGCTTAAATCGGTCTTCTGAATTCATACACGAACCGCAGCCCGCTGGGTCTGCTGGATTGATTTTGTTTCGGTTTGCTTCTCAGAATTTTCCTCGCGCTCGTCAGTGGTCGCTGCATCCACTTGGCTTGGTGCCTGATTCTTGGTGAGATCAAGCTGCTCCTCAATATCCGACTGGCGTCTGGCCAGGTGGTGATACCGCTCCTCCTTCTCGAAAGGTGCGCCCACCTTGGCTTCCAGTTCGGTCGCGCGCTTTTGCGAATCCTTGATGTCGGATTCCAGCCGTGTGGTGCGCTCTTCAAATCCCTGCACCACCGATTCGAGCGAACGGATGGTGCCGAGCGCGGT
Source organism: Limisphaerales bacterium (assembly GCA_025362675.1). Classification (GTDB taxonomy): domain Bacteria; phylum Verrucomicrobiota; class Verrucomicrobiia; order Limisphaerales; family UBA11358; genus UBA11358. The sequence goes on along the minus strand of JANYFN010000009.1, from coordinate 797 downwards.
GTCCGTGACACGGGTGCTGTAACTGTTTTTGCCGCGCAGCACGAGTTCGGCGGTGTTGTTGAAACCGGAACGGATGAATAAATCAAAACCGGCAAAGCACCCGATGCGGAGGTCCTCACCGAAACGGGTTTTGATTTTCTCCGCGCGGCGCAACAGCAATTCCCCGGCGATGCCGCGATTGTCCAGAGTTTGCTTGTCCAGCTCGACGCGAAACCTGTCGCCGGAAGTATCCTGCCGCAGGGTCAAATCCTCGCGCAAATTTGCGAGCCGTTCCGTCCAAGTCTGCACCTCCTCGCGGGAATGACGGAGGCTGGTGCGGATGCGATACTGCTCTTCGGCATGGGCGGAGCGCAGCCGGGTCAGCCGGATCAATTCGGCATCCACCTGGGCTTTTTCGATGACGAGCGGATTTCCCGATGCGATGGCTTTCACCTCGGCGTAAGTCAGCGCGGCGGAGTCCATGTCTTCGAGCCGGCGAATCGTCATGTCCCCGCTCATCACCTGCGCGATGAACTTGGCCTTGGTTTCCAACGTCTGCCACATATAGGCATCGAACGAGCCTTCGGTGACGTAACGATAAATTTGCACCACCGGGTTTTTATTTCCTTGCCGCAAGATGCGTCCTTCACGCTGCTCCACATCCGCCGGTCGCCACGGCGCATCCAAATGATGCAAGGCAACCAACCGTTCCTGCACGTTCGTGCCAGAGCCCATTTTCTGCGTGCTGCCAAACATCCGTGTCGTCAAACGACTCATGGACAAGCGCCGGTTTCTCGGCAAACAATCCCGATTGGAAG
>JANYFN010000144.1 GCA_025362675.1 Limisphaerales bacterium | reverse complement strand
CGGCCCGCCGGTTTTGCTCCACGTCACGACGTAGTGATATTGCGTGTTCGCCGTCGTCGCGAGCGCCGTGTCCACGCGCCACGCCGGAGCCGGATCATGCTCCATGCGCTGCGCGTTGAGCGATGTGCCGATGCAGAACGAAAGATAAAAATCATTCGCCTGCACCGTGCCGTTGCCGGGACCGAAGTCAAAAATGCGCGACCAATTTTGCGCCGAACGCGGCGAGGCCCAAACTTCCACGGTCACGTTTGTCAGAGTGTCAACCAGGTTGGGCGGCATCTGCATGAAATCGCCCGAACCCCAGGTGCCGCCAGCGAGCCGCACGAAGCCCGCGCCGCGCGTGTAATCCGTTGTCCCCTGCACCACGACCCAGCCGTTCGCCGCGCCGACGGAATCAATCAAGTTCGTGCCGCTCGCCTCGCTGAAACTCCAGCGATGCGTCAGCGCGGCGTTCGACGACCCGGCAGCGAACAGCACCGCACACGCCCAAGCCGCGAGGCAAAGATGGAGCCGCCGCAAGACGATGTTTAAGGTAATGTTCATTGGGCAACAATACGCCTGATTCAAACAGCCGGCCACTGCCGTTGAAACCAAGCGATGTCGGTTAATTACTTTTGCGTCTGGAGCCGCAGCACGGTCAGTGAATTTCCGGGGAACGAATGTTTCAAATTCGTCCCGCTGAACTTCACCGCTTCCGTCTTGGGCGAAACTTTCGTCGGCTCCGCAAGCGTGTTTTCATCCGCACCATTTTCGGAAGTCAGCACCGTGGCTGTCCCCTGCCCGGTCAGATTTTTTGCGCCGGAAAAATCCACTTCGGTTTCCAATGCCACCGTGTTCGCGTTCACGACTTTTACGATGAGGTCGCCGGATTTTTCATCCGTCGCAGCAACGGCGTAGAGGCTCGTCACTTTGCTGTTCAAATCAAAATCCACGTCGTGAATCATTTCACCATCGAGCCAACATTTCACTTTCTTGCCGCTGACCGTGACCTTGAGATCATACCAGCGATCGGTCTCGATGTGGCTCGGCTTGGAATCAATCGTGCCGCCGGCTTCAATGCCGTCAGCGGTGTTGCCCCAACCGCCCACATTCCACCAGGTGCGATCCTCGTTGCCACCGAGACGGAACATGACCATGAAACCTTCCGCGCCGGAAATTTTCCGTGCCTTCATGGTGATCGTGTAATCCGTCCATTCACGCTTGCCCGCGATGGCCCGGATGAATTCCTTTTCCGCCGTTTGCCGCAACGCGCCACCCACCGCTTTCCATTCCGCGCCGTCACCGAGCAGCTTCCAGCCTTTGGTGTCCTTGCTAAAATCAGAAGTGAACAAAACTTTTCCGTCCGGCGCGGTGACTGTGATGTCCTTGTATTCCGCCGCCGTATTCCAGGTCGCCACGCCAATCATACCGCCGGACGGCGCAACTTCCGCCAGCGGCGAATCAACGGTCGTCGGCAAAGAAACGTCGCCGCGATTTTCAGCAAACATTTTCTGCACATAGTAACTCGGCAGGCCATACCACTTCTCGCTATCGAAATTGATCAGATCAGGATTCCACGCGCGATGATTCAGATTCACCAGCAGCGGGGCGTAACTTGCCATGACGACGTGATCCGAATTCCGTTCGAGACCGGTCATGAAAGCCGCTTCGCCGATGGCGCCGCGCAAATTTCCGAGACCGCAATTGCGCGTCACTGCGTATTCACCGACGAATACTTTTGGCTCGTTGCGGTCATACTTGTCGAAGTGCGTCGCGTGGCGCATGAAAAATTCCGGCGTGTCATAAAAATGTTCGTCCTCCACGTCAGCCTTGGGTGTCTTCGGATAACCGCCCGCCCAGTTGTTCGCGACGAATTTGATTTCCGGATACTTCGCGTGAATCGCATTCACGAACATCGGCCAGCGTTCATTGTAGGACGGCCCGCCATTTTCATTGCCGATTTCCATATAGACCAAATTGAACGGCGCGGGATGGCCGGCCTTCGCGCGCATCGCGCCCCACAGAGAATTCGTCGGGCCGTTCGCATATTCCGCCGCGTCGAGCGCGTCCTGCACCCATTCATTCATGCGATCCATCGGAATAGTTTCTTTGTGACTCATGCCGATGTTGATGTCAAACAACGGCGTCGCGCCCAAATCTTCCGCGAGCTGGAGATACTCGTGAAAGCCAAGTCCGTGCGTGGAAAAATAACCCCAGATGTTCCAGAGCGGTTCACGAACATCAACGTTACCAACGGTTTTCTTCCAATGATTCATGTGCGCGAAATCATCGCCTTCCACCCAGCAGCCGCCGGGGAAACGGAGAAATTTCGGATGCAGCGCATCGAGTGACTCGCCGAGATCAACGCGCAAGCCGTGATCTTTCCACGTTTTTTTTGGCAGCAACGAAACCATGTCGAGGAACAAAACACCTTTACCATCGCCAGAAATTTCCAGCTTCGCTTTCGGGTCGCTCCCGCTCGCGGTCAGGTCGAGCGTGTGATAATTCCACTTGCCGCCAATGCCGGAAATGTCACCGCTCGCCAAAACTTTTCCGTCCGCGCTCAAAACTTTCGCCGTGAGCTTGCCGTCAAATTTTTCGCCACGCGCCGCGAGCTTCAAAGTGTAGCCGTCGCCGCTCACCATGTTCATGCCCCAGTAACCTTCGTTCACGAGCGTGAACGCTCCGTCCGTTTTAATGCGAAGTGATTTGCGATTGAATGCGTTCAGCGGCACGGGCTGGCCGTGCACGTCCGCCGTGCTGATGGTCGCCTCGCTGTTGCCGCTGACACTTTTGAAAGTCCAGTTCTCCAATTTCTCGGAATCTTCAAACGAACGGTTCCGCACGAGTTCGGGATAGATGCCGCCGTCGGCCGACAGGTTAATGTCCTCGAAGAAAATGCCCCAAAGCGTCGGCGAAATCGCGTGCGCCGGATGCGCCGCGTCCACGGAAATTTTCGCAGGCTGCGCGTTCGTCGAGATGCCCGCTGCCAACATTGCGGCGGCAAAATAATTTTTCAGTTTCATATTTTTAGAGACAATTTTTCTTCGAGGGGAAATCAATTTGTGTTTTGTTCAGGAAACCCAGCCACCCTTCAATCCGTAGGCCACATCGTTCCACGCGAGTTCTTGTTTGAACTGACGTAGCTTCGTGTCGGCATCAATGATGACAGTTTCGATTCCCGCCATTGCCGCGAAGTCTTCCAACATCTCCGTTGTGACCGCCTGGCTGAAACCGGTGTGATGCGCGCCACCCGCGTAAATCCACGCGGCGCACGCGTCCTCGAAATTCGGACGGCACTTCCACACGGCTTGCGCGACAGGAAGTTTCGGCATCGAATGTTCCGGCGCGACGACATCCACTTCATTGATGAGCAGGCGAAAACGATTGCCGAAATCCATCAGCGACGCATTCAACGCCGGACCGGCAGGCGTGTTGAAAACCAGACGCGCCGGATCAGCTTTGCCGCCGATGCCGAGCGGATGCACCTGCAAAGAAACTTTTCCATCCGCGATGCTCGGACAGATTTCCAACATGTGTGAACCGAGCACGAGCTTGTTGCCCGGCTGCATGTGGTAGGTGTAATCCTCCATGAACGACGTGCCGCCTTCGAGGCCGTGCGCCATGACTTTCATCGCGCGGACAAGCGCCGAAGTTTTCCAGTCGCCTTCGCCACCGAAGCCGAAACCAGCGGCCATCATGCGTTGCGAGCCGACGCCGGGCAGTTGTGCGAGGCCATGCAAATCTTCAAACGTGTCGGTGTAGCCTTTGAATCCGCCAGCGGTGAGAAATCCTTTGAGGCCGAGTTCGATGCGCGCCGCGTCGCGGACGGACTTGTGACGTTTGCCGCCTTTTTTCAAATCGGCAGTCATGTCGTAAATATCCGCGTAAGTTTTGCACAACGCGTCCACTTCCTTTTCGGAAACGGCGTTCACGACTTTCACCAAATCGCCGACGCCGTGCGTGTTCACGGAGAAACCAAATTTCATCTGTGCGGAAACTTTATCGCCATCCGTCACGGCCACTTCGCGCATGTTGTCGCCGAAACGGACGAACTTCGCCGTCTGCCAATCCGCCCACGCCGCCGCCGCACGCGCCCACGCGCCGAGTTTTTCCTGCGTGCTTTTTTCCTGCCAAAAACCGACAACGACCTTGCGCGCCAGACGCATCCGGCTCCAGATGAAACCGTGCTCGCGGTCGCCGTGCGCGGCCTGATTCATGTTCATGAAATCCATGTCAATCGTGCCCCACGGGATGTCGCGAT